>NZ_JAQGKZ010000138.1 GCF_028289855.1 Sphingomonas bacterium | reverse complement strand
CCGAATGCACCGGCGGCGCGGTCGACGTGACCGAGCAGAGTCTGGGCGACCGGTACCACACGCATTGCGACCCGCGGTTGAACGCGGGCCAGTCGCTGGAACTGGCGTTCCTGCTGGCGGAGATGCTCAACGACGAACTCAAGGAGCGGCGCAAGGACGCGGCCTAATTTCGTCCGGGAATCGGGCAGCTTTCCGCGCCGCTGTCGACCAGCTCCTCCAGCCGGCAGCTGGCGTTGCCGGCGACCGAGCATACCGTCCCGCCGCCGACCGCGTTGCACGTCACGTCGCCGGGCGAAACGCCGACACCCTTGAGCCGCGATCCTGCCGCCTCGACATAGCCCTGACATGCCTTGCGCGCCTCGGCATCGGCGCGACCGAGTGCCACCGCGCGCGCGCCCGCTTCGGTGGCGGACGGCGCCGCATGGGCGGCCGACACGAAGAATGGCGCGATCCGCTCGACCGGTGTCCACGCGGGCGCTTTCTTCGTCCGCGCGGCGTAGAGGTCCTTCGCCTCGCCGCCGTGCCTTCCGTCCGGCCAGTCGCGAATGAACGCGGCGAGGCCGGGGCACGACCCCTTCGGGATCGCCGCCCAGGCGCGCTCTTCGTTCCAGCGCGGCCAGGGGATCGTGTTGTAGACCGCCTTGGGTAGCGCGAGCATCCCGACGATCGCGCCGATCCCGACCGCGGCGACCCACGCCTGACGCGCGAGCAGCTTGGCCGGCGCGGCGGGCGACGGCGGGTCCTTGCCGGCCGCCTTGAACTTCGCCGCGGAGACGATGTCGTTGTAGAAAATCCGCCCCGCGAACGCGCGCCACAGGCCGTGGCGATGCGCGCGCCAGCCCGCCAGGCTGTAGAGCGTCATCGCCGCAAGATCGGGCGGCACCGCGCCGCGATCGAGCTCGATCCCGACCGCGGTTTCCGCCGCCAGCGCCTCGGCCGCAAGCCGGCGGAACGGCGCCGCCGCTTCGCTGCGCGTCGCGTCGCTCCAGCAGAACAGCACGCAGCGCGCCTCGCGCGCCTCGGCGATCGCCGCCGCCCAATGCGGGTCGTCGGGCGCGACCGATCGCCAGACGACGTCAAGCCGCTCGCCGACCAAGGCGCTAAGCACCTTGCCGACGCGGTCGCGGTCTTCGGGGAGCGAGAGCAGGACGATCGCGGTCATGGCCAGGGTTTTCCTTCGGCGCGGGCGGTTGCTTCGGCGAACAGCGGCTGGTCGCTCGCGGCAAGCAGCCCGGCCGCCTTCATCGTGTTGAGCTGGGCCAGCACCGCGGCCCAGTCATGGCCGGGCGCGCCCATCGCGGCGAGTTTCCACAGCACGACCATCAGGCCGCGTTGCGCGTTCGCGGAACCCAGACTCGCAGCAGCCAGCGCGCGGGCGAGCGCCAAATCCTCTTCGTAAACGGTCCGCGCACCGGTCGTGTCGCCGGTCGCCAGCCGGCCGTCGCCGACGCGTTGCAGCGCGGTCGCCAGCGCGTCGCGCGCCGACGCCGACTCCGGGTCGATCGTCAGCAGCGCGCGCCGCACGGTCAGCGCGCCGTCGAAGGTGGCGAGCGCCTTGTCGGGCTTGCCCGCGACGAGCAGCAAATCGCCGAGCTTGATCAGCCCGCGCGCTTCGTCGTCGAGCGCGGGGACCGATGTCGGGCTCTCGGCGGCGAGCGCCTGCGCCAGCGTCATCCCCTCGGCATAGACCGCCGCCGCGCCCTTCAAATCCTCGCGCGCCATGCGGACATCGCCGGCCATGAACAGCGCGACCATCACGTCGTGCCGCAGGCTCGCTGACGTCGGATCGAGCGCCAGCAACGCGCGCTGCTGCGCGAGAACCATGTCGAAATAGCGTTGCGCCCCGGCCGGATCGCCCTGCGCCAACAGCACATTGCCGAGCTTGACGACCGTCACCAGCGTGTCGCGCACCGTATCGGCGGTGGCGTCCTTCTCCATCGCCACTGTGTCGATTTCGAGCGCCTGCGCGAACGCGGTCTTCGCGCCGGCCAGATCGTTGCGCGCGACCGCAATGGTGCCCAGTTCGGTCAACGCCACCGACTTGCCGCGCGGATCGGTCGCGGTCGCCAGCGCACGATCGGCGGCGCGGCGCGCGTCATCCATCCGCGCCTCGCCCCGATAGAGGCGAACGAGCTGGATCCAGTCCCATTGCGTGCCGGGATCGGCGGCGACCACCGCCTCCCACCGTGCGATCACGATGGCGGTCGTCGTCAGCCCCTTGTCGCGCGCGTCGAGCGCCAATTGCGCGCGCGCACGGCGATCGTCGCCGAGCTGTTTCTTCGCCATCTCCTCGCGCGCCTTGTCGCGCGCCGCCTCGATCTGCGCGAGCACGGCATCGGCCGCCTCGAACGCGCCCGGCCCGCCTTCGTTGTAGAGCGCCAGCGCGCGTGCGCCCTCGGGCGTCGCGAGCAATTGCTCGCCCGCGGTCTGCAGGATGGCGATATCGCGGGCATATTGCGCGTCGCGTTTGGCCAACTCGTCGGTGAACCCGGTCTTCAGCGCGGCGAGATCGGCGACCATCGCTTCCGCCTGCTTTTCCAGCGTGGCGATCCTGGCCTTGTCGGTACGCGCCCCGGCGCGGAGCGTGGCGAGCTGGTTGCGGGTCTGGACGAGCTGCTTGTCGCCCGCATCGATCCGCGCGCGCATCGCCACCAGTTGCGCATCGGCGACCCGCGCCGCCACGGTCTCGGTCTGCGCCGATCGATACCGGAGCGTCGCCAGCGCATCGAGCTCCACCGCCGTGCGCGCGCCCGCCGGCGGCAATGGCGCGACCGCCATGACGAGCGCAGCGACGTTCACCCAGCCCATCATCGGCGCCCCCTTCGCCGCCGCAATAGCATCGGTCGCGGACGATGCTTAGGATGAAATGGTCAGCGACGGACGCCGTTCGGCCGCATCCTGAGCGAGGTCCGCGGCTTCGCTGCGGCGGAAGGACGCGGCTAACCCGCTAATTTTAGCTGGTAGCCGCCTGTCGGCTTTTGACCAGGTCGGCCGCCATAGTTGCTGTTCCTGCGATATTCCAACAATGGCAGCTTACGACCCAATAGCGGACATTGACGACGCGTGCGAGGCTACTGCCATGATCAATGACCACGATGCCCGCTTTGACGAGCGGATGCGCAAGATCGTGAAGCCTAAGTCGGTAGAGTCAGGGCCGAAGTGATGCCCCACCACCTTCTATTTGCCGGTTTCGCTGCGGCTGTGGTCACTATTGTAACTTGGGTTTGCATAGCGCGGGGTCGGCTACTCCACTGGGAAGACCACGTGACACGGGCCGAATACCCTAAGCGGTTCTGGTATACAGTCGTGTCTAGAGCGATCGCAGGCGCCGGCGTCGTGCTGATAATAGCCCTGTTTCTCTAGACGGGTTTGTAAAACGTAATCGCCAAACTTTTGGATCATGTCCGCCTCGGGGAATAAATTTGGCCGCGCCCCAGTCTTGGCTTCAGGACCATCCTGGAGCCAGCAATGCACGAAGACGATTTTGTGGCCGGTCGGCGCGACGCGCTGAAATGCATGGCATGGGCGGGCACCGGCGCGCTGTGGGCGCTCAACGGCGGGATCGCATCGAGCGCGATCATCGATTCCGCGGCGGCGGCGCCCGCTTCGTCACCCGCCGCGTTCACGTTCGTCCAACTGAGCGACAGCCATATTGGCTTCGCTAAGCCCGCCAATCCCGACGCGCGCGCAACCTATCGCGAGGCGATCGCCAAGGTGAGGGCGCTGACGGTCAAGCCCGATTTCATCATCCACACCGGCGACATCACGCAGCTGTCGCGCGACGACGAATTCGACGATGCCGACCAGATCCTCAAGGAAACCGGCATCCCGACGTTCTTCGTCCCCGGCGAGCACGACATGGTCGATGAAGGCGGCGGCAAGACGTTCCTGTCGCGCTACGGCAAGGACAGCAAGGGCGCTGGCTGGTTCAGTTTCGATCACGGCGGCGTGCATTTCATCGGGCTGGTCAACGTGGCCGACCTCAAGCCCGGCGGGATGGGCAATCTCGGCGCGGATCAGCTCGCCTGGCTTAGGCGCGACCTGGCGGGCCACGCGACCTCGACGCCGATCGTCGTGTTCGCGCACATCCCGTTATGGACCGTCTATGCGGAGTGGGGTTGGGGCACCGGCGATGCGCAAGCGGCGCTGGCGCTGCTCCGCCGCTTCGGATCGGTGACGATCCTCAACGGTCATATCCACCAGATCGCGCAAAAGGTTGAAGGGCGGATGACCTTTCACACCGCCCGATCGACCGCCTTTCCCCAGCCCGCGCCCGGGAGCGCCCCTTCTCCCGGCCCCCAGCTCGTCCCGCCCGGCCAGCTACGCGCGGTGCTGGGGATCACCGATGTCGCGTTCGTGCGCGGCGCACACCCGATCGCCTTGGTCGATTCCACTCTCGCCTGAAGGATTATCCGTGAACCGCATCTTGTTCGCCGCCGGCATCGCCGCGCTCGCCGTTCCCGCCACGATCGCCATTTCGGCGCCCGCCCCTGCGCCCGCGCCGGCGAAGGTCCATATCTCCAACTTCACCTTCGGTCCCAAGGCGCTGACGGTGAAGGTCGGCCAGACGGTAACCTGGACCAATGACGACGACATCCCGCACACCGTCGTCGCGACCGACAAGAGCTTCCGCTCGAAGGTGCTCGACACCGGCCAGTCGTTCAGCTTCACCTTCACCAAAGCAGGCGCGTTCGCCTATTTCTGCTCGCTCCATCCGATGATGACGGGCAAGATCGTCGTCGCGGCGCGCTGACGGAGACTAGGGAGCGGATGATCGGCGGCTTTCGTCCTCGACTGGTGGGTGGGCGTGACGTCGTGCCCGATTCACGCGCGCGGTTTCGTGAGACGATGCTGCCGCACCTCGACGCCGCGTATAATTTCGCGCGCTATTTGAGCGGCGACGCCATCGTCGCCGAGGACATCGTGCAGGAAGCGTTCCTGCGCGCGTTCAAGGCGTTCGACACCCACCGCGACGGGGCGCCCAAGGCATGGCTGTTCGCGATCGTGCGCAATTGCTGGCGCGACCGGATTGGCGAACAGGTCCGGCGCGAGCGGGTCATGCTGTCCGAAGTCGCCTTGTCCGAAACACAGGCGGCGGCGGTAGCCAATGTCGCCGACGACGCTACCGACACGCCGGAGGCCGCGCTGGCGCGGATGCGCGAGGTCGATACGGTGCGCGGCGTGATCGCCGATTTGCCCGAACCGTTCCGCGAGACGCTGGTGCTGCGCGAGATCGAGGAACTATCGTACCGGGAGATCGCCGCGCTGACCGCGGTGCCGATCGGCACGGTGATGTCGCGGCTGGCGCGGGCGCGCGAGATGCTGGCGAAGCTGCTGCTGCCGGTCCGCGACCAAGCGAGAGAGGAGCGCCAGGCATGACCGCGTGCGCCGACAAGGAAATGATGCTCCATGCGCTGCTCGACGACGAGCTCGACGCCGCCAACGCCGCGGCGGTCGAGGCGCACTTGCGCGGCTGCGCGGGTTGCGCCGCAGCGTTCGAGCAATTGCGCGCGATGCGCGGCACTCTCAGCGACGACGCGTTTCGATACACCGCGCCCGCCGCGTTGCGTGACCGGATCGAGGCCGCACTCCCCCCACCGGCACGCGCAAATCCGTGGCCCGCGCGGCTTGGCTGGGCGAGCGGGGGCGCCGGCGCGGCGATCGCCGCCAGCCTCGCGCTGATGCTGACGACCGCGCAGCCTGCCGCTACCGGGCTCGAACAACAGCTCGTCGCGAGCCATGTCCGCTCGCTGCTCGCCGATCACCTGGTCGATATCCCGACGTCCGACCGGCATGTCGTCAAACCGTGGTTCAACGGCAAGATCGATTTCTCGCCACCGACCCCCGACCTCACACCGCAAGGTTTTCCGCTGGTCGGTGGGCGGCTCGATTATGTCGGTGGGCGAACGGTCGCGGCGGTCGTCTATCGCCGCCGGCTCCACACGATCAACCTTTTCGTGTGGCCAGTGGGCACCCTTGTCGAACCGGTCGCGACCGCCGGGGATGGATACAACTTGATCCATTGGCGTCAGGGCGATCTCGATTTCTGGGCGGTATCCGATGTCGCGGTTGGCGATCTGGTTCAGTTTAGAGAAGCTTTCATGCATGCGCGGTGAGCGCGCATTGGACGCGGTTTTCGACCTAAGGGGCATTATCAGTCCGCCGGCGAACGTCCGCTATCGACCCAATAGCGGACGTTCAATTCGAATGGTATTGGAGCGCAGTGCTGCCGCTACTTCGCTACACCATTAACCGACAAACCGGTCGGCCTGAGCCACACCGCTCGTGGGCAGCCATGTCATTTTACATTGCGATCTTTTGGTTTGGAGCTGCCACATTCACTTTGATGGCTGGCTACTACGCGTTCTGGCGAGATAGACCCGACGCCGTCGCGTTTATCGCTCCGATGGTTGTGTCGTTCGTGGTGATCGCTTTGATCCTTCGGCGCTTCATTAGGGTGCGTCAGGCGGCGCTTGCCCGGGCGACCGCCCAATATGAAACGTCGCTGCGTAGGGCGTTCGAAGAGCGACCGCTAACGACCCAAGGTCGGTCGCTGCTCGTTTGTCATACCAGCCCTCAAAGCGGACGTCCAAGGCGGGATGGACGACTAACGGCGGAGCGACCAATCCGCAGCTATGCATTCGAACGTGTTATCCCTGAGGTAGAAAAGAAAGTGGCGCGCATCTGCCCTCAGTGGGCCTACTTCATGCCAATCGTTGGGCTGATCGCGTAGTGGATCGCTACCGCCAATCTCATAAAACTCACCCCACTCGGGTGCGGCTTTGCCGTATCGACATTGCCCTCGATACCAACCCTCGTCGTTAGTTGAGCCAAGCCGCCATTTCACCGCTCCACTAAAATATAGCAAAGCGCGCGCGCCCTCATCGGCCTCATAAGCCCAAGGGTTCAGGTTGAAGGCGAGTTCAACTACACCGGACGCAAAGCTAATCTGCTCCCCCGGGTCGTTAGGCTCGGCGTTCCAGTCGTGATTGAGTTTTACGAAACGCGTGTCGGGCATGTCCTTCCACTACCTCGAAAGGCGGCGGCTTTCCAAGTTCAGTCCGCCGAAAGCTGACAGCCCCCTTGCCACCATAAGCGGACGTTCGCGATCTGCCGACCGAACGGTCGCTTTTTGGCAATCTTGGCCGTTATCAAACGAACGCATTTGTGCGCAGATCACCCTTTCCTACAACCTCCACCCCATAGTATGTTCCCGTTATGTCCCGCCACGACGACCTGCCGCCCCCGCCGCCGCGCGACCTGCTCACCTTCACCCCTGTTCCGCAAACGCGCCACATCACCGGCGGCTGGTCCGCGGAGGTGCAGCGCGCGTTCGTTGCCGCGCTGGCGCGGTGCGCGGTGGTGGCGATGGCGGCGCGGTCGGTGGGGATGACGCCGCGATCGGCCTATCAGCTGCGGCGGCGCGCGGGCGAGCATAGCGGCTTCGCGTACGCGTGGGACCGGGCGATCGAGCATGGCGCGACCGCCGCGCACGCTCGCGTGCTCGATCGGCTCGCCGACCCCGACCAGATTCCGATCATGTGGCGCGGCACGGTCGTCGGGTGGCGCAAGAAGAATGACGACCGGCTGCTGCTGGGGGCGCTGCGCGTGTTGTGGGCGGAGCGGCGCAACATGGTGCCGGCGCATCGCGAGCGGATCGCGCGCGCGGAAATTTATCGTCAGCAATGCGCCGAGGCGGAGGCGCGGCTGGGGCCGGTGGTGTGGCCCGACCCGGTCGAACCGGCAGCGCGCAAATCGCGGCGGCGGACATGATCGTGCGCGCGGCTATGCGATTCTTGCGCGTTCTGCGGGAAATGTGGGAAGCCAAGCCGCGGCTTTGGTTAGCGGACGCTATCCAAAGACTCGCGGCGCGGCCGGCCGGCGGGCGAGCGGCCCAGCCGCTCGACCCGTCCGACGTAACAGCGCGGGCTTCGCTCGCGCCCGCCCCGCCAACCGCCCCGCTACCCTACCACCCCGATCCGCCGCCACCCCCGCCGCCGCCGCCCGAGAATCCGCCGCCGCCAGATCCGCTGCTGCTGCTCGGCGATGTCGCGGCCGACGACACCGCGCTGTTGAGCGACGACCCGACGCTGCCGGCGAACCCGCTGGGGTCGTCCCAGATGTTGCCGCTGCCGACATACCACCCCATCGTGCCCGCGGTCGTCCCCGCCGCCGCTGCCGCCGCGAGCACCCCGGCGAAGCGGTTCGCCCAATGGTTCTCGACGTCGAGCGCGATCGCGTACGGCAGATATTTCTCGAACAATTCGGGGGTCTTTTCGGGCGGGTGGAGCACTTCCAGCCGGTTTTCCTCGGTAATGCCGAGATATTGTTTGAACCCGGCGATCCGGTCCATCACTTGCCGCCCCTCGACCGTCGGCGCGTACATCCAGCGGAACGCGGTCAGCGCGACCGGCAACACCAGCAGCGGCAACAGCACCGCGAACTTGCCCGCGGCCAGCGCGTTGGTGACCGCGGCGAACGCGAACATCAGGCTGAGGCCGATCAGAATCACCACGCCGATCCACGCGAACCACATCCCCGCGCCCTTGCTGCGCTGGGCGACGCGGCGCAGCCACCAGGCCAGGATCATGCTGCCCGCGGCGAGCAACGGGATCGACAGTTCGACCGACGATGCCGCGGAGCCCCGCGTCGCGATGGCGATCAACGACGCGAACACCACCGCCACCAGCAGGGCGAGCAGGCCGAGCCCCGCGACGTCGCCGTGCTTCTGGAACAACGGCCCGCAATATGCCGCCTCGAGATCGCTTTCGAGCGCCGACCGCGCGGCCTGCAGCGTGCTGTGGTTGGCCTGCTTGAGCTCCAAGGTATCGCCGCCGCCGAACAAGCTGTCGATCATCGCCTGTTCGGGCGCGGGCAGATTGGCGTCGTGCGCGGTACGGTCGAGCGTCGTCGTGCCCTTCGAGAACCAGCCGTCGCCTTCCTTGGTGATGCGCACTTGCTTGCGCACGCCGAGCTCGACGATCGCCGCGGTGAAGGCGCGGTTGTCCATCCCCATCCGCGAGATATACCGCACCGCCGCCGCGCTGAGCCCATTCGGCGGCGCGAACAGCGGCACCACCGGCCCGGCGCGCGGGCCGCGCCCGACGGTCAGCCATGAGCGGAAATAGAACCAACCTACCCCGAACAGCGACAGGATGCCGGCAAACGCGGCGCCCCAATCCTGCAACCACCAGCTGAGCTTCGTGCTGGCACTCGGCGCGTCGACCACGCCCTTCGGGAAAGCCGGTGCGACGGTCAGGCCACCATAGGCCGGGAGCGGCGCGGTGGTGCGGAACACGATCGTCCCGGGGCCTTCGGACACCACTTCGGCATCCTTCGCGGTCGATCCATCCGGCCCGGTGTAGACCGCGCGCTCGCCGAACGCGGCCGGGCTGGGCAGCGTGATCCGTGCCTCCGCCATGTCGATCGGGAACATCCAGCCGTTGCCGGTGGCATTCCAGTAGAGTTCGTCGGTCTTGTCGCCGAAATGGATCTGCCGCGTCGTGCGGTAATGGATCACGAAAATGTGCTGCCCAGGGTCGATCAACGTCTCGGCCTCACCGATCCGCACGCGCACCCCGTTGCTCTGGCTCATCAGCTCGTAATGTTCGGGCTTGCCGTCCAGATCGACCGACAGGACGGTGAACCCGACGCTCGTCGTCTGGCCGTAATTGGTCCGGTAGGTCGTCGGGAAATCGCGGTTGATGCCGTGGCGAATCTGGTCGCCGGTCGAATTGAGCGTGATCGTCTCGGTCACGTCGAGATCGCCGCTCTTGGCGATCTTCACATCGCTGACGAAGCTCAGAATACGCTCGTCGAGCACCGGCGCCGCGACCGGGGCCGGTTCCGGGACCGGCGCCGGTCCGCCACCGTGATAGCTCGCCGCCGCCCCTATCGGCAGCGCGAGCAAGGCGACCGCGAGGAAACGCGCGAGCAGGCGCACGCCTTACGCTCCAGCCGCGCCGAAACTGACCTTGGGCGCGACCGATATCGAGGGCAGATCGTCGGCGTAGAACGGCTCTTCCTTGAACCCCATCGGCCCCGCGATCAGCACGTTGGGGAATGACTGGATGCCGGTGTTGAGGTCGCGGACGGTGGCGTTGTAGTATCGCCGCGAGCTCGACAATTCGTCCTCGATCTCGGCGAGCTCGGTCTGGAGCTGCTGGAAGTTCGCACTGGCCTTGAGGTCGGGATAGGCCTCCGCGACCGCGATTACCTTGCCGAGCAGCCCGGTCATCTGGGCGTCGGCCTTGGCGGTCGCATCGACGCCTTGCGCGTTGATCGCGTCGGCGCGGTGCGCGGTGACCTGATCGAGCACCTCGCGCTCGTGCGTGGCATAGCCCTGTACCGTCGCGACCAGATTGGGGACCAGATCGGCGCGGCGGCGGAGCTGGACGGTGATCCCGCTAAACCCCTCGCGGACCAGCGCGCGCATGCGGACCAGCCCGTTGTAGATCATCACCAGGTAGATGAGCAGAACGGCGACAACGCCGAGTACGATCCACACCGCCATCGAATACCCCCAAGGAAAATGAGCGCCGGTTACGCGCCCTTATCCACCCTTTGGGGCCGGGATCACAAATGGAATCGTATCAGGCGGGTCAGCGGCGATATGCCGCCGACCCGCAGATGTTATTGCCTAGACGACGCGGCGACCCTGAATCAGCCGAACGACGACCACGACCAGCGCGATCACCAGCAACAGGTGGATCAACCCGCCGCCGATATGGATGGCAAAGCCCAGCGCCCACAGCACGAGCAGAATGACGACGATCGTCCAAAGCATGATGTTTCCTTCCTGTTTCCGGTGCAGCTCGTCGCCGGTCACCCGACGGTTACGCTACAGAAACGGAAAGACGCGCAAAACCTCCGACGGTTCCGCCGTTCGTCGAGTCACGCCGCGGCGGCGCTGCGCGGCGGCTCCTCTGCCAGCATATCGCGAACCGCGGCGGCGTCGATCGGCCGGCTGAACAGATAGCCCTGCACCGACGAGCAGCCATGCTTGCGCAGTTCGGTGAGCTGGCCGTTTTCCTCGACGCCTTCGGCCGTCGTTTCCATCCCCAGCGCGCGCGCCAGGTCGGTGATCGCGCGGACGATCGCCACCGCGCCGGGGCGCGTGAGCAAGTCCTGGATAAACGAACGATCGATCTTGATCTTGTCGAACGGGAAGCTCTGCAGATAGCTGAGCGAGGAATAGCCGGTGCCGAAATCGTCGAGCGCGATACGCACCCCGATCGCGCGCAGCCCGTGGAGCAGCCGCGTGGTCGTATCGAGCCCTTCGAGGAAGATCGATTCGGTGATCTCCAGCTCGAGCCGTTCGGGCGCGAGCCCGCTCATCGCCAGTGCCTGCATCACCGTCTCGCTCAAGCCAGGGCGGCGGAACTGCACCGACGACACGTTGACCGCGATGCGGACATGGCTCGGCCACGCAGCGGCTTGTGCGCATGCCTCGCGCAGTACCCATGCGCCGATCTCGACGATCAGCCCGGTATCCTCGGCGACCGGGATGAAATCGATCGGCGCGATCATCCCGCGCGTCGGATGGTGCCAGCGGATCAGCGCCTCGAACGACCCGACGCGGTTGGCGTCGAGGTCGAACAGCGGCTGGAAATGCAGCTCGAACTGCCCTTCGTGAAGCGCGGTGCGCAAGTCGCTTTCGATCCGGCGGCGTTCCTGCGCGCGCTCGTTGAGCGCTTCCTCGAAGAAGCAGAACATGCCGCGGCCAAGTTCCTTGGCGCGGTAGAGTGCGAGGTCGGCATGCTTGAGCAGCGAGCGTGCGTCGGCGCCGTCGGCGGGCGAAATGGCGATGCCAATGCTCGCGGCTTGGGTCACGTCGTGGCCGTCGATCTTCATCCGCTCCGCCGCCGCGTCCCCGGCGCGCTTGGCGAGACGTTCGAAGGGCTCGCCGTCGGCCGGCTGGCGGGTGACGATGACGAACTCATCACCGCCCAGCCGCGCGACGAAACTTTGCGCGAGGTCGGTGTCGATCCGCGTCGCGACTCGGCGCAACACCTCGTCGCCGACCGGATGACCCAGCGTGTCGTTGACCGATTTGAAATCGTCGAGGTCGAGGATCATCACCGCGACATGCTCGTCGTTGCGCTCGGCCAGCTTCAGCTCGTGCTCGACATGCTCGAGGAAATGCGCACGGTTGGGCAGCCCGGTCAGCGTGTCGTTGAACGCCAGGTGCGTGATGCGCCGCTCGCGCTCGGCGATGTCGGTCGCCATGCGGTTGAAGCTTTCGGCCAGCCGCGACAACTCGTCATTGCCCTCGACTGGCACCGACGCTTCGTTGCCCGCCGCCAACCGCGCGGCGGCGGCATCCAGCAGGGTGATCGGCCGCGTGATCGACCGCGCCATGCGGATCGTCGCCCAGATCGTCGCCAGCAGCCCGAGCAACCCGGCAAGCAGGATCGCGAATTGCAGCCGGTGATAGCCGGCCAGCGCCTGGTCGAGCGGATAGCGCAGCAGGAGCACCGCTTGCGGCGACCCGGCCATCACCGGCAACGGCTTGACCAACGCGAGCGCGGTACCGTTCGGCGTCGTCACGTCGGACGCCGACCGATCGCTGGCTGCGCGATCGATGAACCCCGACAGCGCCCCGCCCTCGCGGTCCGCCGGGTCGACCCATTCCCCGCCGGCGCGACGCTGGAACACCGCAGCCTGGATCGGGATCGCCGACAAGCTTTGCAGCCCCTGCATTTCCTTCGCGTCGAGGTCGGTGGCGAACACCACCCAGCCCGTCAGCTGCGGCGCGAGGATCGGTGCGGCGATGACATGCCGCGCGCTGCCGCCCAACTGGACGACGCCCGACATCTGTCCGCCGTCGAGCGCAGTCCACAGCCCCGCCGCCTGTCCGGCGAGCTTCGGCTGGGCAAGACCGGTGACGCTGCCGTCGATCCCGACGACGAACGCTGTCGGCACCCCCATCCGGCGCTTGAGATTATCGAGCGCCGAGACGATCGTCGCCTTGTCGCCGGTCGCGACCGCGGCGCGGAATCCGAAATCGCGCGCCAGCAACCCGGCGGCACCGCCGAGCTGCGCCGCGCGCTGGTTCCACAGCCGGTCGAATACGGTGCCGCTGGCGGCCAGCTCCCGCTGAACCTGATCGGTGGCGCTGCGTTCGGCGATCGCCAGCAGCGTCAGCGACATGCCGAGCATCGCCGCCGCGAACAGCGCCGCGTACAGCACCGCGAGGCGGGTGCGGAGCCGGCGAAACCGGGGAAGGCGAAGAGCGAGCGTCATCAGTAGGAAGACGACGTCGATGGGGGCAGACGCAGCGCCACGGTAAAGCTCTCGCGCGCGCCGCCGCCAAGGTTGATCTGGCGCGAGACTTGGTTGCCAGGCGCGCGCAGATAGGGATGCCAGACGCTGATCGTCACCGCGCCCTGCGGCACGCCGGGCAGGCTGACATTGCCCGACGCGTCGGTGCGCGCGGTGTAGGCGCTATCGGTGACGTAAATGAATGCGGTCATCTGGTCGTGGATGTTGCACCCCAGCGACACCGGCCCGGCGCGGTCGAACCGCACGGTGCGGTTCTGTTCGCGGGCGTACAGCTTGAGCTCGAAGCGCTTGGCCGGGGAGAACGAATAGACCTGATGCCGTACCTGGTCGAAATTGGGGAACGACACGTCGGCGTTGACCGGGACGACGCTAAGGAACGGGGCGAACTGGATATTCTGTTGACGCACGGCATAGCCCGTACCCGGCCGTGCCGGCGGCGTGGCGCGGCCGACCAAGTGGACGATGATGACGGCGTTGGCGATCAGCTGGCCGTTCGGGCCGCGTACCGCAACGGTCACCCCGGCAACCGGCGGTGGCGGCGCGGCGCCGAGCAGCAAGATGAACGACAGCGGGGCAAAGATACGCATATCGGGCGAGCTTAGCCGAGCAGCGTAAACAATCCCTTCATAGGTGTAGCCGGAGCGCGAACTGGACCAATGTCTGGTCCTGTTGCGGCGCGACCCCGATATAGGAACGCGCTTCCTTGCTGCTGTCGATGTGCAGCACCTCAACCAGCGCCGACAGGTTCTTGCCGATGTCGCGGCGCCCGGCGGCGGTCAGCGCCCAGCCTTTTTCGGACCAGTCGCGGCCGAGTTCGGACCCGATGCTGGTCGTCCCGAACGCCTCGGCGCGGAGCGACACCGAGCCGCGCACAAAATTACGCGTCGTCATGACGTAGCCCGAGCGGAACGATGTATCGACCCACAGCCGGCCGTTTTCGGGGAAGCCCATCAGCGTGCGGCCGGCCATCCCCTGCGCCTTGACTTGCCAGTCGCCGAAGCTGAGCACCGCGCCGATATTGTCGAACCTGGTCCGCCAGCCCCATTGCAAGGTCGGCGTCACCGCCTCGGGATTGCCGCGATTGTCATAGTGAAACGCCTGCAAGTCGAGCCAGGCGGTCGGCGCCCAGTCGAGCTTGCCGTAGAAGCCGGGGCGATTGTCGAGCTCGATCACCGGGCGCGTCTTGGCCGCCTGCGTATAAATCGCGAAAAACGGATTGAGCGGCGGCAAGGGCTGCAGCCCGAACGCGACCGCTTTCTGGTCATGGAGTGCCCAGCCGCGAAACGCGATCAGCGTACCCGCCGTGTCGTTGAGCCCGAAGATCGCCAGCGTCGCGCTCAACCGCCCGGCGCCGATCGAGCGCGTCATTTGCGCCTCAAACCCGCCGACCTTTACCTCGTCACCGATCCAGGAGTTGATCGCCGAGGGCGTGATCGTGTCGCGCACGCGCCATTCGGGGCCGGTATGTTCCAGGCTGACCGGCGGCCAGAACAGCCCGGCGCGCGCCACCAGCTTGGTGCCGCCGCCGAGCAACGGCTTGTAGGTCAGGAACGCTTCCGACAGGTCGACCGCATTGTCCTGGCCCTGCTGCGCGGTCGCGACCACCGTCCCGCCGAGCGACCAGGTGAAGCGCGGCGTCCAGATCAGGTCGCCCTCGACCGCCTGCGGCTCGATGCGAAACCCGCGGTTCGCGGAATCGGTGTCGAACCGCGTCTTGCCGTACCCGCCGTCGAGCCAGCTCGTCTCGCCATCGACACCGATGATGCGAATGTCGCCGCTCGCCGCGACGGTTTCGGGAGTGAACAGTTCGGTCGCGCTTTGGGCGAATGCCGGCAACGGCAGCGCGAACAGCGCCGCCGCGATCAAAGTCTTCAATGCTTTCAGCCGACTAATCATCCTTCGCGTGTACGCGAGAAATGGTTAACGATCAGTCGAGATCGGCCCGATTTTCGTGCCCGACGCAACTTCCTTGACGCCCCGCACCCGCCGCCCTAATGCGCCGCGTCCCGCTCTACGGCCCCTTCGTCTAGCGGTTAGGACGTCGCCCTCTCACGGCGAAAACACGGGTTCGATTCCCGTAGGGGTCACCAACGGCAGCGACCCGCTTGGCCCACGTCTCCGTCGTTCGATCTGGATACGGCATGCTAAAACCAGACATTGTGGCGAATTGCTCTAGGGCGAACCACGAACCCGCCGTTGGTCGATTTCTAATAAGTCGGCCGGACGCCTTCAGCGAGCCGCGCAGCGACCGCGTGGCTGATCGGCAAACCGGTTTCGATCTCGATAAAGAGATACTGGCCATCCGGGTTGACCTCCAGGAAATGTGGCACACCGTTCCGATCGCAACGTAAGTCGTAAGCACCATATTCGAGACCGCTCGCTGCATGGAAGCGAAGCAGGGCCCTTTGGGTTTGATCGGGCAATTCCGACGCCGTGACCGATCGCCCCTCGCCCAACCGCGAGTCCGTTTTGAAGTCGGAGCGGCTGAGATCGATCGCGGCGGCGAAAACGGTGTTCCCGATAATCGTCACCCTGAATTCCCGATCGCCATCCACGAAAGATTGGAGCATCACCGGGCAATAGCGGACGAGATCGAAATCGAAATCGCTCGCCAACGACAGCGGTCGGGTTTCGATGAGCCGATAGCGCCAGCTTCCGGGCGATTTGATGATGCACGTGCCCATCCGCTCAACAAAGGCTCTGGCCTTATCCGGTGCGCTGGTCACCAACGTTTCTGGGATGGCGAGACCGCACACCCGCGCAAGCTCCAGCTGGTACGGCTTATGATGGATGAGATCGTTGGGGCCGGTCCGGTTAACGACGATCCGGGCGTGCGCAGCCAACCCGCTGATTGCCGTCAGGCGAGTCATCCGCCGAGCATAGTCGGCATAGTCGTGATGTAGTGTCGGGGACACGCCATGCTGGCGCGGTCGTCGAAACCAAACGGAATATTCGCTTGCTTCGGAGAGCGATAAATCGCCGAAGCGAACCGCTCCAGGCCTGCCACCGCCGCATGAGTGGGAAATCGAATTCGGTTCCGGAAAATCCGCAAAATCGAGAATTCGGTGCGCAGTGCCGCGCGCCTCCAGTGCGCGCGCAACCGCGACCGCGTGCACATCGTCCGTCGATGAGACGATGACGACGGTACGTCCGTTCACGTGAGAAATTTAGGTATATGGGTCGTCGTTGTGAAGATCGTCCAGCGTGGGCGTGCTGGTCGTATCGTCGGTGTGCGAATCATCGATGTGTATCCCGCCGCTAGGATCATCGGAAGCCGTTCCCCAGCACGTCGTATCGGAGACGTCCGGTGGCGAGTCGCCGGTGGTCATCGTGCTTTCCGCATGAAGCTTGCGACGATCGAGTTCGTCCTCACTGCAGATCCCGTTCTCCAGAAGCCAGACACGCTCCTTGGCATTGTAGATTTCACGTGTGCCGCCAATCGCCGTCCGGTCCGGAAGGGTGAAAATCGCCGGTTTGCAGCCCGCCAGCATGAACGCCGTCAGTGGCGCATAAACCGAAATCTCGGCCTGCGCTCTCACCTTCAGCAAGGCTGGCAGTCCCGCCGCGCCAGGCAAGCCGGAAATGACGGCCGGGCGCGAAGCCGCGACGATATCGGATACCGCCATCTGGTATTGCTGACCCAAATAGCTGAAAACTACCTGTTCTTTGTTGTGGTTGATGATGCGGCAGGGAATATCGATCAGGTCGACACCGCATACCGCGTCTTCAACAGCTGGCAGGACGGGAGTAAAACGCTGCGTGCTCAAATATTCACCAAGCTGCATGACTATCTCCCGTTCAAGAGTCGGAGCAATCTTTCACAAATCGTACGGTGACACAAGCGAGTCGCATTCGCTCCAACCTATGAAAAAGCCGCCACGACCTGCGCTACCGCCGGGCCTGTAATAAGAATGCGTCGATCACCATCACAGCGGCGGCGGCGCGGCTGCCACAAACGCGGGCAAGGCGCCGGCGCGGTCCGCCATCGCCGTCACGCGCGGGAACGGGGTCAAATCGACCTTGAAGCGCCGTGCATTGTAGATTTGCGGGACGAGGCAGGCATCGACGATATTGGGCGCATCGCCGCCCGCGAACGGCGTGTCTGGCAGCAGCGTCTCCAGCGTCGCGAAGCCCGTTTCGACCCAGTGCCGGTACCAGCCGTCGACCGCCTGCTTGTCCTGCCCCAGTTCGTGCTGAAGATATTGCAGCACGCGCAGATTGTTGATCGGGTGGATATCGCACGCGATCGTCAGTGCCATCTCCATTGCCCGCGCGCGCGCGATCGGATCGGCGGGGATCATGCGCGGTTCGGGATGGACGGCATCGAGATAGTCGATGATCGCCAAACTCTGGCCGAGATGCAGGCCGTCGACTTCCAGCGCGGGAACGAGACCGGCGGGGTTGAGCGCCAGATAATCGGGCGCACGCTGCTCGCCGGCGCGCAGCGCATAGCTGCGCTTTTCGTACGCCAGCCCTTTCAGGTTCAGGACGATGCGGACCCGAAAGCTCGCCGACGACATTGGAAAATCGTGGAGGATCATGCCGCCTATCTTGCGTGAAACGCCGCCCGATTGCCAGCATTGCCACGGTCGCCAATGACCGTCGCAATCGATAGTGCATGTCCATCGACTCGAAAGGCTTATCCAGATGATCGCTGTCCTGCTCGCTTTGGCACTTCAATCCGCCGCGCCCGCGCCTTCCCCCGCTGTACCTGCGCCGGTTTGCACGGTGGCAGTGGCGCCGCCTGCCGGGCTCGAGGCGTGGAACACCATCTCGGCGGTTACGACGGGGCCGATAGCGATCGGGCAGGGCACCGGGCTAATGCTCCAGCCGGTCGCCAAGGTCGTATTTACCCCCACTCCCAACCGCGCGCCAAAGCCCGGCACGTTCGGCGGTGTCTATCAGTTCAACGTGACCACCGCCGGCACTTATCGCATCGCGCTCGACGCCGGGGCGTGGATCGACGTCGTCGGTAACGGCAAGGCCCTCGTTTCCACCGCGCACACCGAAGGCGCGCCGTGCTCGGGCATCCGCAAGATCGTCGACTTCACGCTGGCCGCGGGCCGTTACACGCTACAACTGTCGGGCGCCAAGGAGGCGCCAATGCGAATATTGATCGCAGCCAAATGACGATCGGTGCGTTGCGTTCCTGACAAATCTTGCGACAAACCGCCGTTTGACTTGCACCAGTCAGGGAACCACTAGCCCATCATGCTTGTCTTTGACGGCCGATCGCTCTCGGCGCGCCCCCTGATCGCCGCGCTATCGCTGGCGCTGCTCGCCCTGACCGGCTGCGGCGCGCGCGACGACGCGGCAAAGGGTGGCAAGGGCGGCGCGAAGGGCACGCCCGAGGTCGGCTATGTCGTCGTCGAGCCGACCGCGGTCCCGCTGATCTCCGAATTGGCTGGACGAACCAACGCCTTCCAGACATCAGAAGTTCGCCCGCAAGTATCGGGGATCATCCGCCGCCGCTTCTTCACCGAGGGCTCGTACGTCAAGAAGGGCCAGCCGCTCTACCAGATCGACCCGAGCCTGTATCAAGCCGCCGCCAATCAGGCGTCGGCCAACCTCGCTAGCGCGCAGGCATCGGCGGAGGCGGCGCGGGTCAAGGCCGCGCGCTACAAGCCGCTTGCGGCGGACCAGGCGGTCGCCGCGCAGGACTATACCGACGCCGCCGCCGCGGCGCGCGCGGCGGGCGCATCGGTCGACCAGAACCGTGCCGCGCTCGACACCGCGCGGATCAACCTGAGGTTCACGACGGTCCCCGCGCCGATCGGCGGCAAGATCGGACGATCGCTGTTCACCGAGGGCGCGTTGGTTACCGCCAGCCAGACCGATCCGATGACGACGATCCAGGCGCTCGACCCGATGTACGTCGACATCCAGCAAAGCTCGGCCGAGCTGCTGACCTTGCGGCGCGCGCTCGCCAATGGCGGCGCCACCCCGGCCAGCGCGGCGGTAAGGCTCAAGCTGGAGGACGGCAGCGATTACGGCCTTACCGGCGCGGTCGAATTTTCCGAAGCGATGGTCGATACCGCGACCGGCACGGTGACGTTGCGCGCGCGCTTCGCCAACCCGCAGGGATTGTTGCTCCCCGGCATGTTCGTCCGCGCCAGCTTCGCGCAGGTCACCGAGCCCAACGCCTTCCTGATTCCGCAAGTCGCGGTGACTCGCGACGCCAAGGGCAATCCGCAAGTCTATGTCGTCGGCGCGGACAACAAGGCGGTGGCGCGCCCGGTCACCACGACGCGCACGGTCGGGGCCAATTGGGTGGTCACCGCGGGCCTCAAGCCCGGCGACAAGGTCATCACCGAGGGCGTCGGCAAGGTGAAGCCGGGCCAGCCAGTCAAGCCCGTCGCGGCCGGATCGCCCCAGCGTATCGGGCCGCCAAAAAGGGATCAAGCCGGGGCCAGCAGCGGCAAGGCGGGCTGACCGGCCATGTCCAAGATATTCATCGACCGCCCGATCTTCGCGTGGGTGATCGCGATCATCATCATGCTGATCGGCGCCGGCAGCATCTTCACGCTGCCGGTCGAGCAATTCCCCGACATCGCCCCGCCCAACATCAACATTCGCGCGAGCTATCCCGGCGCGTCCGCCGAAACACTCGAAACCAGCGTCGCGCAGGTGATCGAGCAACAGCTGACCGGCATCGACGGGTTGCTCTATTTCAGCACCAACTCCTCGTCGCGTGGCCAGGTAACGATCGGTGTCACGTTCGATAAGGGCGTCGACCCCGACATCGCGCAGGTCCAGGTCCAGAACAAGGTGCAGCAAGCGCTCAGCCGCTTGCCGCAGCAGGTCCAGCAACAAGGGCTGACGGTCACAAAGGCCAACCCCGATTTCCTGCTGATCGCGGCGATTTACGACACGACTGATCGCAGCACCAATATCGACGTGTCGGACTACCTGGTTACTAATCTGCAGGATTCGATCGGGCGGCTGAAGGGGGTCGGCGACATCAACGTGTTCGGATCGCAATATGCGATGCGGATCTGGTTGAACCCCGACAAGCTCGCCGCGGTCGGGCTGATGCCGGGCGACGTGGTCACCGCGATCACCGCGCAGAACGCCGAGGTCGCCGCCGGCGAGATCGGCGCGGTGCCGAGCGGGCCCGACCAGTATCTCGACGCCACCGTTACCGCGCAATCGCGGCTGTCGACTCCGGCACAATTCGCCAACATCGTGCTCAAGAGCCAGCCCGACGGATCGTCGGTACGGCTGGCCGACGTGGCGCGGATCGAATTGGGCGCGGAAAGCTATGCCGCCACGAGCCGCGTCAACGGACACCCGGGCGCCGGCATCGCGGTCAGCCTGGCTCCGGGCGCCGACGCGCTGAGCACGGCGGAGCTGGTCAAGAAGCAGATCGAGACCGCGTCGAAGAGCTTCCCGACCGGCTACGCCTATGACTTTCCCAACGATTCGACGACCTTCATCAAACTGTCGATCAACGATGTGGTGAAGACATTGTTCGAGGCGATCATCCTGGTCGTTATCGTCATGTTCGTGTTCCTGCAGAGCTGGCGCGCGACGCTGATCCCGACGATCGCGGTGCCGGTGGTGTTGCTCGGCACGTTCGGCGTGTTCGCGGTGGCGGGTTTCTCGATCAACACGCTGACGCTGTTCGGACTGGTGCTCGCGATCGGCCTGCTGGTGGACGACGCGATCGTCGTGGTCGAGAATGTCGAGCGCGTGATGCACGAAAACCCGGGCATGAGTCCGCGCGACGCGACAATCCAGTCGATGGGCGAAATCCAGGTCGCGTTGGTCGCGATCGCGCTCGTCCTGTCGGCGGTGTTCCTGCCGATGGCGTTCTTCGGCGGATCGACAGGGGTTATCTACCGCCAATTCTCGCTGACGATCGTGTCGGCAATGGTGCTGTCGGTGATCGTCGCGCTGATCCTGACCCCCGCGCTGACCGCGACCTTGCTCAAGCGCAAGGAGGACGAGAACCACGACACCTGGGTCTATCGCAAGACGCTGCGCGCACGCGAGGGATTCAACCGTAATTTCGAGCGGATGGTCAACTGGTACACCGGCACGGTCGCGCGCGTGGTCGACCGTAAATGGCTGTTCCTCGGCATCTATGCCGCGATCGTCGTCATCCTTGTATTGCTGTTCGTCCGGCTGCCGACCGGCTTCCTGCCGACCGAGGACCAGGGCTTCGCCCAGATCCAGTTCAACCTCCCCGGCGGCGCAACGATCAACCGCACGCGCGCTGCGCAACAACAGATCGAGGATTATTTCACCAAGACCGAGGGCAAGAACGTGTCCGCCATGCTGACCGTCGCGGGCGCGGGCGGCGGCGGCGGCGGCGGCCAGAATGCCGGCCGCGGCTTCGTCGCGCTGGCCGACTGGAACGACCGCAAAGGGAGCGAGAATAGTGCCGACGCGATCACCCGCCGGGCGACCCGCGCGCTGGGTGGGCTGCGCGACGTCGAGTTCTTCGCCACCGTGCCGGCCGCCGTGCGCGGGCTGGGTCAGGCGGCGGGCTTCGACATCCAGCTGGAGAATACCGGCGGGCTGACGCGCGACCAGTTCCGCGAGGCGCGCGACAAATTGCTCGCTGCCGCGAAGGCCGACCCTGACCTCAACGCGGTCCGCCTGGCCGACCTGCCCGACCAGCCGACGCTGAGGGTCAACATCGATCCGCAGAAGTTGTCGGTGCTCGGGCTCACCCAGAGCGATGTCAACGCCACGCTATCGACCGCCTGGGGCGGCCGCTACGTCAACGACTTCAACGATCGCGGCCGGGTAAAGCGCGTCTATGTCCAGGGCGACGCGCCGTACCGCGCCGCGCCCGAGGATATCGGCAAATGGTATGTCCGTGGATCGAGCGGGCAGATGGCGCCATTCTCCGCGTTCGCCACCACCGGTTGGTCGAACGCGCCGACGTCGCTCGGGCGTTTCAACGGCATCGCATCTTACGGCATTTCCGGCCAACCGGCCGAAGGTAAGAGCTCGGGCGAGGCGCTCCAGAAAATGGAGAGCCTCGCCGCGCAAATTCCCGGGGTGTCGGTCGCACTGTCGGGTGCGTCGTTCCAAGAGCGGCTGGCATCGGGCCAGGCGCCGATCCTGTACGGCCTGTCGCTGCTCGTCGTGTTCCTGTGCCTCGCCGCGCTGTACGAGAGCTGGACGATCCCCGTCGCGGTGCTGCTGGTGATCCCGCTCGGGCTGGTCGGCGCGGTCTTCGCGGTGACGCTGCGCGGGTTGCAGAACGACGTCTATCTTCAGATCGGCTTGCTGACGACGATGGGCCTCGCCGCCAAGAACGCGATCCTGATGATCGAGTTCGCCGAACAGGCCGAGAAACAGGGCAAGCGCGTGATCGATGCCGCGCTGGAGGCGGCGCGCATCCGGCTTCGTCCGATCCTGATGACCAGCTTCGCGTTCATCTTCGGCGTGCTGCCGCTCGCGATCTCGACCGGCGCGGGCGCGAACAGTCGGATCGCGATCGGCACTGCGGTGATCGGCGGGATGCTGACCGCGACGTTGCTCGCTGTGTTCTACATTCCGCTGTTCTTCGTCCTGGTCCGCCGCACGACGCGCGATGCGCTAAAGCGGCTGCATCACGAGCACCCCGCGCCGGAGGCTTCGGCATGACCCTCTACCCGACCGTCATGCCAGGCTTGTCCCGACATCCGCGCTTCAGCGGACGATGCCGTCTGGAGCTAGGTGGACCCCGGCACAAGGCCGGAGTTACGGAGAGGTTCGTGACATTGTTAGTCGCCTCATCGCTCACCGCCTGCTCGCTCGCGCCCAATTATATTCGTCCCGAAGCGCCCGTCCCGCCAAGCTGGCCGGTTGGCGACGCCTATCTGCGGTCGAGTGAAGCCGCATTGCCCGCGGTGCGGTATCAGGACATCTTTCGCGACGCGCGGCTCCAGACGATCATCGCGCAAGCGCTGACCAACAATCGCGACCTCCGCATTGCGGCGGCGAACATTGCGATCGCGCGCGGCCAATATCGCGTCCAGCGTGCCGAGCTGCTCCCCGAAATCGACGCCAATGGCGGCGTGACGGCGCGTGGCGGCGGCAGCAGCAGCAGCAGCAGCAGCAGCAGCACGACCGGGGGCAGCACCGGATCGACCGGCGGCGGCACGCGCACCAGCTTCGACGCCACGCTCGGCATCACCTCGTTCGAGCTCGACCTGTTCGGGCGCGTCCGGTCGCTCACCAGCGCGGCGCAGGACCGCTATTTCGCGACCGAAGCGGCGGCACGCACCGTCCGTCTGACCATGATCGGCGATATCGCCGATGCCTGGCTGAGCTACGGTTCGGACAAGAGTCTGCTCAAGATCGCGCAGGACACCGCGACCAGCGCGGCCAAGAGCGTCGATCTCACCAGAAAACGCCTCGACGGCGGCATCGCGCCGCGCACCGATCTGCGCCAGGCCGAACTCGTGCTCGACACCGCCAAGGCCGACCTCGCACAACAGACGACCTTGCTGGCGCAAGACGTCAATGCGCTGCAATTGCTGGTCGGCGCGCCGGTCGATCCGGCGTTGCTGCCCGCGTCGATCGACGAGGCGGCGGCAACGCTGGCCGAATTGCCAGCCGGGCTCGATTCCTCGATCCTGCTGCGCCGCCCCGACGTGGTCGATGCCGAATATCAATTGCGCGCCGCCAACGCCGAAATCGGCGCGGCGCGCGCGGCGTTGTTCCCGCGCATCTCGCTGACCGGGCTGATCGGGATCGCAAGCAACGCGCTCGGCGCGCTGTTCACTGGCGGCGCATTCAATTGGCAAGCGGGGGGTGCGGCAAGCTACCCGATCTTCCGCGCCGGTGCTGGCCGCGCCGGCATCGATGTCAGCAAGGCGCAACGCGACGCCGCGGTCGCTACCTACGAAAAGGCGATCCAGACCGCGTTTCGCGAAGTCGCCGATGCACTGGCGCGGCGCGGCACGATTACCGATCAATTGAACGCGACTCGCGACCTGCGCGCGGCGGCAGCGGATAATTACCAGCTGTCCGACAAGCGCTATCGCGGCGGGATCGACAGCTTCCTGCAAAGCCTCGACGCGCAACGCTCGCTCTATTCGGCCGAGCGCACTTTGGTGACGACGCAACTGACCCGTGCGAGCAATCTGGTGACGCTGTACCGCGTGCTGGGCGGGGATTCGCTGGTCGAGGCGACGAAGGCCGGTCCGACCCCCGTCACCCCGACCGCACCTTAGGCGGCCAGCTTCGCCGCGACCTCGGCGATGCGGCGGCCCTGATAGCGCGCACCCGCCAGGTCGGTCTCGCTCGGCTGGCGGCTGCCATCGCCGCCCGCGATCGTGGTCGCGCCATATGGGGCGCCGCCGACGACCTCATCATGACCCATCTGGCCCTGATGCCCGTAGTCGAGCCCGACGATCGTCAGGCCGAAGTGCAGCAGGTTGGTGATGATCGAGAACAGGGTCGTCTCGTTGCCGCCATGCTGCGTCGCCGACGAGGTGAAGGCACCGCCGACCTTCCCGTGCAGCGCGCCGCTCATCCAGAGGCCGCCGGCGGTATCCCAGAACGACGCCATCTGGCTCGACATACGACCGAAACGCGTGGGCGAACCGACGATGATCGCGTTATAGTTTTTGAGCGCGTCGGGCCCCTCGATCAGGGGATGCGCGGCGTCGGTCTTGAAATGCGCCGCCTCGACCACCGCCTGCGGGGCGGTTTCGGGGACGCGGCGGATATCGACCTCGGCGCCGGCCGACCGCGCGCCTTCGGCGATCGCGTCGGCCATCTGCTCGATATGGCCGTAAGAGGAATAATAGAGAACGAGGACCTTGGGCATTTCACATACTCCTTGGGGGATCCCCCTCCCGCGGACGGGAGGGGGTTGGGCAGGTGCGATGGGAGGAGGCTCGCGCCCGCCCAGGGGGGAATCAGTCGGCGTCGACCAGAACGATTTCGGCGTCTTCGAGCGCCGTGATCGTCACGGTCTGGCCGCCCGACAACGCCGCGCCATCACGCGCGTCGAAGCGCTGGCCGTCGATCTCGATCGCGCCGGTCGCGGAGACGAGATAGGCATGACGCCCCTCGCCGACCGTGTGGGTTAGCGTCTCGCCCGCCGCGACGGTCGCCGCCATGACGCGCGCGTCGGCGCGGATCGGGAGTGCGTCGGCATCCTCGGCGAACCCGCTGGCGAGTGTCACGAACTTGCCCGAGCGGTCGCCCTTGGGGAAAGGCTTCGCACCCCAGCTCGGCGCGCCGCCGGTCCGCGTCGGCTCGATCCAGATCTGGAACAGCGTGGTCGGTTCTGCCTCGAGATTGAATTCGGCATGGCGCACGCCGGTGCCCGCGCTCATCACCTGGACGTCGCCGGCCGCGGTGCGGCCCTTGTTGCCCATCGAGTCCTGATGCGTGATCGCGCCGGTGCGGACATAGGTGATGATCTCCATGTCCTTGTGCGGATGCGCCGGGAAACCCGAATTGGGCGCGATCTTGTCGTCGTTCCATACGCGGATCGCGCCCCAGCTCATGCGCTGCGGGTCGTAATAATCGGCGAAGCTGAAATGGTGCCGCGCGTCGAGCCAGCCGTGGTCGGCATGGCCGAGGCTGGCAAAGGGGCGGCGTTCGATCTTGGTCATCGTATTGGTGTCGGTCATGGAAAACCTCCGTTGTTGCCGCCAAGATAGGG
Organism: Sphingomonas bacterium; assembly: GCF_028289855.1. Taxonomy (GTDB): domain Bacteria; phylum Pseudomonadota; class Alphaproteobacteria; order Sphingomonadales; family Sphingomonadaceae; genus Sphingomonas. Next base: position 21,547 of record NZ_JAQGKZ010000138.1, on the reverse strand, counting down.
ATCGCCCGCCGCGCGTAAATGGAAACGATTGAAACGGATTGTTTCTCGCATTGACGTCATGCTGAACTTGTTTCAGCATCCAGGCGAACCGCGTGCCTCAAGCGGATTACTTGCGGCTATCGGCTCGCATGGACCCTGAAACGAGTTCAGGGTGACGATGGAGGCAAGGTGAAACTCCCCGATTTCGAAGCCTGGGCGATCTTCGCCACCGTCGCCGAGCACCGCTCGTTCAGCGGCGCGGCCGAGTCGCTCGGCGTGTCGAAGGCGACGATATCGAAGGCGATCACCCGGCTCGAAGCGTCGCTCGGCACCTCGCTGTTCCACCGCACCTCGCGCCGGCTGACGCTGACCGAGGCCGGGCACACCTTGTCCGAGCACGCCCAGCGCATCCTCGCCGAGGGCCACGCCGCCGAGGAGACCGCGCACGACGCCGCCAGCGCGCCTGCCGGGCTGATCCGCGTCGCCGCGCCGATGACCTTCGGGCTCAGCCACGTCGCGCCCGCGATCGCCGAGTTCATGGCGGCGCACCCGGCGGTGCAGATCGACTTGCGGCTGTCCGACGCGCGCGTCGATATCGTCGCGGCGGGGATCGATATCGCGCTGCGTATCGCCGATCTGCCCGACAGTTCGCTCCGCGCCCGCCGCCTCGCGCCGATCGCCAGCCACGTCATCGCTTCGCCAGGCTACGTCGTCGCGCATGGCCGCCCGCGCCACCCGGCCGACCTCGCCGAGCGTGACGTGTTCGCTTATGCCAATGTGCCCAACAGCGCGTGGGTGTTCCGCAACGCGGCAGGCGAGGAGGTATCGGTGCGGCCCAACGGACGATTCACCACCGACAGTGGCGACGCGATGCTGCCGCTGCTGCGCGCCGGGCTCGGCATTGCGCGGCTGCCCGATTTCATCGTCGATGCGGAGATCGCCGCGGGGCGGCTCGAGGTGCTGCTCGCCGACTGGACGATCCAGCCGACTGCGCTCCATCTCGTCACGCCGCCCAGCGCGCTGCGCCCGGTGCGTGTCGAATTGCTGATCGAATTTCTCGCGGAACGCTTCCGTCAGTTGTGCGCGGCGCGCGCATGAAGCGCCTCGCCCCCGACGCCGACGATGCGCGCTTCATCCGCCGCGTCATCCTGGTCATCCTGATCGGCGCGCTGACGATCGCGCTGTATCGCGTTGGCACCCTTCTCATCCTCGCGTTCGGGTCGATCCTCGGCGCAATCACGATCCACGCCGTCGCCGACCGCCTGCACCGCCATCTGCGCGTGCCGCGGCGCTACGCCATCGGCATCGCCATGCTGGCGACGCTGGCGCTGGTCGGGTTCCTGATCTGGCTGCTGACGGTCCAGTTTGGGGCGCAGATCAACGCGCTGATCGTCGAGACGCCGGCGCTGCTCGCGCGGCTAGCAGCATGGATGTCGCAGTCGGCGGTCGGCGCGAAGATCGTTCAGGCAGTCGAAGCGGCGTATGCCGGCGCACAAGCGGCGCAGGACTTGAGCGGCGTGGCGCGCGGCGGCGCCGATCTGGTGCTCAACGTCATCCTGCTGATCGTCGGCGCGATGTTCTTCGCGATCGAGCCGCGGCGCTATCGAGACGGTCTGCTGCTACTCATCCCGAAGGCCAATCGCGAGGCGTTCGGCGACGCGTTCGACGATCTCGGGCGCAACCTGCGGCTGTGGCTGCGCTCGCAGATCATCCTGATGGTGCTAATGGGCGTGTCGATCGGGATCGGGCTGTGGCTGTCGGGCGTGCCCTCCGCCGTGGCGCTGGGGCTGCTCGCGGGGCTGAGCGAGTTCATTCCCTATATCGGTCCGACCGTCGCGATGCTGCCCGCACTGGGGCTCGCAGCGAATGCCGGGACAGGCCCGCTGATCGGTGCGATCGCGACCTACGCGATCGTCCGGCTGGCGCAGGACATGGTCGTCACCCCCATCATTCAGAATAAGGTGATCGCGATCCCGCCCGCGATCACCTTGTTCGCGATGGTCGGGATCGGGTACATTTTCGGTCTCGCCGGGCTGGTCTTCGCCGCCCCGCTACTGGTGGCGATCTTCGCGCTGACCCGAACGCTCTACCTGCGCGAAACGCTCGGCGAAAACATCGACTCCGCCAATTGACTCAATACCCGAAACGAGTCCGTCAATTACGTAATTCCCCGCGACTCGTGGAGTCAGGCCGGTTAGCGAAGAATTAACCTTTGTCCTTCAGATGTGCTTAGGTTAATGGAACGTGTCGCAGCGCGTCGCCAACAGGGGCGGCGCCAAGCGAAAGACGGGGGAATTGCCGCATGCGCGTGCTGCTGATCGAGGACGAGCCGACGACGGCCAAGGCCATCGAGCTCATGCTCACCACCGAAGGTTTCAACGTCTATTCGACCGATCTGGGCGAAGAGGGTTTGGATCTCGGCAAGCTGTATGATTACGACATCATCCTGCTCGACCTCAACCTGCCGGACATGCATGGTTACGACGTGCTCAAGAAGCTCCGCGTCGCCCGCGTCCAGACGCCGGTGCTGATCCTGTCGGGCATTTCGGAGATGGATTCGAAGGTCCGCAGCTTCGGCTTCGGTGCCGACGATTACGTCACCAAGCCGTTCCACCGCGAAGAGCTGACCGCGCGTATCCACGCCGTCGTCCGCCGTTCGAAGGGCCATTCGCAGTCGGTCATCAAGACCGGCAAGCTGGCGGTCAATCTCGACGCCAAGACCGTCGAAGTCGACGGCGCGCGCGTCCACCTGACCGGCAAGGAATATGCAATGCTGGAGCTGCTCTCGCTCCGCAAGGGCACCACGCTCACCAAGGAAATGTTCCTCAACCACCTTTACGGCGGGATGGACGAGCCCGAACTCAAGATCATCGACGTCTTCATCTGCAAGCTGCGCAAGAAGCTCAGTCTGGCGACCGACGGCGAGAATTACATCGAGACCGTTTGGGGCCGTGGTTATGTACTGCGCGAGCCCGACGAAGTGGTCGAAGCGAAGGTCGCGTAACAGCGAAACAGTTCAAGGGGGACGGGCCGCGGCGTTGCAAAACGCCGCGGCCCTTTTCTTTGTCTACGGCTTCCGCACGTAAACCTTCGCCCCGCCGATCCACGTTTCCTCGACCTTGGTCGCGCGCAGGTCGGTCGGGCTGGACAGGAACGGGTCGCGGTCGACGATGATGAAATCCGCCGCCTGCCCCACCGCCAAGCGACCGAACTTATCCTCGGCGAACCCGGCATAGGCCCCGCCTGCGGTGAACGCCCACCACGCCTGTTCGCGCGTCACCTTTTCCTCGGGACGCCAGCCGCCGAACGGCTCGCCGTTCGCATCCTGACGCGTGAACGCCGCGGCCCAGCCGGCCCAAGGGTCGGGGCTTTCGACCGGATAGTCGCTGCCGAAGGCCAGGCTCACGCCGTTGCGCAGCATCGTCGCCCAGGCATAGGCGCCGGTCAGCCGATCCGGCCCCAGCCGCGCCTCCGCCATCGTACGGTCGGATGTCGCATGCGTCGGCTGCATCGACGCGATAACCTTCAGGCTGGCGAAGCGCGGCAGATCGGCGGGATCGACGATCTGTGCGTGTTCGATCCGCCAGCGGCGGTCGCCCTTGTAGGTCCCCTCCATTGCTTCGATCGCATCGAGCACCTGACGGTTGGCCTTGTCGCCGATCGCATGGACCGCGACCTGCCAGCCGTCCATCGATGCGCGGCTCATGTAATTCTGCAGCAAGGTGTCGGACAGAAACCCCGCACCCGACTGGCCCGGCGCGTCGCTGTACGGCTTGAGCAACCACGCCCCGCGCGAACCGAGCGCGCCGTCGGCGTAGAGCTTGACCCCGCCCATCCGCAGCTTGTCGCCGTACAACCACGGCGTCGGCCCGCTCCCGCCAACGCGGATCGCGGTCTCGACGCCCAGGCCATAGCTCATGATCCGCACCAGCAACGCGCCGCGGTCGCCCATCCGGCGCATCGCCAGCCAATCGTCCATCGACGTGCCCATGTCGGACGTCGCGGTGATGCCGAACGCGAGCAGGATTTCCTGCGCCTTTTGCAGCGCGAAATCGCGGTCCTTGGGGAGCGGTTGCGGCACCGCTTTCTCGATCAGTCCCATCGCCGCATCGACGAACACGCCGGTGGGTTCGATCCCGATCTTCTCGATCCGCCCGCCGGCCGGCGTCGCGGTCTTGGCGGTGACGCCCGCCGCCTTGATCGCAGCGCTGTTGGCCCAGGCGGCATGCCCGTCGGCGCGGCCGAGCCAGACCGGGCGGTCAGCGACTACCGCATCGAGGTCGGAGGCGGTCGGGAAGCGGCCGAGCTTCCATTTTTCCTGGTTCCAGCCGCCGCCGACGATCCATTTCTTGTCGGGATTGGCGGCGACGTACGCGGCAATCTTCGCCTTGGCCTCGTCGAGAGATTTGGTGTCCGACAAATCGAGTTCGAGCGCGCGGAAACCCAGGTCGATCACGTGGCCGTGTGCGTCGACAAACCCGGGCAGCAACGTCCGCCCCTTCTGATTGGACAGCCAGTCGGGGCGATCGGGCCGCTTGTCGCCCGATTGCAGCAGCCGCACGACCTTGCCGTCACGGCCGATGACCAGACCGGTAAAGTGGATCACTTGTCCTTGGGCGTCCATCGTCATGCCGTTGACGTTGTCGACCACCCCGTCGGCCAGCGCCGGGGTCGCGACCATCGACAGCGCGATCGCGGCGGCGACCAGCTTGCGGAACGATCCAATCACTTCGGCAATCTCCTCACGAGCGCGCTGGTGTCCTGCCGCGCGCCTCCCATCTTCTGCACTTCGGCGTAGAATTGATCGATCAGCGCGGTCATCGGCAACAGCGCGCCATTACGCCCGGCTTCGTCGAGCGCGAGGCCCAGATCCTTGCGCATCCAGTCGATCGCGAAGCCGAAGTCGAATTCGTCCTTCGCCATGGTCGGCCAGCGATTGACCAGCTGCCAGCTTTGCGCCGCGCCGCCGGAGATCGCTTCGAGCACCTTGTCGAGATCGAGTTCGCTGGCTTGGGCGAAGCGGAGCGCCTCGCTGACGCCTTGCAACACCCCGGCAATAGCGATCTGATTAACCATCTTGGTTGTCTGGCCGGAACCGGGTCCACCGATATGGACGGTCCGCGCGGCATAAGCGTGCATCAACGGCTCGGCGAGTGTCATCGCTTTGCCCGACCCGCCGCACATGATCGACAGCTTACCGTTCTCCGCGCCTGCCTGTCCGCCCGACACCGGTGCATCCAACGCGTGCACGCCACGTCGGTCGGCCTCGTCCGCCAGCCGCCGGGCGATGTCGGCGGAGACGGTGGTATGGTCGATGAACACCGCGCCCTCGTGCATCGCGCCGAACGCGCCGTCATCGCCAAGCGTCACCGCCGCGAGGTCCTCGTCATTGCCGACGCACGTCAGCACCGCGTCCTGGTCTCGCGCCGCCTCGGCGGGCGTCGCGGCGCTTCGGCCACCATGCGCGGCGACCCACGCCGCCGCCTTGTCCGCCGTGCGGTTATAGACCGTGACCTCGTGCCCCGCGCCCGCCAGATGCCGCGCGATCGGCGCGCCCATCACGCCCAGTCCGATGAAAGCCACTCTTGCCATTTCCGGCGCATAAGCGGTGTTCCCCCGATCCGCCAGATGGTCTAGTCGCGCGGCATGACCGCCCTCCCCCCCATCCCCGTCACGATCGACGACGTCCGCGCCGCACACGACCGCATCCGCGACGCGATCGTTCGCACGCCGACGCTGATCAGCCGCACGCTGAGCGAGCTGACCGGCGCGACCGTCTATCTCAAGTTCGAGAACCTGCAGTTCACCGCCGCCTACAAGGAACGCGGCGCGCTCAACACGCTGCTGCAGCTCGACGACGCGGCGCGCGCCAAGGGTGTGATCGCGGCATCCGCGGGCAATCACGCGCAGGGCCTCGCCTATAATGCCCACCGCCTCGGCATCCCGGCGACGATCGTCATGCCGACCAACACCCCGACGGTGAAGGTCGTCCAGACCGAAGGCCATGGCGCGACCGTCATCCTGTTCGGCGACACGTTCGACGCCGCCTACGCGCATGCCCGCGAACTCGAGGCGGAGCGCGGCTACACGTTCGTCCATCCGTTCGACGACCCGCGCATCGTCGCCGGCGCCGGCACGGTGGCGATCGAGATGCTGGAGGACGTGCCGGCGATCGACACCTTCGTCACCCCGATCGGCGGGGGCGGGCTGATCAGCGGAATGGCGGTCGTCGCCAAAGCCGCGGACCATCCGATCGAAGTGATCGGGGTCGAGGCCGAACTGTTCCCGTCGATGCACAACCGCATCAAGGGCACGCAATATCCGTGCGCCGGCGACACGCTGGCCGAGGGTATCGCGGTCAAGGAGCCGGGCGGGATCACCTCCGCCATGGTCGCAGCGCTGGTCGACGACATCGTCCTGGTCAGCGAGCGCAGTCTGGAGCATGCGGTCGCGTTGCTCCTTCAGATCGAGAAGTCGGTGGTTGAAGGGGCTGGCGCGGCGGGCCTCGCAGCGCTGCTCGAGCATCCCGAGCGGTTCAAGGGCAAGACCGTCGGCGTCGTGCTATGCGGGGGCAATATCGATACACGGTTGCTCGCCAATGTGCTGCTGCGCGACCTCGCGCGCTCGGGCCGCCTCGCGCGGCTGCGCATCCAGCTCCAGGATCAGCCGGGCGCGCTGTTCAACGTCGCGCGCATCTTCCACGAACAGCGCGTCAACATCATCGAAGTCTACCACCAGCGCGTATTCACTTCGCTCCCCGCCAAGGGACTGATCACCGAGATCGAATGCGAAGCGCGCGACCGCGACCATCTCGATCGGCTGGTCGCCGCGCTGAAGGCGGCCGATTACGAGGTCAGCCCTGTCGAGTTGGCATAACAACCAACCAAATACCGTCACCCTGAACTCGTTTCAGCATGACGGCTGACTTTATTGCGAGGCCGACCGCAGGATCGGCCCGGTCGCGCGGCGGCCCAACTCATTGATATCGTCGAGCGCCCTGGCAAGGTCGCGATATTGCGGCTTCAATCGGCTCTGCTGCATCAGCGTCAGCGTATAGGTGCGGCCGTTGCTGCCGCGTGTCAGCGAGCAATCGATCCCATCCATGATGTACGGCTTTTCAGGCAGCACCACGCGCCGCTCGAACCGCGCGAGATCGAGCTCGCGCATGATCTTCGCCACCTCGCGCCGTGTCGCCGTTGCGTACCAGACGCCGTTCGATCGCATCGTCATCTTCAGCACCTGACCATTGGCCAGCACGCGGACCTGTTCGTACCGCCCATCGATCCCCCCGGTACAGACGGTTTCGACGTAATCCATGCCGCGCGGCGGCAACGGCATCGCCGGTTTCGCGCGCCGCGCCAAGGCTGGCGTGGCGGCAACCGCGATCAAAGCGCAAAGGGTGATCAAACGCATCGAAACTCTCCTTCGCCCGCTTGCTATCCTGGCGAGGCTGAACCGAAGCTTGCGACAAAACGAATCGGGCGTGCGGCGAGTGCCCTTGCGCACCCGATTCGCGTGAGTCATTGTCTGCCCGCGACGCGCTTCGTCGCCTCCTTCCCCCACCATTAACTCTCTTTGATGGTAAAGCCGCTTTTCATCATGCGCGGCTTGATTCATGGTGCGTCCGACAGCCGGGCTTGCCGGCACGTTTAGGGGACAAACCGGCGGTGACTGCGCCTTTCCGTTTTCCGCGCTTTTTCGTGACCTCGCCGTCGCCCTGCCCCTATTTGCCGGGGCGGCAGGAGCGCAAGGTGTTCACCGAGCTCAACGGTGCGCATGCCAGCGAGCTCAATGACGCGCTGGGCCGGATCGGTTTTCGCCGCAGCCAGTCGGTGGCGTACCGCCCCAGCTGCGCCGGCTGTTCGGCGTGCGTGTCGGTCCGCGTCGTGACACCCGATTTCAAGCCAAATGCCAGCCAGCGCAAGGTGCTGCGCCGTCACGCCGACTTGGAGGTCAACGCGTGCAACGCCTGGGCAACCGATGAGCAGTTCCAATTGCTCCGCCGCTATCTGTCGGCACGCCATCCTGCGGGCGGGATGACGCTGATGGACGATAGCGATTATGCCGACATGGTCGAACAGTCGCCGGTCAATTCGGTGGTCGTCGAATATCGCGAGCCCAGCCTGCACGGCGAGCGCGGGCGGCTGGTCGGCGCGTGCCTGACCGACCAGCAGGCCGACGGGCTGAGCATGATCTACAGCTTCTTCCTCGCGGACGACGAGGATCGCCCAGGCCTCGGCAATTTCATCATCATGGACCATATCCTGCGCGCGCGTGCCGCCGGGCTGTCCTACGTCTATCTCGGCTATTGGGTGAAGGGGTCGGCGCGGATGGCCTACAAGACGCGCTATCGCCCGCTCGAAGTGCTGGGGCCGAACGGCTGGACGGTGCTGCAGGACGAGAACGCAACCTACTCGCCGCCGGTTCACCCGGTCGAGCAAGCGCTCGCGCTGTCGGGCGAGCTGGCCTAGATACCGACGATCATCGCGACGCCGGCCAGGTCAAGCGCGCTCGCGACGCGAGCGTGGTCCTCGCCCGCCGACAGGCCGAGCAGCGGGTCGAACCCGACCCATCCGATACCCGCGACATGCGCCTCCGCCCAGACGTGCGGCCGCGAGCCGCCTTCCGCAACCAAATACCCCGACACGCACCGCGCCGGATACGCCAGCCGCCGCGCCGCCGCGACGAAGCTCGTCGTCAATGCATCACGGCCAGCATCGTCGGCGCGGCGATGGAGCGCGACGTTGACATGATGCAGCCGCTCGATCGCGTCCGCGGCACCCTCTCCAGCGTCGACCACCAGCGCGACCAGATCGGAAGCCGTCGCATCGCCGGGACGCAGGAACAAGGATGGCGGCAACGGCTCCGGGTGCGCGGGGCTCAGGATGCCGCTCGACGGCCCCGTGAACACCTCCCCGGTGACGTGGAATTCGATTCCGTCGATCGGCCCCTCGGCATAGACCATCGTCAGCACGTTGCCGTATCCGTCGCGGCCGTTGCGCAGCCGCGCGTCGCAATCGGGACCGATCCGCCACCCCGACACCGTCTGGTCGTGATGATCGTCGGGCGTGACGCGGAGCGCCAGCGTGGCGCGTGACTGGAGAGAGGGAAAGGCGACGGTCAGCGTGTGATCGACCGCGATCCTCATGCAAACTTGAACTGCCGCCCGATTGCGAAGTGCAGTCGCGCATTCTCTTCGAGGAAGCTTTCCAGATATTGATGCAGCCCGCTGACGATGATGTCGGCCGATCGCGTCTTGGCGATCCGCGTGTGCCGCGCGCGCGCCATACGGTCGGCCTCGCCGTGGTGCCCGGTGCGCTTGGCGAGTTGCGAGAGCAATTCGACCGCTTCTTCGGCCGACGCGGCGAGGCTGCGCGGCAATTCGTGGCGCGCGATCAGCAAGTCGATGACGTTCGCCGGCTTGAGCCCGTCGTTATACAGCCAGCGATATGCGGTCACCGCGGAAACGGTCTGAAGGATCGTCGTCCACTGATCGCGGTCGACCACCCCGCCCACGCGTTCGCCCTTGGGCAGCAGAATGTGATATTTGACGTCGAGCAACCGCGCGGTGTTGTCGCCGCGCTCGACCGCCTGGCCCAGCCGGATGAACCACGTCGCCTGGTTCTTGAGCATATGGTGGATCGCGCCCTCGAACCCGCGCGTCTCGGCCTTGACCGCCTCGATCAAATTCATCGTCGCGGTCGCGCCGCCGGGCGATGAGCGCCCGTCGAACACCAGCCACGCGCGGTTGATCCCGGTCCACGCATCGCGAGTCAGCGCGGTGCGGACCGCTCGCGCGTTGGTCCGCGCCATGTCGAGGCAGCGGACGATCGATCCCGGATGGCTCGTGTCGATCGTCAGGAAGCGCGCCACGGCTTGCTGGCCGATCGTCGCCCCGCTCGCCTTGAACGCATCGGCCGCCTCGATCACGGTCAGCGCGCTGCCCCAGGCGATATCGCCCGCGGGCCGCGGCGACAGCACGTCGAGCCGCACGGTCGCCTCGACCAACCGCGCGATGAAATCGGCGCGCTCGACATAGCGGCCGAGCCAGTAGAGCGACGAGGCGGTGCGCGAGAGCATCAGGCCGATGCTCCAAATATCAACGCTTCCCCGGCGAAGGCCGGGGCCCAGTATCGAGCGGCTCGCAACTGGGCCCCGGCCTTCGCCGGGGAAGCGTATTTGGAGGTCATGCGTTCGGTACCTGCGACTGACGCTGCCGGGGACCATTATCCATCAACACGAAGCTGTCCTTGGTCCCGCCACCCTGCGACGAATTCACCACCAACGATCCCTCGCGCAAAGCGACGCGGGTGAGGCCGCCTGGGACGACCTGGATGCCCTTAGATCCGGTCAGCACGAACGGGCGGAAATCGACGTGGCGCGGGGCGAGCCCCTGCTCGACCAACGTCGGCACGGTCGACAGCGCCAGCGTCGGCTGCGCGATGTAGCGGTGCGGCTCGGCGATCAGCGCGGCGCGGAATTTTTCGATCTCGTCCTTCGACGCGGTCGGCCCGACCAGCATACCGTACCCTCCCGACCCGTCGACCAGCTTCACGACCAGCTCTTCGAGGTTATCGAGCGTATATTGCAACGCCTCCGGCTCGCGGCAACGGAAGGTCTGGACGTTGGGCAATTTCGCCTCGGCACCGGTATAATAGCGCACGATCTCCGGCATATAGCTGTAGATCGCCTTGTCGTCGGCGATGCCGTTGCCCGGCGCGTTGATGATCGCGACGTTGCCCGCGGCATAGGCCGCGATCAGCCCGCGCACGCCGAGGGCCGAGTCCGGCCGGAAAACGAGCGGGTCAAGATAATCGTCGTCGATCCGGCGATAGATCACGTCGACCTTCACGCGTCCCGCGATCGTCCGCATCCACACGATGTCGTCGTCGACGATAAGGTCCGCCGCCTCGACCAGCTCGATCCCCATCGAGTCTGCGAGGAAGCTGTGCTCGTAATAGGCAGAATTGAAATGCCCCGGGGTCAGCACGACGCACACCGGGTTGCTCCCGGTGCCCGGCGGGGCCACCGACTTCATCGTCGCAAGCAGCCGGTCGGGATATGAGTCCACAGCCGCGACGCGGAACTGGCGGAACAGTTCGGGACACAGCCGCAGCATCGCCTCGCGATTTTCGAGCATATAGCTGACGCCCGAGGGCGTGCGCGCATTGTCCTCCAGCACGAAGAAATCGTCCGGCCCCGTGCGCACCAGGTCGATCCCGCAAATATGCGCCCAGATGCCGTGCGGCGGGCGCATCCCCGCGATTTCGGGGCGGAACTGCGGATTGCCGAAGATCAAATCGTCGGGAAGGATGCCCTCCTTCAGGATCTTCCGCTCGCCATAGATATCGTCGAGGAACAGGTTGATCGCCTGGACGCGCTGGATCAGCCCTTCGGACAGCCGTTTCCATTCGTCGGCCAGGAACACGCGCGGGACGATATCGAACGGGATGATCCGCTCGCTGGCGTCTTCGTCGCCATACACCGCGAAGGTTATGCCGAGCTGGCGAAAGGTCGCTTCGGCCGATTGCTGGCGGCGGCGAAGCTCGGCGGCATCGGTGGTGTCGAGCCACGCCCCGAGCGCCGAAAATTCGGCGCGAGCGGTCGCCGCTCCGCCGTCCCCCATGATCTCGTCGAATGCCGGCCCTGTTCCCATCCAGCCCCCAAAAGCGCCGCACGCCGCGGCGGTTCCATGCTGCTATGGATTGCTGCAATGCACAAGGGTGAACGGTATGACGCGGATTAGCGCGCGATCGCACTTTCCTTGAGCCACTGTTGCTCGAATGCCCCCCGCGCGCCGACCACCAGCTTCGCCAGCAGTCCCGGCTGCAGGAGCTCGGCCCCCTTGCGCGTGGTCACCCCGGCCAGTTCGGGGTGCGCGGGTAGCACGATGTCCGCTTTGAGCACCGCCATCCGGTCGAAGCTCCGACGGAAATCGGCGGCGATCCCCGGATATTGCCGGTTGCCGACCAACTTGCTGCCCGCGACGGTCAGGCTGCCCGGAAAGATCACGCGTTTCATGCCCCATTCGGTCCTGGTGGTCATCAGCCAGGTCGTGCAGCCCTTGGTGTGACCGGGCGTCGCGATCGCGGTCAGCGTCACGCCGCCGAGCGATACGGTGTCGCCGCTCTTGAGCACGCGATCGACCTTCACCGGCGCGAAGGTGGCGCGATAATTCTGGTCGCTGTCGTGCCGGCCATTCTCGAGCGCCCAGACGTCGCCGCGCATCGCCGCGAGCGTCGCGCCGGTGTCGCGCTTCATCATCGCCAGACCGCCGGCGTGGTCGAAATGCGCATGACTGTTGAGCAGAATCTTGACGTCGCTGAGCTTGAACCCCAGCGACCGGATGTTCGCCTCGATCCCGGGGACGTTCGCCTCCATCGTCGCGTCGAGCAGGATCAGCCCCTTGGGCGTCGCGATCAGATAGGCGGAGAGTCCCTCGGTCCCGACATAATAGATGTTGCCGGTGATGCGGAACGGCGCGTGCGGCATCGTCCACGCGGCCGGAACGGGCGGCACCGGCAGCGCGGCGCGTGGCGGCGCCGGAAACCTCGTTGCCTGCGGCGCGGCGGCGCCGAGCAACAGGAACGCAGCGGTGGCGGCAACGAGCTTCGCGATCATAATTCCTCCAGCATCGACGGGGTCAGCACCTGGGGCAACACGCGCGGCTCGCCGCCGCCCGCGGGATAATAGAGATAGAGCGGCACGCCGGCGCGATTATGCGCCTCGATAAAGCGGCCGAGCACCGGGTCGCCATTGGTCCAGTCCCCGACCAGCACGGCGACGCGCTTCTTGCGGAAAGCCGCCTGCACCGCGTCGGTGTCGATCGCCACGCGCTCGTTGACCTTGCACGTCACGCACCAGTCGGCGGTGAAATAGGCGAAGACCGGGCGGCCAGCCCCGCGCAATGCGGCGAGCTTCGTTTCACTGAAGGCCTGATCGCTCACCGCCACATGCGGCACGGGGCGCATCAGCCAGACGCCCGCGGCCGCGATCGCCGCGAGCATGATCAGCGCCGGGGCGCCGGCGCCCAGCCCGCGCGCCTGCTTGCGCCCCATCGCCCACAGCACGATCGCGAAACCAAGCGCGGCAAGCAGCGCCAGCGCCATGCCGTTGACCCCGGCCTGCCGGCCCAACACCCACGCCAGCGCCACCGCCGTCAGCCACATCGGGATCGACAGGATGCGCCGCAGCGTGTCCATCCACGCCCCCGGCTTGGGCAGTCTGCGCCGCAATGCGGGCACGAAACCAAGCAGCAGGAACGGCAGCGCCAGCCCCAGCCCGAGCCCGGCAAACACCGCCAGCGCCGCCGGCCATGGCAGCACCAGCGCCGCGCCCAAAGCCGCGCCCATGAACGGCCCGGTGCACGGCGTCGCGACGAACGCGGCCAGCGCGCCGGTCGCGAATGCCCCGCCCGCGCCGCTTTTCTGGGCAAAGCGCGGCACCGGCAATTCGAACAATCCGGCGAAATTGAGCGCGATCCCGACCGTCAGCAGCAACAAAAGCACGACGACGCGCGGATCCTGCAACTGGAACGCCCAGCCGACCGCGCTGCCGCCGGCGCGTAACGCCAGGATCGCGCCGCCCAGCGCGAGGCACACCGCGACCGCGCCGCCGGTATAGGCCAATACCTCCGCCCGCGCGCCGCTTTCGTCGCCCCCGGCCTTCGCAAGGCTCAGCGCCTTGAGGCTGAGGATCGGGAACACGCACGGCATGACGTTAAGGATCAGCCCGCCGACCACCGCACCGGCGAATGCGAACAGGATCGCGAGCCAGCCGCCGCTTGGAGAAGCCGTCGGCGTGGCAACCTTGCCAGGCAATGCGCGGACGGCGAGCGCTCGGCCATCGACGCTGAGCACGCCGTCGATCGGTCCGCCGCTTTTGCCCTTGGTCGTGACGATCAAGGAGTCGCCGTCTCGCGCCACGCTCTGCGGTGCGGCATAGTCGATGGCATTGGGGGTGGTCGGGAAGAAATACGCTCCCTCGCCGTTGGCGGACGCCGGATACGGCACCGCGATGTGCAGCGTGCCGCCCGTCACCTGGTACGTCGCATCCGATCCCAGCGCCTGCGGCAACGCCCGGCGCCACCCGTCGAACAGCGCGCGCTGCGCCGAATCGATCGTCCCGTCGCCGACCGTCAGCGTGATCGCGAAATCGCCAGTTTCGGGCACGCACAACGTGCTGGTGCAAACCAGATAGCTCATGTGCAGCTTGATCGGCAGCCGAGTCCCGGCCGCCAGCCCGGCGGGAATCTTCAGCATCACGATCGGAGCATAGGGTTGTTCGAACACGTAATTCATCAGCCCGGCGATCAACAGCCGCTGCGGCGCTGGATAGGCCGGCGCGCCCGCAGTCACGCCGCTCGGCAGCATCCAGTCGAGTTTCGCCGGAAAGCCGGCGTCGCCCGGATTGATCCAGTATCCGTGCCATCCGGGCTGCGGTTTGGTGTCGATCGCCACGGCGACCTCGCTCCCCGCTTTGGGCGTGTCGCTTTCCGCCACCAGCGCGATCCGCAGATGCGGACCGGCATCGCCCGGCGCGTCCGCGCGTGCGGGTGCCGTCCAGCCGACGAGCACGAGCATCATCGTCACAATCATGAAACCGAACGCGCGCATCGCTCTACCTTGTCACCACGACCCCGACAGCGCCATAGCGGCGCGCGGCTCCCGCGCCTACGGAGTTCCCATGCGCCTCGCCCGATTGCTTCCCGCCGCTTTGTTTTTGCTCGCCAGCCCCGGCGCCGCGCGCGACACGCCCGCCCCGGTTGCAGCCGCCAAGCCACCGGCGCCCAGGCTGATCGTGGTGATCTCGGTCGATCAATTCTCCGCCGATCTGTTCGCGCAGTATCGCAACCGCTTCACCGGCGGGTTCGCGCGGCTGCTGAACGGTGCGGTCTTCCCCGCGGGCTATCAGGGGCATGCCGCGACCGAGACGTGCCCCGGCCATTCGACGATCATGACCGGCGACCGCCCCGCGCGAACCGGGATCATCGCCAACGACTGGTTCGATTTGCGCGGGGTCCGCCCCGGCGAAGTCTATTGCATGGAGGACGAGAGCAAAGGGACGTACGACGATTACATTGCCTCCGACATGCATCTGCGCGTTCCGACGCTGGGCGAGCGGATGAAAGCGGCCGATTCGCGCGTCCGCACCGTGTCGGTCGCGGGCAAAGACCGCGCGGCGATCCTGATGGGCGGGCACAAGATCGACCAGCTCTGGTTCTGGCGCGACGGCAAGGGGTTCATCTCCTACACCGACCGCGCGGTGCCCGCCTCGGTCAACCACGCCAACGCAGCCGTCACCGCCGCCATCGCCAGACCTGGCTCGGCGTTTGCCGAGCCAGCCTGGTGCGCGGGCGTCGACCGTCCGATCCTCGCCAATGGGCGCACCGTCGGTAACGGCCGCTTCGCGCGACTCGCGAAGAAAGTGGATCTGTGGAAAGCCTCACCCGCGTTCGACACCGCGATCTTCGGTCTCGCGACCGATATGGTCCGTGATTTGAAGCTCGGCCGCGGGCCGTCGACCGACGTGCTGACGATCGGCGCGTCGGCGACCGACTATGTTGGGCATGCTTACGGCACCGAGGGATCGGAAATGTGCATCCAGCTGGCCAATCTAGACCGCACGTTGGGCCAGTTCTTCGCGATGCTCGACCGGACCGGGGTCGATTACGTAGTCGCGCTGACCGCCGATCATGGCGGCAATGACATCCCCGAGCGCGAGCGCGAACGCGGCGTGCCGAGTGCCGACCGCGTCGCCACCGAGCTGTTGCCGAAGAATCTGGGGCCTGCGATCGCGGCGTCGCTCGGGCTGAAGGGGCAATTGCTCTACGGCGGGGTCAACGGCGACATCTGGATCGACGCCGCACTGACCCCCAGCGAGCGCGCCAGAGCTCTGGCCGAAACCGCCCGCCGCTACCGCGCGCATCCGCAGGTCGAGGCGGTATTCACCCGCGACGACGTTGCCGCCGCGCCACTCCCGTCCGGCCCGCCCGAGACGTGGAGCCTGCTCCAGCGCGCGCGCGCGTCGTTCGACCCCCAGCGCTCGGGCGACCTGCTGGTATTCCTCAAACCCTACATAACCTCGATCACGCCGCGGATCAGCGCCACCGGCGCGGTCGCCACGCATGGCAGCATCTGGGATTACGACCGCCGCGTGCCGATCCTGTTCTGGCGGCGCGGCATGAAGGGTTTCGAGCAACCGCTGTCGGTCGAGACCGTCGACATCATGCCCAGCCTCGCCGCGCTGCTCGGCTTCGCGCTGGCGCCGGGCGATGTCGACGGCCGCTGCCTCGATCTCGACGGCGGGCCCAGGAGCACATGCCCATGAGCTACCAGATGCGCCGCGTCATCATCTTCACGCACAATTTCGCGGCGATGCGCGATTTCTACCGCGACATGTTCGGGCTGGCGGTGGTCGAGGAAGATGACGGCTGGGCCGATCTATCGGCGGGCGGCTGCAACATCGCGATCCACGCCGCGGGCACGCACGTCACGGTCGGCCCTGAGTACGAAGGCCCGCACAAGATCGTGTTCCACGCCGACGACGTCGCCGCGGCGCGCGCCGACCTGGTCTCACGCGGCGCGCGAATGGGTCCGGTCAAGATATTCGGCGACCTGCATTTGTGCGACGGCAGCGACCCCGACGAGAACCGCTTTCAATTGTCGAACCGCCCGTGATCGAGATGCCAAAGGCCCTCCCCCAAAGGAGAGGGTGAATTAGGCCCTAAAACAACGGCTTCAGCATGTTATACGAATGGCTCACCGTGGTCTTGTTGGTCTGGTGGCAATCGAAGCAGTTGGTGCCGGGGTTCGATCCCGACGCATTGGCCTGCATGAACGTCTCCAGCGTCGAATTGGCGAGCAAATTGGTGCCCACCTCGTTCGATCCGTTGGGTGCGGCGCCGCCGATCGTCCAGGTCGTGCCGATCTGGAAATAATTGCGCCGCACGTCGCCGGCCAACAACATCCCCATGATGCTGGCGGTGCTGGAGATCACCTGGGTGTTCATCGACGCGTTGGTGCCGACTGATCCCCACGGATGCATCCGCATCACCGCCATCGGCAGCACCGCGGGCTCGCCGGTGATCGCGCCGGTCACGTCGTTCCACGATGCCGTTTCGGCATTGAACGGCCCGGCCGAGTTGCTCGGCGCGAACAGCCAGGTGCCGGCGGTCGATTGCGGGACGGTCTTGGGATTGGGGCCCGAGGTCGAATTATACGTATAGGCGGCATTCGGCGAATTGCCGAAATGCTCGAACGATCCCCACACCATCTCGCCATGCCCCAGCGTGCTGCCGACGACGTGGATCGCGGCCATCGCCAGCGTCACGGTCTTTTGCCCGCTCGGCGTCCACGTTTCGACATGCGTGACCGGGTCGGTCGATTTGGTGAAGGTCGGGATCGTCGCGCGGACGGTGACGTAGTCCTGCGGATTCGGCACCGCGCTTGCCTCGACCCAGCTGCTCTTGGTCTCGATCGCCAGCGCTTCGGGATCGACGATCGTGCGGCCGTGCGCCGCCGCGAAGGCGACGATCGCGTTTGCATCCGCCGCGGTCAGCGGCATGGTCAGCGACGTATTGTCGGGGATCACCGCCGCCCCGCGCATCGTGCGCGAATAGGCGAACACGTCGTTGACCGCGGTAATGTAATAGATCAGCGAGCCGTTCTGCGACAGCAGCACGCCACCACCGCCGGCCTGGCCCGATTCGACGTCGATCACGTTGCTGTTGCTGTCGATCAGGATCGGCAAACCATTGATCACGATCTTGCGCGCCTGGATCGCGTTGGCGACCTCCGCGCGCGGGACGACCGCCATCATCGGCCCTGCCGGCATCTTGACCATCGGCCGCTTGATCATCGGCAGGGTCAGTTTGCGCGCCACGATTGGCTTGCCCGCGGAGAACAATTGCACTTCGCCCGACGACGTGCGCTTGGCGTCGGTCAGCCGGACCAAAGCGCCATTGCTCGCCCGCACCACCGGCGCGACCGGCTTGCGCGGATCGGGCCGCGCGACCTCGACCAGCTGGCCGGTCTTGGTGATCGTCGCCGGCAACATGTGCGGCCCGAGCTCGGTTGCGCGCAGGAACATATTGATCGGCAGCCGCGGATTGTTCTGGATGAATTTGCGCCGTGTCTGCCCGTTCTCCACGAACGGCGGACTGACGGTGTAGAAGGTCGGCGAGAACATGATCCGCCCGCCGCCGCCATAGCGGCTCGGCGCGGGCGACGTCAGCCACAGATACATCTGTTCGGTCCAGTTGAAGAACCCGCAATTGGGCGACAGATTGACCTGGCTGTCGGCGGGCTTGACCACGCCGTTGAGCGTCGGCGTCCCGCTTTCGAACATCGCGGCGAAGGCGGGCGCCGATACCGCGCAGATCGGCTGCGCATCGGTCGGAATCGTCTGGCCATGGCCCGGTACGGCCAGACTCAACGCCAGGGCCGTGCCGGCCACCCCCAACGCGATACCGTTCGACAGTCGTGACATGACCGCGTCCCCCTTTGCTGAAAGCAATGACGAGGAAAAGGCTGATCCGCCGTCGGTAAATCGTCAAGTCAAATTGAAACCAAAATGCTTGAATAACTTCAGCGCTGCTCGAACGCGCGGATGCCCGGCGCCAGTTTATTTGCGCCGATATCGATACGATCGCTGCCGACATTGGCAACGAACGCCGGGCTGTGCCCGAAATTGGGCGGCAGAGTCGCGACGTTGCCGACGACCTTCAGCCCCGCCGACGAATAGGTCCGCCCCTCCGCCGCGACGACGATGAAGCCGGTCCAATTCTCCTTGTTCGGCCCGTCGGCGAAGGTGTTCCGCGCGATCAGCCCGGTGCCGCCCTCGCTCAAGTCGATCATGTAATTGGTCTTGCGCCCCGCGCTGTCGTCGAAGCTGTTGTCGGTGATCGAGAGGTTGGGCACGCGCAACTTGACGTAATGCCCGCCGCGCCCGCGCTCGAAGCGCGATCGCGTGATCGTCACCGATCCCTGATTGGCGAGGTAGATCGAATGCGCGCAATCGGTCGCGTCGTCGCACGTGCCGAGCCCGGCGAAGGTCGAGCGCTCGATCACGATCTTCTGCCCCGTCGGCTGGCCGCCGAGGATACCTTCCTGGCTGTCGAGGAACATCGAATTGCGCACGGTCAGGTTGCCCATTTCGGTGCGGATGCCCGCGCCGTTGCCGTCGGGCACGCGGATGTTGCGGAACACGATGCCGTCCACCACCGAACTCAACCCGCGCAGCACGAACACCGCCTTGCCCTCGCACGCCTCGCCGTCGAAGATCGCGGTGCCCGGCTGAACCGCCTTGAACGTGATGTTTCCGCCCGCCTGAACGGTACATTGCCTATACACGCCCGGCGCGATCAGGATCGTCGCGGTGCCCATGCGGATCGACTGCACCGCGTCGTCGAGATTGGCGTAGCCTTGGCCGGTTTCCTGCACGGTGAAGGGTGCGGAGGCCGATTGTGCGGCGAGCGGCGTTGGGGCGAGAGCGAGCTAGGCGATCAGGGCACGGCGCATGGGTAGACTCCTTTGCCGGCGGCTATCCGTGCACGCGGCCGGTCCGATAAGCTGGAATGACGGTTAACATCGGAAAACGACGCGCAGATCATCGCCGAACCGATGAAGACGCCGCCCCGATGCCCCAGATGGGCACAGGTCGCCGAGTCGTGATCTGTTCAGATTGGTGGTAAAACAGGTTTCCGGGTTGCGTCGCGCTATGCCAATCCGAGTCCCGCATTCGAGCATTCGCACCGGGAGGGACGCATGGACTTCATCGCTCAGACCGCCGCCACGAGCTATCTCGACGCGGGCGGCAATATTCACCTCCGTATCTATCTGACCGACGGCAACAACGTCGTCGAACGCGTCAATGACGGCAACGGCTGGCAAACCGGCGGCTTTGCCCAGCCAGGTGAAAAGGTCTCGGCAACCTGCTGGTATGTCGGCGGTCAGTCCTGCATCCGCGTCTATTGCACCTTGAAGGGTGTGACGACCGAATGGTGCAGCGACGCCGGCGGCGCGTGGTACAAGGGCGCCTACACCGACTCCTGATCGGTCTCAGTCGAGGTTGGGACGCAACCAGCGCTTGACGGTGTCCATGTCAGCCCCGCGCCGCGCGGCGTAGTCCTCGGCCTGGTCCATCCCGACACGCGCGACGCCGAAATATTCGGCCTGCGGGTGCCCGAAATAGAAGCCACTGACCGCCGCGGTCGGCAGCATGGCATAGCTTTCGGTTAGCGAAATCCCGGTCGCCTTGTGCGCGTCGAGCAGCTTGAACAGGGTCGGCTTGAGGCTGTGGTCGGGGCACGCGGGATAGCCCGGCGCGGGCCGGATGCCGCGATATTGCTCCTTGATCAGCGCCTCGTTGGTCAGCTGCTCGCCCTCGGCATAGCCCCACAGCGTGGTGCGAACATGCTGGTGGAGCCGCTCGGCGAGCGCTTCGGCGAAGCGGTCGGCGAGCGCCTTGAGCAGGATGTCCGAATAATCGTCGATCGCCGCCTTGAACCGCGCGAGGTGCGGCTCGATGCCGTGGATGCTGACCGCGAACCCGCCGATCCAGTCGCCCGCGGGATCGATGAAGTCGGCCAGGCACATGTTGGCGCGGCCCTCGCGCTTGGCGATCTGCTGGCGCAGGAACGGCAAGCGGACATGGCTCTCGTCGTCGGGCAGATTGAGCAAGTCGAAGGAGCGCAGCTGGTCGGCGGTCCAGTCGCCCTCGGGCGCGACGACGACATCGTCCTCGTAGCGTGCGCACGGCCACAGCCCGACCACCGCGCGCGCGGTCAGCCATTTTTCCGCGACGACCTTGTCGAGCATCGCGTTGGCGTCGGCGAACAGCGAGGTCGCGCTTTCGCCGACAACCTTGTCCGCGAGGATGCCGGGATAGACCCCGGCGAGCTCCCACGCGCGGAAGAACGGCGTCCAGTCGATCACCTCGCGCAGGTCGGCCAGGTCCCAGTCGGCGAAGACATGCCGGCCCGGCTGGTTGGGCGCGGGCGGCTTGAGCGCCATATCCGCCTTAAAGCCATTGTCGCGTGCGACCTGAAGCGGGATCAGATCGCTCTGCGTCCGCCCCGCGCGCGCGACGCGCACCGCCTCATACTCGTCGGCGACCTTGAGCACGTAATCGTCGCGGATCGTGTCGCTGACGAGCGTCGTCGCCACCCCGACCGCGCGGCTCGCGTCGAGCACGTGCACCACCGGCCCGTCATAGGCCGGCGCGATCCTCAGCGCGGTGTGCACCTTCGACGTCGTCGCCCCGCCGATCAGCAGCGGCATCGTCATCTTGGCGCGCTTCATCTCCTCGGCGACGGTAACCATCTCGTCGAGCGAAGGCGTGATCAACCCCGACAGCCCGATCATATCGGCGTCGTTCTCGTTCGCCGATTCGAGGATCTTCGACCACGGCACCATCACGCCCAGGTCGACCACCTCGAAACCGTTACATTGCAGCACCACGCCGACGATGTTCTTGCCGATGTCATGCACGTCGCCCTTGACGGTCGCCATGATGACCTTGCCCTTGCCCTTCGCGCCGGGCTCCTTCGCCGCCTCGATATAGGGCA
>NZ_JAQGKZ010000102.1 GCF_028289855.1 Sphingomonas bacterium | reverse complement strand
TGTAGAGATGCTCGACCTGCGCCGCCGCGCTCAGCGTATAGCTGACCGCCGCCTTGGCGGTATCGTCGCCCTCGCCGGCCACCTCCACGATAACGTCCGCCGCACTGCGGATGATATAGGTGTCGTTACCGGCGCCCCCCTTCATCCGGTCGCCGCCGCCGCCGCCGTCGATCGTGTTGTTGCCGGCGTTGCCGGCCAGGATCTGATGATCGGAATTGCCGGTCAGATAGATCGCGGTTCCGATCAGCCGCACCGTTTCGACCTCGGACCCTGCACGAAGCACGTAATCGACCGACGATTTGATCAAGTCGTTGCCCTCGCCGGCCGCTTCGATCACGGTGTCGTTCGAATTATCGACGATGTAGACGTCGTCGCCGGCTCCGCCGTACATGATATCCTGGCCGCTGCCGCCGTCGAGCAGATCGTCGCCGTTGCCGCCGTTCAGCGTGTCGTACCCGCTGTACCCGTACAGCGTGTCGTTGCCGTCGCCACCGTTGAGCGTGTCGATGTTGTTCGTGCCGCCGACCGTGTCGTTGCCGATATTGCCGTTGACGAGCAAATTGCCGCCCATCGGGCCCGGGAAGGGCGCCGCCAGCGGCGCGGTGAACACCGTGTCGACCGCCGCGAGGTTGATCGTCGTGCGGAGGGAATAATCGGTCACCGCGGTGAGCGTCACCGCACCGCCGTCCTTCAGCGTGAAGGTGCCGCCGGTGAACTGGCCGAATTGCGCGAGTTGCGCCGCCGTCAGCAAATACTGCCCGAACGACAACCAATTGATCGACGTCAGCGTCACGGTGCCGAGGTCGATTTGCGTGCTCGCGTTGTTGATCAGGTGGGCGCTGTCCGCCCCGCCGTCGTAAACCTCGCCCGCGACGACATCGCCCTGGTTGATGATGATCGTGTCGTAGTCGGCACCGCCGTGGATGATGTCGAGCCCGGTGCCGCCGGTCAGCGTGTCCTGACCCGCGCCGCCGTCGAGCGTGTCGTTGCCGGCGCCGCCCACGAGCTTGTCGTTCTTGGCGCTGCCGGTAATCGTGTCGTTGCCGGTGCCGCCGTTAACGTTGACGCCGATACTGGCGTTGATCAGCGTGACGCCGGTGGCGTCGAACACCGTGTCCGCATTGGTCAGCGTGATGGAACTCGACAGGAAGCCGATCGAGTACGTCTTGCCGGCCAGCGAAATCGAACCCGCTGTGGTCAGCGTGAGATCGTCGACCTCCAGCGTCTGGAACGCGTTGAGCTGCGCCGCGGTGAGCGACAAGGCATACGAATAGCTGTGCAGGGTCTCGACGCTGGTAATCGTCGCGTTACTCAAGTCGTTGTTGATGGCGTGGATGAACAACGTGTCGGTGCCCGTGCCGCCGTCGAACACTTCGCCCGGCGCAACATCGCCTGTCGTGTTCACCTTGAACGTGTCGTTGCCGGCTTCGCCGTATAGCGAGTCCCGGCCGCCGCCGCCGATGATCGTATCGTTGCCGTCGCCGCCATAGAAGGTGTCGCTACCCGCGCTGCCATTCACCGTGTCGTCGCCGTCTTCGCCGTATACGGTCGAGCCATAAGGGGATGCACTCAGTGTGAATGTATCGTTGCCGATGCCGCCATACATCGTGCCCGAACCGGAGAATGTATCATTGCCCGCGCCGCCATAGGCGTTGGACAAATCGTGGAGACCGGTGATCGCGTCGTCGCCGTCTTCACCATAGATCGGCGAGCCGTATGCCGACCCACTCTCATCGATCGTGTCGTTACCGTCGCCACCGAATACGGAGCCGGTGTAATAGCCCATGGTGATGGTATCGTTGCCGCCCATGCCGAACACCGGCGCGAAGTTACCGTCGGAACTGCCCGCGTTGATCGTGTCGGCGAAATTGCTGCCCTGAATCCATAAGACCGAGGAGATGTTGGTAATGGTGCCGCCGCCGATCGTCAGCGAACCACCGCTGTTGAGCGCACTGAAATTGGCGGTAACGCCCGATGTCGCGCCCATGAAGCTGATCAGCAGGCTGTTGGAACCCGTGCCGCCGTCGACGCTGTCGCCATAGCCCGCCGACAGCAGATCGTTACCGATACCGCCGGTCAGCGTGTCGTGCGCCGTTCCGATGTCGAGCGCCGGCGCCGTATAGGGGTTGCCGTAATAGGGGCGGTTCCACGCCCCGGCGATGACGTCGGAATAGAGCGCATCGTCGCCATCGCCGCCATCGATCACGTCGGCGCCCCCGTTGCCGACAAGTGTATCGTTGCCGCCATTGCCGTTGATGACCTCGTCGGCCGACGTGCCGTTATACGTTTCGTCGCCCGGTCCGCCGTCGAAGTCCGCCATACAATCCTCCACTATCGAGCGAAACGGTATCACGAGATGGTCGGAAACCAACTTGATTTGCCGCAAGCCCGGCGGAAAAATATCCCCCTTTTCAAGTATGTCCGGTTCGGCCCCGTCCCGAAATGCCGTGTGCGCCGGCCGGAGGAGCAGGTCCCGACACCTCGACATCGCAGCGGCCAATTCGCCACTCAGCTTCGCCCGGCCGCCTACGCACGCCAGCCAGCGTCCGCCATCTCGGAAATGGTTGCCATTGGCGCGCGGTTCCGCTAGTGGCGCGCCCTTCCAAAGCGACAGCGTTGGGAATTTGCGGGAGGGCGTTCGCGCTCGCTTGTACCGCTAAACTTGAACGGGATGCTTTCAGCAGCCCGCAACAGAGTGAGAAAAATGGCAAAGAAGATTACCGGCTATATCAAGCTGCAGGTGCCCGCCGGCGCCGCCAATCCGTCGCCGCCGATCGGCCCGGCGCTTGGCCAGCGCGGCGTCAATATCATGGAATTCTGCAAGGCGTTCAACGCCGCGACGGGCGACCTTGAGAAGAACGCGCCAATCCCGACCGTCATTACCGTCTATGCCGACCGTTCGTTCTCGTTCGAGACCAAGACGCCGCCGGCGAGCTTCCTGATCAAGAAGGCCGCGAACCTGAAGTCGGGTTCGAAGGAGCCGGGCAAGATCAGTGCGGGCAAGATCAAGCGCAGCGCGCTGACCGCGATCGCCGAGCAGAAGATGAAGGATTTGAACGCCAACGACATGGAAGCGGCGACCCGCATCATCGAAGGCTCCGCCCGCGCGATGGGCCTCGAAGTGGTGGAGGGCTGAGATCATGGCATTCGTTAGCAAGAAGGCGAAAGCCATCACCGTGGATCGCGAGAAGCTGCACGGCGTCGATGAAGCGATCGGGCTGGCCAAGGCCAACGCGACGTCGAAGTTCGACGAAACGATCGAAGTCGCGCTCAATTTGGGCGTCGATCCCCGCCACGCCGACCAGATGGTCCGCGGCGTCGTCACGCTCCCCAAGGGCACCGGCAAGACCGTGCGCGTCGGCGTGTTCGCCAAGGGCGCGAAGGCCGACGAGGCGCGCGAAGCCGGTGCCGACGTGGTCGGTGCGGAGGATCTGATGGAGATCGTCCAGGGCGGCACGATCGATTTCGACCGCTGCATCGCGACCCCCGACATGATGGGTGTCGTCGGGCGCCTCGGCAAGGTGCTCGGCCCCAAGGGCATGATGCCGAACCCGAAGCTCGGCACGGTGACGATGGACTTCGCCGCCGCGGTCAAGGCGGACAAGGGCGGCCAGATCGAATACCGAGTCGAAAAGGCCGGACTCATCCATTCGGGAATCGGCAAGGCCAGCTTCCCGGCGGCGGACCTGCGCGCCAATTTCGACGCGCTGCTCGACGCCATCGTCAAGGCCAAGCCGACCGGCGCCAAGGGCAAGTACGTCAAGAAGGTCGCGATCTCCTCGACGATGGGCCCGGGGCTCAAGATTGACACGGCGGAAGTCGCCGGAGCGTAAGCTTCCCAAGCTTCTGACGACCAATAGCGAAGGGCCGGGGGGAAACTCCCGGCCCTTTCGCTTTTACCGGTTCGTGATATTTCGCCGCTAGATGCACTCGCGGGATGCGGGACTTCATCACCTTCGCGGCGCCGGCGCTGACGCTCGGCTTGCTCTATTGCCTGTACCGTGCGGTGACGTTGTTCGCCGCATGGCGGCCGGCGGCGGCGGTGGTGTGGGCAACCGACTATACCGATGCCGAGCGCACCGACGATTTCTGGGGCTTCGGCATGCTGCGCGGCTGGCGCATTACCGATGGTGATAACCAGCGGCTGATCGAGGAAACCGTTCATTACGAGGACGCGGATGGCGAACGCCACGTCGCCGAGGTCAAGCGCTACGTCCGCACCGGCTGGCGGCCCGACGGCGCGCACACGATCTGGTACGACACCTCAGACCCCGACCGCGCGACCGCGTTCGGGCCAGGCTACTGGTTGCTGATCGCCGTCGCGCTCGGCTTCGCGCTGGTCACACTGATGAACGCGGCGCTGAAAATCCACGCCTGACCGCCAAGCGCGGCAACCGCCATTTCGCCTGCGACCACCACCACGCGAAAGCGATCGACAGCGCGACCCCGGCCAACCTGAGGCCCGCCATCCCTGCCCCGCCTACTGCGTCGCCGAGCCGCTCGCCGAGTGCGAGCAGCGGCATGTGGAAAGCGTAAAGCGGGTAGGAAATTGCACCGCTGACCGCCGCCAGCCCGCGCCAGCGCGGGGCAACCGCAGCGGTCGCACCAAACCACAGAACGGCCGGGAACAATGTAACGACGACCAGCGGATCGACCCACCACCACGCTGTCGGGAACAGCGCGGGCGCCGTCAGCGCGGCTACCAGGCCCGCCAGCGCCCAGCCGGCGTTCGGCCGCGGCGCGCTTTCCCCGATCCGGCACCACAAGCGATAGAGCAGCATCCCGGCGACATACGCCGCCATCACGCGGGCGAACCCGCCGATCCACCCGGCGGTGACGTGCCCGACGGTAAGGTCGCCGTGGAGATACGCGACCCCGAACAGCAGAGCGACCGACACGATCAGCAAGCGGATCAACGAGGCGACCGGCACGCGTTTGAGCGGCCCGCCGTGGAGCGCGTTGGCGAACAGTTCGAAGAATAACGACCATTGCACCCCGTCGAGCACGAACACGTGCACCGTGCCGATCGCCAGCGGCACGAAGAGCAACGCCGCCACCGTGCGGATCGCGAGCAGATCGGGCGCCATCGCCCCGCCCCACGCCACCGCGACGCCGAGTGCGATGCCGATCGCCATGGTCGGCCACAACCGCCGCAGCCGGAGCTTCATGAACGCCGCCCAACCCAACCCCGCCGCAAAGCGGTGGTCATAGGCGCGCGACAGCACGAAGCCGCTGAGCATGAAGAAGAAATCGACCGCCAGATAGGCGCGTGAAAAAAGTCCGAGGTCGAGCCCGGAGCGTTCGAGATGGTGCGCAACGACGAGCAACGCCGCGACGCCGCGCAAGCCGTCGAGCATGACGAAATGCTCGCCCCCGCCGCTCCGCGCCACCGCGCCGCTCATGCCTGGCCCCCGATCATCCCAACGGTCTACGGTGTGCGCGTTTTGATTTGCTTAAGCATCCATCGCTCGGCGATACTGAACGCGGGAGGCGGCGGATGAGCGATCGGCTGGCGAACGTGATGGCGCTGCCCGACCGGACGGTGCCGACGCGGATCGGCAATTGGGTGTTCGAGGGTAAGGCGGCGCTATTGCGGCTCCGCCGCGCGGGGCGCGACTTCGCCGATGCGCCCAAGCGGCATCGCGCGGGAACCGCGCTGATCGACGCGCCGGTGCTCGCCAAGGTCACCTCGCCGCTCTGGACGACGAGCGGCGGCGCCAAGGACCGCGCGCTCAACGCGGGCAAGATTCAGAATTTGCGCACGGCGATCGCCGGGCTCGACGGGATCGAAATCGGCGCGGGCGAGGTGCTGAGCTTCTGGCGCCAGGTCGGCAAGCCGCTGCGGCGGCACGGCTACGTCGAAGGACGCGAGCTGCGCGAAGGCTGCATGATTGCGACTGTCGGGGGCGGATTGTGTCAGTTGTCGAACGCTCTCTATGAAGCGGCGATCGACGCCGGGCTAGAAGTGGTCGAGCGCCACGCGCATACCCGCATCGTCCCCGGATCGCGCGCCGCCGCTGGGCGCGATGCGACTGTATTCTGGAACTATCTCGATTTCCGCGTGCGGTCGCGCCGGGCATTTCGCGTCGATGCCACCCTCACCGCCGACGCATTGGAAGTATCGATACGCGGGTTCGGCGATGTGATGCCCGCGCCGATTGCCGATATGCTGACCGGCCTTGCCGCACACGATTGCCTGAGCTGCGGCGAGATATCGTGCCATCGCCATAAGCCGGACATCGCCGTAGAGGGCACGCCAACCGCGTGGCTGGTCGATGCAGCGACTCCGGAATTCGCGGGCCTGTATGGCGAGCGCGTCGGCGAGGCCGATGTGCTGATGCTGCCATCGCGCCGGATCGGTAGGTACGTTGGCGGTTGGCCAGCAATCGCACCCGAGTACACCGCCGACCTGGCCGTCATGCAGCGATCGTTCGCGTTGCGCACCGCATCGAAAGGGCAACCGCGCGCCGCAATCCTGCTCGCCGCCGACGCGCGGTTGGCGGCCGCCTATGCGCGGCGGATCGAGGCACGCCACACGCATCTCGTGATCGCGCAGCCGCTGCTGCCGCATCTCTGGCGGCTCGGCGTCTTGCGCGGGCGCAGTTTCGACGTGCTGCTCGACCGCCTGCCGATGGACCGGCTACACGACCTGCTCGACGCCGCGGCGGCGCGTCATCCCGACAGCCCGACACTCGGCGATTTTCGCGCCCCGACATCGACCGCCCTGGCGGAGCGCGAGGCGCTTGGCGCGGCGGCGCGGCTGATCACGCCGCATCGCGCGGTCGCGGCGTGCTTTCCGGAAGCGCGGGTCGAGGTGATCGACTGGCAGCCGCCCGGCCCACTGGCCACTCGTTGCAGCGGAAGAACGATAATGTTCGCCGGCCCCGCTCTGGCGCGCAAAGGTATCCATGCGATGCGCGCCGCGCTGGCGGGGCTCGATATCGCGCTGCTGTTCGAGCGAGCGGGCCAAGACCAGCCGGGCTTCTGGAACGGTTTCGACGTGCTACTGCTCGGCCCAGGCGAGATGCCGGCCGAACTCGCCGCGGTCGTGTTGCCAGCCTTGGTCGAACACAACCCGCGCACGTTGCTGCGTGCGCTGGCCGCCGATGTGCCGGTGATCGCCACTCCGGCGTGCGGCCTGCCGCCGCAGCCTGGGCTGACGTTAGTGCCGGCGGATGATCCCGCCGCGTTGCGCGACGCGATCTCGCGGGTGCTTTAGGCCTCCGCCATCGCCGGGAAGTCGGCGCTCAGGCTGAGGTCGCGGTCGGCCTCGATCGCCGCCAGCCGCTTGCGATACAGCGTCGTCGCTGTCTCGTAAGCGAACTTGCCCAAGACCAGCTGGTGCGGCGGATCGGCGCGCTCGACCGCGACGATGATCGCTTCGCCGGCACGGACCGGGTCGCCGGGCTGTTGGCCGCTATAGCCGCTGGTCGTCGCCATCCGCGCAGCGGCGCTGTCGGCGTAATCTGGGATCGTACTTTTGGTCTGGTGCAGCGAGCGCCCCGCCCAATCGGTGCGGAACGGCCCCGGCTCGACGCAGGTCACCGCGATACCGAGCGGTCCAACCTCCGCGCGCAGCGATTCCGAAAAGCCCTCCACTGCATGCTTGGTCGCCGAATAATAGCCCGACGAGGCAAAGCCGGTCAGTCCGCCGACCGAGGTGATGTTGACCACGTTGCCGCTCTTCTGCGCGCGCATTATGGGCAGCACTGCGCGAGTCATCGCGAACAGGCCGAACACATTGGCCTCGAACTGGTCGCGGATGTCCCGGTCGACACCCTCTTCGACGGACGATTGGTAGCCATAGCCCGCATTGTTGACGAGCACGTCGATCCGCCCGAACCGCTCGGTCGCGGCCTTCACCGCCGCGTCGATCTGGCCCGCGTCGGTTACATCGAGGTCGAGCGCCAGCGCGCGGTCGGGGGCGATCGCGGCGAGATCGGCGACGCGGTCCTTGCCGCGTGCGGTGACGACGGCGCGCCAGCCATTGGCGAGCACCAGCTTGGCCAGTTCGTGCCCGAACCCGGTCGAGCAACCTGTGATGAACCAGACGGAATCGGCGGGGATCGTCATGCGGGCATCTTTGCGTTGGAGGATTGCGTCAGGGGAGATGGTAACCGGGCCCCGCGGCGGCAAGCTTTCCAATCGAGCGATTTTGACGTACGGGCGACGCAATCCCCATTTCCATCCCGTTTCCGGCCCGGCGCGTTCGCCTGGGCCGAACGCTTCGTTGTTGAGACCGCATGTCCTTTTCGCACCTTCCCCCCGCCCTGTCCGAAGCGCTCGTCGCCAAGGGTTATGAAAAACTGACGCCAGTCCAGACGCACGTCAGCGAACCCGCGGCGCACGGCCGCGACTTGCTCGTGTCTGCCCAGACCGGATCGGGCAAGACCGTCGCGTTCGGAATGGCGATCGCCGATCAGTTGCTCGAGGACGGCAACTTGCCGCAGGCCGGCGCGCCGATGGCTCTGGTGATCGCGCCGACGCGCGAACTGGCGCTGCAGGTCGCCAAGGAATTGTCGTGGCTCTACGCCAAGGCCGGCGCGCGCATCGCGACCTGCGTCGGCGGGATGGATGCCAGCCGCGAACGCCGCTCGCTGAGCCACGGCGCGCATATCGTCGTCGGCACGCCGGGCCGGCTGAAGGATCATGGCGAGCGCGGCGCGCTCGACCTGTCGGCGATCAAAGTCGCGGTGCTCGACGAGGCCGACGAGATGCTCGACATGGGATTCCGCGAGGACCTCGAGACGCTGCTCGACGCGACCCCGCGCGAACGCCGCACGTTGATGTTTTCGGCGACGATGCCCCGCCAGATCGTCGCGCTGGCGAAAAAGTATCAGAACGACGCGTTGCGCATCTCGACTGTCGGCGAGGATCGCGGGCATGGCGACATCGCGTATCAGGCGATCGCGGTCAGCCCGTCGGACATCGAGCATGCCGTGATCAACCTGCTGCGTTTCCACGAGGCGGAGACGGCGTTGCTGTTCTGCGCGACTCGCGACAATGTCCGCCACCTCCACGCCAGCCTGGTCGAGCGCGGGTTCGCCGCAGTCGCGCTGTCGGGCGAGCATAGCCAGCAGGAGCGCAACCACGCGCTTCAGGCGATGCGCGACCGGCGCGCGCGCGTCTGCGTCGCGACCGATGTCGCCGCGCGCGGGATCGATCTGCCGACGTTGAGTCTGGTCGTCCACGTCGAATTGCCGCGCGATGCCGAGACGCTCCAGCACCGCTCGGGCCGCACGGGCCGCGCGGGCAAGAAGGGTACCGCCGTCCTCATCGTCCCCTTCCCGCGCCGCAAGCGCGTCGAGATGATGCTGCGCGGCGCGCGAATCGACTTCGCGTGGATGCCGGTGCCGACGCCCGAGGACATCCGCACCAAGGACCGCGAGCGCATGCTCGAGGCGATGCTGGCCGAGGTCGAGATCGACGACGAGGATCGCGCGCTGGCCGCCGAGCTGATGGCGAAGAAGTCGCCCGAGGATATCGCCGCCGCTTTGGTCCACGCGCATCGCGCGTCGATGCCGCAGCCCGAGGAGTTGCTCGCGGCATCGCCCAACCCGAACCTGTCGCCCGACAAGCAGCACCATCGCCCGGGCTTCGACGACACCGTGTGGTTCGTGATGAACGTCGGCCGCCGCCAGAACGCCGACCCGCGCTGGCTGCTGCCGCTGATCTGCCGCCGCGGCGGGATCACCAAGAACGAGGTCGGCGCGATCCGCATCCAGGCTAACGAGACCGGCTTCCAGATCCCCCGCCCGATCGCCGCGCGCTTCGCCGCCGCGGTGATCAAGAGCGCGGGGCAGGACGGCGAGGACGATAGCGGCATCCGCATCCAGCCGGTCGACGGGCCGCAGAAGCCGGCGGCACCCGCCCGCGCGACGCTGCAACCCGCCGCGCCGCGCGACGATCGTCCGCCCGCTCCGCGCCGCCAGGGACCTCCGCCGGGCCGTCACAAGCCGACCCACGCGCACCGCAAGGGCCCGGGCGGCTTCGCCGGCAAGGGCGCGCCGCGCCGGCCACAATCCTGAATTGACGCGACGGCCCTTACTTCCCGCCGTCATGCTGAACTTGTTTCAGCATCCATCGCGTCGCAATCTCCGCCTTCGCTGGCGGAGAGTTGGATCCTGAAACAAGTTCAGGATGACGGATGAAAGGCTGAGGCAGGTTTTGCTGAACCGATGACCAATATTTCCCGCCGCATCCTGGTCGATGCCGACGCTTGCCCGGTGAAGGACGAGATCTACAAGGTTGCGTGGCGGCTTGAGGTGCCCGTCATGATCGTCAGCAATTCGCCGATCCGCGTCCCCGCGCATCCGCTGATCGACCGCGTGGTGGTAAGCGACGGGTTCGACGCCGCCGACGACTGGATCGCCGAACGCGCCGGACCCGGCGCGGTGGTGGTGACGGCCGACATATTGCTCGCCGATCGGTGTCTGAAAGCCGGGGCATCCGTGCTCTCGCCGACCGGCAAGCCCTTCACCACCAGTTCGATCGGCAGCGCCATCGCCACCCGCGCGATCATGGCCGATTTGCGCGCCGGCGGGGATCAACTCGGCGGGCCGCCGGCCTTCTCGAAAAGCGACCGCTCGCGCTTCCTGCAGGCGCTCGACACGATGCTGGTGAAGCTTACCTGACGCCTCAGTGCCGGCGCGGGATCACCACCTGCATCGATTCATACCCCTTCACGAAGGTTGAGAAGGTGCGCTTGGGCTCGCCGACCACGTTGATCTCCGGAAAGCGCTTCATCATCTCTTCCCAGATCACCTTGAGCTGCAATTCGGCGAGGCGGTTGCCGACGCAGCGGTGCACGCCGAACCCGAACGACATGTGCTGACGCGGGCGCGCGCGGTCGATGATATAGTCGTTGGGGCGATCGATCACTTCGTCGTCGCGGTTGCCCGAGACGTACCACATCGCGACCGTGTCGCCCTCGCGGATCGTCTTGCCGAGAAACTCGACGTCGCGCGTCGCGCGGCGCTTCATGTACGCCAGCGGGGTCTGCCAGCGGATCGTTTCGGACACCATCGACGGGATCAGGCTCGGGTTCGCCACCAGCTTCGCATATTGATCCGGATTGCGGTCGAGCGCGTAGACCGACCCGGTGATCGTGTTGCGCGTGGTGTCGTTGCCGCCGACCGTCAGCAGGATGACGTTGCCGAAATATTCCTCCGGCGTCATGTTCCGCGTCTCCGCCCCGTGGGCGAGCATCGAGATCAGATCGCCGGTCGGTTCTTCGTTCACGCGGGCGTTCCACAGCTTCATGAAATAATCGCGATACTCCATGAAGATACCGATCTTTTCCTCACGCGTTTCGACCACGCCGTGGCCTGGGACGGCGGTCACCACGTCGGACCAATAGGTCAGCCGGCGCCGGTCCTCCTGCGGCATGCCGAACAGCGTCGCGAGCGTCATCGCGGTCAATTCGCGCGAGACGTTTTCGACCCATTCGAACTCCTCGCCGATCGGCAATCGGTCGAGGATCGCGGCGGCGCGCTCGCGGATCAGCGGCTCGAGAATCTGCAAATTGGTCGGCGACACCGCGGGGCTGACGGTCTTGCGCTGCACGTCGTGGCGCGGCGGGTCCATCGAGATGAAGCTCGACAGGCCGGGCAGCAGTGGGCTGGCCTGATCGGTCAGCGTGACCAGCGTGATCCCCGGCTCGGACGAGAAATTGTGGTGATCGGTATCGACCGCCATGATGTCGTTGAACTTGGTGATCGACCAATAGGGGCCGTAGAGCGGGCTTTCCGCCAGATGCACCGGGTCTTCCTTGCGCAGCCGCTCAAAATTCCACCACATCTCGTTGTCCTGGAACAATTTGGCCTGCGCCGGGTCGATCTGGTCGATCGGAGTCGCATAGGCGATCGACTTTGCGTCTTCGAGAATCTGGGCTGGCGCAGTGCTCATCGTTCGGTCCTTCGAAACGGGGTCAGTGCTGGCTTTCGGGCATGCGGACGATCAAGCCGTCGAGCGCGTCGGTTACCTCGATCTGGCACGACAGGCGGCTGTTGTCGGCGACGTTCTCGGCGAATTCGAGCATCTCGGCCTCGGGCTCGGTGCGCGTCCCCGTCGCGGCGAGCCAAGCCGGGTCGACATAGACATGGCACGTCGCGCACCCGCACGCGCCGCCGCAATCGGCGTCGATTCCGGGCACGCCATTCTTGACCGCCCCCTCCATCACGCTCCAGCCGGTCTCGACCCGCTGGGGATGCTCGGTGCCGTCATGCTCGATATAGGTGATCGTCGCCATTCCCACCCCATCCTGTGCTGGCGGCGGGTCGTGAGCGCCCGCGATTCCAGTTTTCAACAGCAACCTTATGGCGGTGAGACCCGATCGGCAAGGCTAGCGGGCCGGGCCATCCTCTCGCTCGCACGCGCCCTTTAGCGTCAGGACGTAGTTCGTGATCAGCGCGACCCCCTCCTTGTGCGTCAGCGACCGTCCGAGCTCAGGCATCATCTCGCCGGGGTCTGTGCTCGCCAGGCGATAGGGGATGATCGAGGTTTCGGGGTGCCCGGGCACCACATCGAACGGGCGGTTGCCGGTGCCACGGCCCGCGGCGACAGGGGGCTTGCACATGCCGAGCAGTCGGGGATCGACGGTCGCGGCGTCGAGCCACAGCCCGGAGGTGCGCGCGGCGCCGGTCGGGCTGTGGCAATGACTGCAATTGATGTCGAGATAGGCCCGCGCGCGCGGCGCGGTATCGAGGGTCACATCTTCCCAATTGGCATTCTGTGGAACGCCGGCCGACGGCACGCCTTTGAGATAACCCATCGCGATGAGCCGCTGGAGCTGGTTGATCTCCCCGCCTTCGCCCGGAAAGACGCGGTTGAGGTGCCGCGCCTTGAGCCCGATCGGCGAAATCTTGCGGTCACGGAAATCCTGCGCGTGGCATCCGGCGCACTGGTTCTGGTTGGGGACTGAATAGGTGAAGCGAGTCCGGCTTGCGCCATCGACGAAGGTCAGCGGCACGTCGGCGCCGGTGCGTTCGAGGCTCGCGTCGGTTCCTTCGGCGTTCCACACATAGGGGAACGCGACCCAGCCCTCGGCGCGGCGGACCAGCAGGCGAGTCTCGATCAGCCGGACGTGCTTGAGGTCGAGGCCAGTGACGCCGTTCTGGTAGCTCGCGGGCGTCATCTTCACCACGCGGTCGCTGGTCTGGGGAGACGTGGCTTCGGCGGGCGTCGTGTAGTAAAAAGTCTTGGTGACGATCGTGCCGACCGGGAAATCGAACGACTTCGCGGGATCGTATGTCGCCGCAACGCCCTTGGGCATCCACACCGCCCGCCATTTTTGCGCGTAATCGCTGAACAACGGACTGTTGAGTTCGTACGTCACCATCCCGGCATGCGGCGCGATCCGGCCGTTGGCGACGGTGAATAGCCCCCAGTCGGATAGCTTTTCCGGATTGCCCTCGGCGATGAACGTCACGCGGTCGCCGCCCGAATGGAGGCAACCGGCGACGAACAGCAATGCGGCGACGATGGCGAGCAGCCGCACGCCCATCATTTCTCCTTGGTCATGCTGTCGGGTAATTTGATCTCGGGCAGCCGCGCAACGGGTGCGCAATCCACACCCGGATCGATCTTCGCGCCTGCGAACTTGTGCGGGCCGTCGGCGTTGAGCAGCTTGGCGTCGCCGTTCTGGACGCAGATCCCCGCCTTGGGCACCTTGGGATCGACGAACCCATCCCATAGCACCGCAGGCAATGCGCCGCCGCTCAGAACCTTTAGCGGTGCGTACTTGGTCCCCGGATTGGTCCCACCGCCGACGAAGCGGTTGCCGGTGACATAGATGTTCTGCGGGAACGGATCGTACGCCGTGGCAACACCCTTCTTGGTGTCGAACCCGGTCGAATAATAGCTTGAGATGATGACGTTCGCGGTCTGGTTGTCGGCGATGTCGTTGTCGAAAATCTCGACCAGGTCGTTCGAGTTGACGATGATCCCCGACCCCGGCGGGACCGAGCTGACAGCACTCCCCGCCGCCCCGAAATTGGCGTGATTGTTGTTCGCGACCTTGTTCTTGAACACGCGCGTCTTGCTGCCCGGGACCGGCAAGTTCGGCATGTTGAACACGAGAATACCGCCGGTATTGCCCGTCGCCGTGTTGCCGTAGACATCGGCGCCGGTCGAATTCTCGATCTCGATCCCGGCGACGTTGCCTTCCGCGCGATTGTCGCGGACGATGATGTTGGTCGATTGCCCGACATAGATGCCGGCGTCCGACGCGCCCTTTACCACGCTGCCCTCGATCAGCACGTTGGTGACCTGCACCGGATAGAGGCCGTACGCGCCGTTCGATGTCTTGCCTCCGCCAGTCCATTCCGCGCGGACGCGGCGGATGACGGTGTTCTTGACCCCGTTGACCTTCAGCGCATCGCCCTTGGTGTCCTCGAGCGCCAAGTCCTGCAGCGTAAAGTCGTCGCCGGTGACCAGCATTCCCTCGGCGCCGGAGGTCTGTCCGGCGAATGACAGGATGGTCTTGTCCATCCCCGCGCCCTTCACCGTCACGCCGTCGGCGGTCAGGCTCAGGCTCTTGGTCAGCTTGTATTTGCCCGCCGGGATAGTGACGATGTCGCCCGGCTTGGCATCGAGCAATTGCTGCTGCAGGTGCTTCTCGAAATCGGGATCGATCGTGAAGCCGTTGGCGTCGGTCTTGGGTCCACCGCATCCGCTCAGCAGGGCAAGGCTCGCCACCGTGGCGAACAACAGCTTTCCGGTCATCACTCTCTCCCGTTATTTACATCAGTGATAGCACGCCGCGCGCCATGCGAAAGGTTGACTTCGCGGTGCGCTCGTATATTGGCGCGCCTTCGCTCGAACCGGCTCGTCCGGATCGCGCGTTACCGTCCGAGACAGCAGGTGCGGGGTTTCTCCGCTTAATGTCCTGCCTAGACGGGGAATGGAATTCATCGGTTCGCGAAAGCGACCGGACTGCCGCTCTCCATGAGCAAGCGGCCAGGCGCCATGCCCCTTATCGACGGAAATCTGGCTGTGCGGCGGTGCCGCATGGTCGTTTGAACCGGGCTTGTTTCGGCAAGCCCTGAACGTGGAGAATGGCATGGATCGTGCTCAAAAGGCCGCGGCCGTCGCCGATCTCAAGCAGACCTTCTCCGAGGTTGGCGTGGTGGTCATCACCCGCAACCTCGGCCTGACCGTCGCGCAATCGACGCAGCTCAGGACGAAGATGCGTGAGGCAGGGGCGACCTACAAGGTCTCGAAGAACAAGCTTGCCAGGATCGCGCTGGACGGCACCGACTATCTCTCGCTGGGCGACATGCTCACCGGGCCGGTCGGTCTTGCCAGTTCCATCGATCCCGTCGCGGCCGCCAAGGTGGTGGTCGATTTCGCGAAGACCAACGACAAGTTGGAAATCGTCGGCGGAGCGATGGGTGCGACGTCCCTCGACGTGAACGGCGTCAAGGCGCTCGCGACGATGCCGTCGCTGGACGAACTGCGTGCCAAGATTGTCGGCCTGCTGGTGGCGCCCGCCACCAAGCTCGCCACGATC
>NZ_JAQGKZ010000087.1 GCF_028289855.1 Sphingomonas bacterium | reverse complement strand
GCTGATCGCGGAGATCGAGGCGGGCGGGCCGGACGACGATTATTACGACGCCAAGGTCAAGGTGCTGTCCGAACAGATCGAGCACCATGTCGAGGAAGAGGAAGCGCGGATGGAGGGCATGTTCAGCCAGGCGCGCAAGGCCGGGCTCGACATGGACGCGCTGGGCGAGCAACTCCGCGCGCGCAAGGAAGAGCTGGTCGCGGACTATACCGCCAACGGGTTGCCCAAGCCCGAAACCACGACCTTCACCGAAGCGACCGTCTGACGCGTCGCGCTGGCGAGGAAATCGGGGGCGGCTTGCGGGCCGCCCCCTTTTTCATGCGCGATCAGCGACGATTGCAGACGCGCACCCAGCGATGGTGGCGACGGACGTTCTGGCAATTGTTGCGCCAGCCATTGTGACGGCCGCGGTTCCAGCCGTTGTTGCCCCAGCGGTTGCCGTTGCCGCGCCAGTTACGGTCGCCACGGCGATCGTCGCGGCGGTCGGCGCGGCGATCATCGCGACGATCGTCACGGCGATCCATGCGGCGGTCGTCGGGGCTGACGTTACGCATGTCCTGCGGCGCGGCGATCCCGACGGGGGCAGCAACCGCGGGTGCGGCGCCCATCATCATGCCCGCCATGGCGGCGGCGATCAAAAAGCGTTTCATGGGGAGTATCCTCTCTCATGCCCGAAATAGGGCTGCCCCGGTGATACGAGCCAGCGCGGGCATGGTTCCTGAACGCGCTGGTCGGGTTGGGTACAGGTCAGGACCGGCGAAGGTCACGAAAGTCATACCCCGTCATGGGTCGGAACGCGACGAGCCGAGGAAATCGGCGAGTACTTGGCCACTCGCCGCCCGATCGGGCGACCATTGGCGCAGCGCGGTGATCAGCAGCCGGTTGTCGTAGCGCCGCCGCTCGCCGACCTGCAGCCCGCGATAGAAGACCGGCACCGCCTCGCCGTCCATCGCGCGCGTGATCGCGGTGTCGATGCCGACCGCGCGGCCCTGATCGACCGCCACGTCCCATGCCGCGGCGAAGCTCTCCGCGTCGGCGCGCGCACGCAGCCGATAGGCGGATTTGGGCATCATCCCGACTTCGCGCGCAGCGGCGCCGACCATCCCGCAACGGCCGAGTGCGTCGATAAACGCGCGCTGCCGCGCCGGCGTCCATCCGTCGCGGCGCGGCGCGGTGGGGACGGGATCGAAGGGAATCGGATCGAGGTCGAGCGCGGGGTGCATCGACCAGCGTATTTCAGACGAAATCCTACATTGGAAGGATTTTGTCGGTGCGTTCCTCGCGCTGGGCGCGGTGGCGTGGTTCCTGGTGCTCGAGCCGCTGTGGTTCCGCAGCCTGCTGCGCTGCGGCTGGGGGCGCGCGGTCGGGAATGCCGGGCGGGCTTATGCGGAGGGGTGGGTGCTGTTGGTGGCGGTTAGTTTGGCGATGGGGTGAGGTGACGGCAACCGCCATAATTGCAACGCAGCTATTCTATAGTTGCGCCAATCCTATTAAAAAGCTTGGATCGAAGATCGTCAGCGGTATCCCAAACAATGTGGCTAATCCCATCGGACAAGCGCAAATGGTCCGTCTTCTCCTTATTTCGTTTGTAGAGTAACTTTAGAAGTCTATCCAGCTTGTCGCGTGTTGTTGGGACTGGAAAAGTAGAAATCTCCGGAATGCTCTCCGAGTCTATATAGGTAGTAGTTTTTCCAGAATTCTTTAAGTATTCTGTTATCGCAATACGGTGTTCGGAAATTATAGCCGGGCTATCAGATATTAGTTCCCTGCTGACAAAATAATGAAAGCGGTCGTCGGTTAGGCCGAAAAAACCTTGCTGGGTTCCAGACCAGTCAAATTTGTCGTCGGGCCACAGTTTGGCATCAAGGTCTGTCGGTGAAATCATCTCATCCCGCTACAAAAACTATCCA
Source organism: Sphingomonas bacterium (assembly GCF_028289855.1). Classification (GTDB taxonomy): domain Bacteria; phylum Pseudomonadota; class Alphaproteobacteria; order Sphingomonadales; family Sphingomonadaceae; genus Sphingomonas. The sequence continues at coordinate 3,485 of NZ_JAQGKZ010000087.1, read as the reverse complement.
TCACCCGCTTCCGCCCCGTCGCTTCGAACTGAGCTTGTTGCTTGCGATCTTGGCAATCCTCCAGATCGAATGCAATCGTTGCTGGACGCCGGTTGCGGCGCCGATAGGCTGGCATCTGGAAGGGGGCGTCTTTGTTGACCGATGAGGAAGCTGAGACGGTGCGGGACTACTCCGGTGCCGCCTATCATTCCATCAATGCGGCCTTGCGCGGCGATGAATCCGAAACACCGAAGCTGCGGACGCAGATTGCGCTGATCGACAGTGCGCTCGCCAAAAGCATGACAAGCAGCGACCTGATTCTTTTTCGCGGCGTCGACGGCGATGCGGCAGCGTTGCTCATCGCGAGCGGGCTTCGTGCCGGAGCCATTTTGCGCGATCCTGCGTTCGTCAGTACTAGCCTGTCGCGTACCGTAGCATTACGCTTTGCGGCGTTCCCGCCGGGCGGACTTATGTATCAAATTACGGTTCCAGCCGGTAGCATTGCGTTGGACGCAACCCCATATTCCCAGTACGCTACCGAGCAGGAGTATATCTTGCCGCGCGACTGCGCGATGCGCGTCATTGGAGTCAATGCGGCTACGCGAACAATCGAATTGGAGTTGGTTTGACATGGCCAAGGTGTTGCGAAAACAGGTTGCCCGGTTGGCGAAGCCAGCTCAAGCACCTGCTCGGCTCGACCGGTTCGTGGTGAGCAGCGCGAACGGCGTCAAGATCGACGACAGCGGGGCGACCGGTCCGAACCTGCTTACGGGATTAGCTCCGGCGCGTGGTATTCACGCGGCAGTGACGCCCTCGCCCGAATTGAGCGCGATCGTCGGATCGGCGCCGCTGCCGCGCAGTCAGGTGATCAGTAAAGTGTGGGAGCACATTAAAAAGAACAATCTGCAGAATCCCGCCAATAAGCGAGAGATTTTGGCCGACGATAAGCTCAAGAAAATTTTCGGGCGGGATCGGGCGACGATGTTCGAAATGAACAAGCATATCTCGAAGCACGTCAAGGCTTGAGAAGACCTCCTCAGCTGGCTCTCACCCCACCGTCACAAAACTATCCATCACCCGCTTCCGCCCGGCCGCTTCGAACTCGATCTCGAGCTTGTTGCCCTCGATCTCCTCGATCGTGCCGTAACCGAATTTCTGGTGGAACACGCGCATCCCGATCGCCACGTCGTCGCGGCCCTTGTTGCCGAGGCTCACCGCGCTTGCGCGCGCTTCGACCACGCGCGCCGGTTCGCGCGAGAAGGTGCGGCTGGTGAAGCTGCCGCCGGGCTTGCCGAAATCGACCCCCGCCGCGCGCTGCCATCCCGGGCCGCGCCCCGTGCCGCGGGCGACGTCGGCGAACGGGTCGGCGCGTTCGCTCCAATTGGCGCGCCACAGGCTTTCGCCGCCGGCCATGCTGCTTTCGCTGTCGATGTGCGCGTCGGGCAGTTCGGCGACGAAGCGGCTGGGGATGCTCGACGTCCATTGGCCGTAGATGCGGCGGTTGGCGGCGTGGAGGATCGTCGCGCGGCGCCGTGCGCGCGTAATCGCGACATAGGCGAGGCGACGTTCCTCCTCCAATGACGCTAGCCCGCCTTCGTCGAGCGAGCGCTGGCTGGGGAACAGCCCTTCCTCCCACCCGACCAGGAACACGGTGTCGTATTCGAGGCCCTTGGCCGCGTGGATCGTCATGATCGTCACCTTGGCCTCGTCGGCCTGCGCCTCATTGTCCATCACGAGGGAGACGTGTTCGAGGAACGCGGCGAGGTTTTCGTATTCCTCCATCGCGCGGACGAGTTCGGTGAGGTTTTCGAGACGCCCGGCGGCTTCGGCCGATTTCTCGGCCTGGTACATCGCGGTGTAGCCGCTTTCGTCGAGAATCTGGCGCGCGAGGTCGGGGTGGGGCATTTCGCCAGCCATGCTGCGCCACCGCGCCATGTCGGCGACGAGGTTGCCGAGCGCGCGGCGCGCCTGCGGGGTCAGCTCGTCGGTGTCGAGGATGCGCGCGGCGGCCGTGGTCAGCGGGATGCTCTCCGCGCGGGCGAGCTGGTGGACCTTCGCCAACGCCTTGTCGCCGAGCCCGCGCTTCGGCGTGTTGACGATGCGTTCGAAGGCGAGGTCGTCGGCGGGCTGCGCGACGACGCGCATATACGCGAGCGCGTCGCGGATTTCGGCGCGCTCGTAGAAGCGGAAGCCGCCGACGATGCGGTACGGCATGCCGATCGCGATGAAGCGGTCCTCGAACTCGCGGGTCTGGTGCTGCGCGCGGACCAGGATGGCAATGGTGTCGAGGCTCTGGCCGCGGATTTGTTGCGCGGCCTCGATCTCGTCGCCGACGCGGCGCGCTTCCTCGGGGCCGTCCCACACGCCGAGCACCTTGACCTTCTCGCCCTCGGCCTCCTCGGTCCACAACGTCTTGCCGAGCCGTCCGCTGTTGTTGGCGATTACCCCGCTCGCGGCGGCGAGGATGTGCGGGGTGGAGCGGTAATTCTGTTCGAGCCGGATGACCTTCGCGCCCGGAAAATCCTTCTCGAACTTCAGGATGTTCTCGACCTGCGCACCGCGCCACGAATAGATCGACTGGTCGTCGTCGCCGACGCAGCACAGGTTCTTGCGCTCCTGCGCAAGGAGCCGGAGCCAGAGATACTGGACGCTGTTGGTGTCCTGATATTCGTCGACCATGACGTATTTGAAGCGGCGCTGGTATTCCGCCAGCACCTCGCGATGGGTGCGCAGGATCACCAGCATGTGGAGCAGCAAGTCGCCGAAATCGCATGCGTTTAGCGCTTTCAGCCGCGCCTGATACGCGGCGTAGAGCTCGCCGCCGCGGCCGTTTGCGTAGCGCTCGCTCTCGCCCGCCTGGATGTCGGCGGGGACGAGGCCCTTGTTCTTCCATTCGTCGATCAGCCCGGCGAGGCTGCGCGCCGGCCAGCGTTTTTCGTCCAAGTCGGCGGCGAGGACGAGCTGCTTGAGCAGGCGCAGTTGGTCGTCGGTGTCGAGGATGGTGAAATTGGGGTGCAGCCCGACCAGCTCGGCATGCCACCGCAGCATCTTCGCGCCGATCGCGTGGAACGTGCCGAGCCACGGCATCCCCTCGACCACGTCGCCGACGATCTTGCGCACGCGCTCGCGCATCTCGCGCGCGGCCTTGTTGGTGAAGGTGACCGACAGGATTTCGGAGGGCCACGCCTTGCGGGTGTAGAGCAGGTGGGCGAGCCGCGCGGTGAGCGCGGCGGTCTTGCCCGTGCCCGCGCCGGCGAGGACCAGGACGGGCCCCTCGGTGGTCAGCACCGCCTCGCGCTGCGGCGGGTTGAGGCCGCGCAGGTAGGGTGGATCGTCGGGAAGGGTTTGCGGCTGAGTCACGTGTGAACACTTAGGGAACGTGGGGGAGGTGGGCAACCTCGCCGCCGGCCGTGCTTGGGGCTGCGCGCCTGCGCAGAAAAAAACGGGGCGGCCCGGGTGGACCGCCCCGTAGTTCGGGGAGGATCGGCAACAGGGGGGAGGCCGAT
>NZ_JAQGKZ010000068.1 GCF_028289855.1 Sphingomonas bacterium | reverse complement strand
AATGACGTTCACTACGTCTATCGTGATGCCCTCAATCGGTTCGATCAAATCCTGATAGGGACAGGTCGCTTCAACACGCTTTTGGCGGTGGTGGTGGATCGTGAGCTACAGACAATCGTCGGTCATCATTTGCTCGATTTGAATGAGAAATACGGCGTTCGAGGCGATCACCTGCGGGACGTCCGCTAACCACCATAACCCGCCCTCACGATTTTCCTTCCAATGTAGGATTTCGCGTGTCAGCGTCGCGATCGGCTCTTTCTCATCGTCGGATATTCGCCAGCGCCGCACCAACGGTTCGTCGCAGTTTTGCGCGTACGGGGGTGTGACTTTGGTGACCTTCGGCGTCGGACACGGGGGGATCTTGGGCTAACTTTCGCCTAAACTTCCAGCGCCGACGGCAAAGCCGTCGGCCGGGTTCGGCATAGCCGACCCGCCGGCCGTGCCGGTCCGTGCGCTAAAGCGCACCGGCGCGGGCGTGGCCGCGCCTCGGACCGTCAGTACATATGCTGCCCGCCATTGATCGACAGCGTAGACCCGGTCACAAACCCGGCATCCTCCGCGACCAGAAACGCAACGGCCCGCGCGATTTCGGTCGCCTGCCCCAACCGCCCGACCGGAATCTTCGCCACGATCTTCGCCAAGACATCCGCCGGCACCGCCGCCACCATATCCGTATCGATATAACCCGGCGCGATCGCATTCACGGTGATCCCGAACCGCGCGCCTTCCTGCGCCAGCGCTTTGGTAAAGCCATGGATCCCCGATTTCGCCGCGGCGTAATTGACCTGGCCGTATTGCCCGGCCTGGCCGTTGATCGACCCGATATTGACGATCCGCCCCCAGCCGCGATCTTTCATCCCCGCGAATACCGCCTTGGCCATCGTGAAGCAGCCGCCGAGATTGGTGTCGATCACTTCGTTCCAGGCTTGCTTGTCCATCTTCATCAAAGTGCCGTCGCGGGTGATGCCGGCATTGTTGACGACGACATCGACCGGGCCGAGCTCGGCCTCGACCTGCGCGACGCCCGCCTGCACCGCGTCGTAATCGCCTACATCCCATTTGTAGGTCTTGATGCCGGTGCGGTCGCTGAATGCCTTGGCGCGCTCGTCATTGCCCGCGTAATTGGCGGCAACGGTCATCCCCATGTCCTTGAGCGCGAGGCTGATCGCCTCGCCGATGCCGCGGGTGCCGCCGGTCACGATCGCTACGCGGGCCATATCTCTCTCCTAATGCGCTCGCGGTCCGCGAGTCGTTCGGTTCACGCTATTGGGCGGATGTCCACCCGGCAAGTTCCCGCGCCAAAATGCTGCGCAGCATTTTCATGCCGGGCTCGCTGTCGTTGAGGCACGGGAGGTAGGCGAAATCGGTGCCCCCCACTGCGAGGAAGGAGTCGCGGCCGCGGATATCGAGCTCCTCGAGCGTCTCGAGGCAATCGGCGGAAAAGCCCGGCGCGATGATCGCGACGCGCTTGATCCCCTGTCCCGGCAGCGCGGCGAGTGTCGTGTCGGTCGCGGGCTCGAGCCACTTGGCGCGGCCAAAGCGCGACTGAAATGTAACGATCGTATCTTTTCCTAGCGCCTCGCTGAGCAACCGCGCGGTCTTTTGGCAGTGGCAATGATAGGGGTCGCCAAGCTCGAGCGTGCGCTGCGGCATGCCGTGGAAGCTCGTAACGAGCGCGTCGGGCACAAAGTCGAGCGCGGCGAGCGACGCGCGCACCGACGCCGCCAGCGCGTCGATATAGGCGGGGTCGTCGTAATAGGGCGGCAAGGTCCGCACCGCCGGCTGCCAGCGCATCGCAGCCAGCGCTTCGAACGCCTTGTCGTTGGCGGTTGCGGTCGTTGCTGCGCAATATTGCGGATAGAGTGGCGCGATCAGGATGCGCTCGCACCCCGCCGCCTTCATCGCCGCCAGCCGGTCGCCGATCGACGGGTTGCCATAGCGCATCGCCCAATCGACCAGCACGCCCGACCCGAACGCGTCCTTCAACGCGGCCGCTTGCAGTCGCGTGATCGCGGCAAGTGGCGAACCGTCGTCGCGCCATACCTGCTCATAGGCATGTGCCGACTTCTTCGGCCGCGTGTTGAGGATGATTCCGCGCAGGATCGGCTGCCAGAGCAAGGCAGGGATTTCGACCACGCGCTTGTCGGAGAGGAATTCGCCGAGGTAGCGTTTGACCGCCTTTGCATCGGGCGCATCGGGGGTGCCGAGGTTGATCAGCAGCACGCCGATTTTGGGCGGAGCGATCGGAGGATGATCGGCGGGACGCTCCATCACCACTTCCCGTCATGCTGAACTTGTTTCAGCATCCAACGTGCAGCCAATGACGGCATTATTTTTGACGCGTTGGACCCTGAAACAAGCTCAGGGTGACGGCGAGAGAAGAGTGTCATGTGTCGCCAACGCGCAGTGGCAGGCTGCGGATGCGAAACCCGGTCGCCGATTGCAACGCGTTGGCGATGGCGGGCGCGACCGGGGGCACCGCGAGTTCGCTGACCCCGCCGGGATCGGCCTCGCTCGGGATCAGTTCGACGGTGATGTCGGGCACGTCGGCGAGCCGCGGCAGGTTGAGCCCGCCCAGACCCAAACTCTCCGCCCATCCGCCCTTGTACCGCGTCGACGCGCCCAGCGCCGCCGCCATGCCGAACACCAGCCCGCCTTCAATATTCTGGCGAACGATGTCGGGGTTGATAACCTGCCCGCAATCGACCGCGGCGACGATGCGATCGACACCGATCGACTGGTCCTCGTCGATATGCGCCTCCGCGAACACCGCGATATGGCTGCCGCGAAAGCTGTGACAAGCGATGCCCTGGCCGCTTCCCGGCACCCCACCCTCCCAGCCGCCGAGCGCCGCCACCGTCGTCAGGCACCGCGCCAGCCGTGCGTCGCCGCCGAGCATGCCGATGCGGAATGACATCGCCTCGGTCTTCGCGACATGCGCCAGTTCGTCGATGAAGCATTCGGTGAAGAAGCAGGTGTAGCTGTGTGCGCCAGACCGCCAATGTCCGGTCGGCACGCCGATGTCCGCCTCGTGATGGTCGATCGCGTAGGAGGGTATCTGGTAGAACGGCGTCGCCCCGGCCATCGCATAGCCATCGCTGCTACCGCCTACCGCGAGCGCGGCCGATGCGGCGTTGTCGTCGGCGAGCAGTCGGTGCGCGAGCTCGCGTCCGGTCGCGGGCGTCGCGATCTTGGCGAGCCAGCCGGTGATCCGCCCCTGATTGTCGAGCCGCCCCGTCATCCTGGCAACGGCAGGGGCGCGGACGCGATCCTGCTGGATGTCCTCGGCGCGCGACCACATCACCTGCACCGGGCGCTTGAGATCGCGCGCCAGCAAAGCGGCCTGCACAGCCGCGTCATGCTCCAGGTTGATCCCGAACCCGCCGCCGATCGGCATCGGGTGGATGACGACCGATCCGTCGGACACGCCGGTCGCCGCCGCCACCGCAGTACGAGCGAGGCCCGGCGCGAGCGTCGGAACCCAGACCTCGACCGTCCCGTCGGCCCACGCCGCCGTGGCCGCGCGCGTTTCGACCGGCGCGTGGAGCGCGGCCTCAACGCGATACTCTGCGGTGACCACTGTGACACCCTTGAACGCTGCGCCGACATCACCCGTCGAGGCGACGCGCACGCCGGGGCCGGCCAGCGCGGCATCGAGCGCGCGGTGGATCGTCGTGGTCGAAACAGGGACGCCGGGAACGCGGAAGCGCGGGCCGATCGCCTCCAGCGCGCGGTTCGCCGCCCACCAATTGCTCGCGATCGCCGCAACCCAACGGTCGTGCCGAACGACCTGCGTCATGCCGCGAATTTTGTTGGCGGCATTGGTATCGCACCCTATCAGCACGCTGTCGGGGGTCGGCCCTGCGCGAACCGCGGCGAACACCATGTCGGGCAAACGGACGTCGGCGGCGAAATTGACCGATCCGTCGATCTTGGCCGGGCTGTCGAGCCGTGGCAGCGATTGCCCCGTCAGCCGCCCAGTCTCGCCGCCGCGCAGCGGGATCGGGTCGGGCACGCTCTCGCCCACCGCTTCTGCCGCGAGTTCGCCGAAGCGCAACTTGTCCTTGCCGTGCACGACGAACCCGCCCGCAGTGCCGCACGACCGCCAGTCCGCACCCCAGCGCCGCGCCGCCGCCTTCTGCAGCAGCACGCGCGCCGCCGCACCGGCGTCGCGCAACGCGCCCTCGAACTGGCGGACGGAAGTCGAACCCGCAGTCAGCATTAGCCCGCTCGACGTGACGTGCCCGTCGCGTAGCCCTTTCGGCAAATGATCGAACGCGCCCGCGAACAATTCATCCGCCGCCATCGGGTTGGCGTAGAGCGGGTTAAGCGGTGCCGGCTCGACCGCGATCGTCCGCCAATCGGCGCCGAGTTCGTCCGCAACGATTTGCGGGAGTGTGGTCCACACCCCCTGCCCGTGCTCGGCCTGCGGCACCGCGACCGCGATATGCCCGTCCTCGCCGATCTTGAGCCAGGCGTTGAAGACATGCTCGCCTTTCGCCGCGGTCAAATTGGGCGCGTAATGCCGCGGCCAGACGCTCCACGCGACGAGCAGCCCTACGCCAGCGCCGCCGCCGATCAGCAGGTTGCGACGAGTCAGCAGCGGCTTAGACAATAACTGGTCGGTGTCGGCCATGTTGGACGCCCTACCGCGCCACAAACCCACCGTCATCCTGAACTTGTTTCAGGATCCGCTGCGCCGCCGTCACAACATCAGTTATTGCACGATGGATGCTGAAACGAGTTCAGCATGACGGATGGCTAGGCCATCGCCCGATACCTCGCCCGCAAGCCCACCTTGTCGATCTTCTCCGTCCCCAGCCGCGGCAGCGGGTCGGCGGACATCCAGATACGCTCGGGCACCTTGAACGCGGCGATGTGGTGCCGCAGGAAATCCTGCAACTCGCCCTCGCTCACTTCGTCGCCGGGATGGAAATGCACCACCGCGCCCGGCACTTCGCCGAGCCGCTCGTCGGCAAGCCCGAAGACCGCGGCCTCGGCGACCAGGGGATGCTCGTAGATCGCCGCCTCGACTTCCTGACAGCTGATATTCTCGCCGCCGCGAATGATGATGTCCTTCTTGCGGTCGACGATGAACAAATAGCCGTCGGGGTCGAGATACCCGATGTCGCCGGTCAGGAAGTACCCGTCGGGGCTGAACGCCGCCGCCGTCGCGTCGGGCCGGTGCCAATATTCGCGGAAGTTGCAGATCGAGCGGATCGCGATTTCGCCGCGCTCGCCCTGCGGCACCTTTTTTCCTCCATTGTCGAGGATCGCGAGGTCGACCAGCGGGAGCGACGCGCGGCCGGTCGAATTGGGCTTGGCGAGGTAATTGTCTCGCCAGTTTCCGCACCCGACGCCGTTGGTCTCGGTCAGGCCGTAACAGATCAGCGGCGCGCCGCCGCCCATCTCCTCGT
>NZ_JAQGKZ010000062.1 GCF_028289855.1 Sphingomonas bacterium | reverse complement strand
CCCGCGGGACCGGTGTGCCAGTTGTTGTTGCTGACGATGCTTTGACATGTGTAGCGATGGGCGCCGGTCAGGCGCTCGAAGACCCAGCCTACGCAGGTGTGATGATCGAGGACTAATTGTCGGCGAACATTTGAACTTCGGAGCTCGGGAGGGATTGCGGACATTCCTTGCATCCGGAGCCGGCGCGGACCAGTCGATCTCGACGTGGCCTACATTACCGCTTTCCGACCACGATGAGGATCAGCCCGTTATTGCTCAGGAAGTTCCGACATCCCTCACATTGGACCAACTTGGCGGCGTTCAGTCTCCTGATTGATCCAGGTAGAACCAATGGCGGTAGCTTTGCATAATCGCCGTTGAAACGCCCGCTCGTCGGTCGTCGCTGCCGGTCGGTGCCAGACTGATAATGCGCCTTATGTCGAGGGCGGGAATGTCTGCAATTGGGTGGAAAGCGGACGTCCGGACGAACGGTCCAATTGGCCGACCCTGGGCCGATACCAGAATGGCGGTTTTTCGGCTGTTGCCAGATGAAACAGTCTTGTTGCCTTGCGCTACTCAACAGCTCCCTAGTTCAATTAGTATCAGAGAAACGTTGTCGCTGCCGTCGCGCGCCAACGCGTTGGCGAGCATGGTTTTGGCGAGCGTCTCGATTGGATCGCCCGTGGCGTCTCCCATTGCAAGCGAGCGCGACAAGCCATCGGAACAGATCAACAAGCGGTCGCCGGGCTTCAGGCTTGCGCTAACGGTTTGCAGGCGGGGATCGTCATCAACCCCGAGCGCGCGCGTCACCACGTGAGACTGTGGATGCCTTTCGGCGCGGTCAGCAGTCAACAGCCCCGCATCGACCAGTTCCTGAACCATGCTGTGATCGTGGGTCAGCAACTCCAGGCCGCCGTCGCGCAACCGATACGCGCGGCTGTCGCCCGCCCAAGCGATGTGCGCGGTCGCGTCGTCGATCATCGCCGCGACGACGGTGGCTCCAGCATCGGCGCCGAGCCGGTCGTTGCGCTGGCGGATATCGCCATTTGCTTGACCCAATGCGACCAGCAAATCCGTGAACCCGATCGCGCGCGTGCCCGATGTCAGCGTGCGCAACCGGTCGACTACTGCCTGCGCCGCGAGATCGCCGCCGGCGTGCCCGCCCATCCCGTCGGCGACCGCCCAGACGCGCGCTTCGGGGCAATCGAAAACGCGGTCCTCGTTGATCGCGCGGACCATCCCGACATGGCTGCGCGCGACCGACTGGACGGTGATCGGCTGATCGGGATCGGCGGCAAGGCGCTGTACCGGCATCGCGGTCATTGTTTCTCACCCGCATCGGCCTGCGCCTCGGCGGCATCATAGGCGAAGACGAACGCCTTCTCGAGCGACCCGCCTTCGCCATCGTCAAGTTGCCGTGCAAGGTCCGCGTGGCGGTTGGCAACTTCTTCGGCCTGCAGCGCGGCGCGGCTCTTGAGCAAGGAAGCACGGGGTTCGACCGCGGCGTCGAGCGCTTGGGGGTCGAAGCTGCCGACCGCCGCGCGCAGGCTGCCGTGCAGTCCGGCGAAGGTCGCGATCAGGTGGCGCTTGATATCGCGGAACGACGCTTGCAACGCCGCCGGACCCGACAGGAAGTTGCTCGACCCGGCGAGCAACAGGTCGATCGCGAGACGTTGCGTCGGCGCCCATTTGAACGGATTGTTGTTGGTACCACCGATCGTCGTGCGGGAGAGCTTGTACTGGCCCCGCGCGCGATCACGCTCGGTCATCAGGTCACCGATGCCGAGCACCATTTGGCGATAGACCGCGCCCGCGCGGCGCATGATCTCGGTCGGCTCCTCGCTCGACAGCAACGACGCGTCGAGCCCGGCACCCTCGCAAAACGCTTCGAGCAGCGACCCGTTGGTGGCGGGAAGGACGATACCGGCGTCGCTCCAGTCGTCAGGCACCGCGGTCGAGGTGCCGAGCGGCGGGGTCAGCACCATCGTGCGCGCAGCATCGACCGGTTCGTCGCCGTGCGGCGCGTGGCTGGCCTTCAACCGGAACCGCCCAAAGCGCAGCGTCGAGGGGATCGGCATCGCTACCTCGACCGCGTCGGGAAAACGCTCGCCAGTGCTGTCGTCGAACACGCCGTTGGCGCCCAGCGCGCGCAGCGTCAGCGCGCCATCGGCGACCGCCAGCTCGCAATGCGACCGCGACAATTCGCAATCAGGGTCGGCGATCGACCAGTCGGCGGCGCTGTCGCGCCCGATCCGCATCAGCCCGTCGCGGATCAGCCGAGCGTCGATCGGCTGGAGGTCGTTCGCCGTATCAAAGAGTTGGAGCATGTACATGACGCTCAGGCAGCCCGCCGCGACGGCGCGATGCGCGTGGCGAGCACGGCGGCCTCGCCCTCATCGGTCTCGGCGAGTTGGGGCTCGACTGCGGCGGCGGCGCGGTTGAAGGCGTCAAACGCGGCGCCGAACTCGTCGCGGCGGCGATGCGAGATGCGCAATGCAAACCCGTTATTTCCGGCTTCGTCGAGCGCGCGGCGCAACCGGCCGAGCGGGCGCGCGACCATCGCGCCGCTGAGATAACCGATCAGCAGCACGACCAGCATCACGACGCCCGACAGGGCGAGCAGCGACGTCCGCGCACTGCCGAGCGCGGCGTCGAGCGCGGTGCGCTTCACCACCAGATCGACGCGGCCGAATTCGGCGCCGGCATAACGGATTGGCTGGAGAAAGCGGATGCCTGCGCCGCGTCCACGGTCGGCAGCGGCTGCAACTTGTGCCCCATCAACGGCTTCCATCAACGGTTCGCCGGTCGGTTGAACATACGGCCGGCCGACCAGTCTGGCGTCGCCGGCGGCCCGCACCGTCCCGCTGCTGTCGACAACGACGAGGTCACGGATCGCAGGATCGCGGCTGGCGCTGACGGCGAACGCCTGGAGTGCCGACCAATCCTGTTGATCGGCGGGCAGCCCGGCATTTTCGGCGGCGAGCACGGCGGCATTGTTGGTGACGAAGGCGGCGGTCGACTTACCGGAGACGATCGCCATGTGTTCGAGCGTCTGACGTTCACGGCCCAGCGTCGTGGTGACGCACGCGAACAGCGCGGCCGCGGTGACCGCCACGAGCGCGAGTGGTAGCTTGAGGCGCAGCGGCAGTCCGCGCTTGCCCGCTGGCTTCTCGCCCTGCGCGGCAATCTCGCGCGCCAGTGCGGCGGCGAGCGCGTCGCCGTCGGCGAAGCGCTGCTCGGGCTTCTTAGACAGCAATTTGTCGATAATGAAACGCAGGCCCGGCGGGCAATCGCCCGCGCTGCGATCGATCGGCTCGACCTTTTCCTGCGCGATCTGGATTGCGAGCGTTGCCAGCGCGGTGCCGGGGAAGGCAACCTTGCCGGTGATCATCTCGTACAAAACGACGCCGAGCGAGAAGAGGTCGGACCGCTGATCGACCGGCAGCCCGAGCGCCTGTTCGGGGCTCATGTAGCGCGGCGTCCCGATCAGCTGCCCGACCTGCGTTTTTGCGAATTGACGGTCGGCGGTGGCCTGGTCCATCTCGCCAATCCGCGCGACGCCGAAATCGAGCAATTTGGCGGTCTGGCCGTCGGCCGACAGCAGGATATTAGACGGTTTGATGTCGCGGTGGACCACACCGGCGCGGTGCGCATAAGCGAGCGCTGCGGCGAGTTGCTGGCCGATCGCCAGCACGCGCTCGTACGGCATTCGTCCCTGATTCTGCAGGACTACATCGAGCGGCTGGCCATCAACCAATTCCATCGCGATATACGCGGCGCCTTGCGTCTCGCCGACATCGTAGATCGTCGCGATATTGGCGTGGCTGAGCGCGCCCGCGGCGCGCGCTTCGCGCAGGAACCGCGCGGCGATGTCGGGGTCACGGGCAAAGTCGGGCTTGAGCACCTTGATCGCGACGGTGCGGCCGATATCGGGATCATGCGCGCGATAGACATCGGCCATCGCGCCTTCGCCGAGGCGATCGTCGACACGATAACGGCCGAGCATGGTCATGACGCGCGTCCCCGACAAGGTTCAGCCCTTCGCCATAAAATCAAAGCCTTAAACATTGCTGACCGTCACTTTCGCGCCCGCACCGTGGCGGCGATGCGTTCGGCGCGGCCAAGATCGCGGGCGATCAGCGCGTTGCCGGGATCGAGTTGGGCCGCGCGGCGCAGCAGGCCGACCGCGCGGTCGACATTACCCTGATTGAGCGCGGCGAGCCCGGCGGTGCGCAACTGGCGCGCGGCCGCCGGGTTGGCCGCACCCGCCGCCGGGGCGGTCGGCTTCGGCGCTGCTACCCTAGGTTTCGGCGTAGCCGGTCCCGTCGGCGCGGACCGGGTCGGGGCAGGCTCGGCACGACGAACCGGTTCGGGCGGGCGCAGCGGCTCGCCGGGAATGCGCAGCACTTGCGACGCAGCCAGCGTCACCGGCGCCTTCAGGCCATTGTAGCGGACCAGTTGATAGGCCTTCAACCGATTGCCGAGGAAACGCTGGGCAAGTCCCGCCATCGTATCGCCCGGCGCGACGACATAGGGATAGCTTTGCGGCCCGAGCAGCTGCTTGGGATCGCGATCGATCGAATCGATCAGCATCAGCGCCGCCGCGCTCATCGGGTCTCGCTTCAGGATCGCCTTCAGCTTCTTGCGCGCGGCGGCGTCCTTGCCCTGCATCAACAGGTCGGACGCGGCATCGGTCTCGCTCGCCGCGGTGGCGACGGGCGGCGGCGGCGCCTTGCCGACCCGGCCGGGGCCTGCAGAGCAGGCGGAAAGCGCCAGCGCACCAATGCCGATCCCGACCAAATTCGTACGCATGCTCATGCCCTCAACCTCGCTTCGATCTGGTTCGGCGTTACGTCGAGCCGCAACAATTCGGTCAGCCGCGCGGGGTCGCGGACAAAGGCGACGAACGCCTCGCCGCTCATCGGCCGCGCGAAATAAAAGCCCTGGAAATGATTACAGCCGTGGCGGCGCAGCCATTCATATTCCTGCCGCCGCTCGACTCCTTCGGCGAGCACGCGAATGCCGAGCCCGCGACCGAGCGCTACGATCGACTGGCAGATCGCCTGGCTATCGGTGCGAGTGTCGACGTCGGTGACGAATTCGCGGTCGATCTTAATCTTGTCGAACGCTAGCGCGCGCAGCGAACTGAACCCCGAATAGCCGGTGCCGAAATCGTCGACCGCAAGCTTCACGCCCATCGCGCGCAAATCGTGAAAAATCTCGCGGCAATGCGCGGCATCGCTCGTCGCGACGCTCTCGGTCAATTCGATTTCGAGCGCGGCGGCGCCGAGTTCGTGACGTTGCAGCGTGCGCTGGACGAGGATCGGCAGATCGTCGCGTTCGAGCTGCAGCCCCGACACATTGACCGCGACGCGCAAATGATCGAGCCCCTGCGTCGCCCAGCCCTGCGCCTCGCGTGCGGCGGCGTTCAACGCCCACATGCCGATTTCGCTCGCCAGCCCCATCGCCTCGACGATCGGAATGAACCGCGCCGGCGGAATCGCGCCGCGTTCGGGGTGATCCCAGCGGATCAGCGCCTCGGCACCGCACACCCGCCCTTGCGCGGCGTCGATCAGCGGCTGGAAATCGAGTCGCAATTCACGCCGCGCCATCGCTTGGCGCATGTCCTGTTCAAGCGCATAGCGGTCGCGCGCGAGTTCAGCATAATCGACCATGGGTTTGTCGACCGTCGCGACGATGCCGTTAGAAAGCGTGAACGATGCCAAGGTGCGAGCGAGGAATGCGCCCGCCTCAATTCCGTCGGCCTGATCGAACCGCGCCAGACGGACCTTTAGCTGAGGAACGATCGTAGTCTCCCCGGCCTCAATCTCTTCGCCGAGCGCATAGCCGATCGCGTCGAGTTCGGCGCGCGCAACCGTCTCGTCAGCCTGCAAGCCGAACCACAAGCCGACGTAGCCGCGATCGACCTGGGCGATGAAGCGTTCGGGCGGCAACATCGCGCGTAACCGGGCGGTAGAGGCTGCGAAGACGCGCTCCCCCAGCGCCGGGTCGAACGCAGTGAGTCGGTCGAAATCCGCAAACGCGATCGCACCAAGCATCCCGCAGCCGTCAGCATTCATCTGCGCGAGCAACGCTTCTCGGACGGGCAAACCGCTTACCGGGTGCGCGGCGACAAGGCGATGATTGAGTGACGCCATCTGCTGCTCGATCGCGGCGACGCCCACTTCAAGGTTCAACGACGGCAGCGGATCGGCGCAAACCGCGTCCATTCGCCGCGCTGCACGGTCCACATCATGTCGCAACCGCGAAATCCAGACGATCAAGCCAAACGCCGTCAAGCCGAACAATACGGCAGCGGCAAAATTTATCGTCGCTGCAGCAAAAACCGCCGCGGCTACCGCCGCGTAGGGAAGCGTTCGGCGAATCGTCTTGTCTGAATGATCGATCGGGCGGTCCACAAGCCCGGCATAAGTAAAAAGTGATACGAGCCGGTTAAAGCAAACTTGATGCAAATCAGTGGCCTAGGCTCGCCGAGCGATCTCCATCCCTGATGCAGATGACCCGCCACGAGGACAGATTTCAGTCCGCTCCGCCAGCAGCGGCGAGTCTTCGATATCGACGCCAAGATATCCATTCTGTTCTCCACGGGCCCGATGGCCATCTAGAAAACGGAAAGCTGGCGTTCTCAGAGCGCGGCAGCTGTCGACCTAATGGCGGACGTTCGCCGACAGTCTGAACGAATGACCGCTTTCGAAGCGAAGGTTGATTGCGTCGAATGACTGCAACCGGGGCGCAAAGCTGCGTAGCGCCAATGTCCGCTATTGGGTCGCTAGCAGACGTTCGCGCCCATCCGGCGCTGCACGACGGGAACTAGTGGTTAGCTGCCGCCAGCGGACGATTCAGGTCTTCGGCTTGTCCGTCGATGCCACCGGCGGCGTATCCGCGCCGATCGACCAAGCGAGCTTCAGCGACCCGTCCGCCTGGCGCTTGAACCCCGCAACCCAATTGCCGGTCTCGCTGGAAACCTTCTTGGTTTTGGGGTCGGTGAAGCCGTATTGATAGAGCGAGCGGACGACCGCCGTGTCACCGGCCTTCGAGACATCTACGCTTTGGATATTGACGTCGAACCGCGCGGCGGGATCTTTGAACTGCTCCTTCATCG
>NZ_JAQGKZ010000059.1 GCF_028289855.1 Sphingomonas bacterium | reverse complement strand
GGTGGAACGGCGCAAGCCTGGGCACGGCGTTCGGGCTGATCGGCAAGGAACGCGTCGGCGAGGACGAGCTCGGCAACGTCTATTACACCGGCGGCAAGGATACTGCGGGCAACCCGCGGCGCTGGGTGATCTATGCCGGCGCCAACGACGCCAGCCGAGTGCCGCCCGACTGGTTCAGCTGGCTGCACCACCAGATCGACGACGTGCCCGACCGCGCGTTGCCGCCGCAGCGTCGGTGGGAGAAGCCGGCAGTGCCCAACATGACCGGCACCGCGCTCGCCTATCGGCCGCCCGGCGCGCTGGAGAAGGGCGGCAAGCGCGCGCCGGCGACCGGCGACTACGAAGCCTGGACCCCCGACGCATGAACCGGCGCCGCGTCGTCGGCATCGTGGCCGCGATGGCCGGTGCCGGCGCGGCAGGCTGGGCCGGCTATAACTGGTATCAGGGTCAGCACACCGCCGCGCCCACGGCGGCTGCGACCGCGCCCGCGACGACGCTCGACGAGGCACAGGTCGCGGGCAGCGTCGAGACGGTCGACGTGTCGGGCGACCCGACCAATCCGGAAGCCGGCACGACGCCCATGAAGGACCGCGTCGCGGTGCTTGGGTTGCTCAACAAGCGCAACGGCCAGGCGCGCGACGTGACGCTCAAGCCCGGCCAGGCGATGCGGATCGGCAATGTCGTCGTGCGGTTGCGCGCCTGCGAAGAGACCGCGCCGTGGGAGCAGGAGCATTATACCGGCGCGTTCGTCCAGCTCGATATCGGTCAGCCCGACGGGACGTGGAAGCGAGTCCATTCGGGCTGGCTGTACAAGGAGCGACCGTCGCTCAACGTCGTAATCGACCCGATCTACGACGTCTGGGTCAAGAGCTGCACGATGTCCTTCCCCGCCGCTGGCCCCGACACAGTGACGGCACCGTCCGAAAGCGGCGGCAGCCGGTCGAGCGCGCCGAAATCGCCCGGCGCGGCGCCCGCCGATGCGCCGCCGAGCGAGCCCTCGATCGCCGCGCCCAGCAACGCGACGTAATCGCCGCGCCCGATCTCGATCGCGCCAAGCGAGGCGAGGTGCGGGGTTTGGAACTGGCAGTCGAGCAAGGTGAACCCGCCGACCCGCAGCCGCGCGACGAGCCAGGCGAGCGCGACCGTCGAAGCGTCGGTCGCGCGGCTGACCATCGATTCGCCGAAAAACGCCTTGCCTAACGCCAGCCCGTAGAGCCCGCCGACCAACTCATCGCCATCCCAGCATTCGACCGAATGCGCGAAGCCGCGAAAATGGAGCGTCGTGAACGCGCTCTCGATCGTGGTGTTGATCCACGTGTCGGGCCGGTCGTCGGCGCTTTCGGCGCAGAGCGCGATGACATCCTCGAACGCGACGTCGGCGGTGACTCGGAAGCGGTTGGCGGCGATTGTCTTTTTCAGCGAGCGCGACAGATGAAACCCGTCGAGCGGCAGCACCGCGCGCTGGCGCGGCTCGACCCAATAGATTCCGGCGGCGTCGCGCGCGTCGGCCATCGGGAACACACCCACGGCATAGGCGCCGAGCACCAGATTGGGGTCGAGCACGTCGTACGAAGGCTCGGGCAAGTGCTTCACCGCACGGGCACCGCCAGCCATTGCTCGACCGCTCGCCACAAATGCGCGAAGGCATCGGCGGCGGGGGAACGCGCGGCAAACCGCCCAACCGGCGCGCGGCGGACGCTCATCTGCTCGACCACGCTGGCCATCGGGATCGCGGGCCAGCCGGGATGCGCCGCGACGGTGTCGGTATGGAGCCGGCGGCGGCGATCGACCATGACATGGACCGGCAGCACGCGCTTGGTGGTGCCGAGATAGCCGATCAATTCCTCGAACGCGCGTTGCGACAGCGGGGAGGGGATCACCGGCACGACGATCAGATCGGCGGCGCGCATCGCCTGCTTGTTGGTCTCGGTCAGCCCCGGCGGGCAGTCGAGCAGGATTCGGTCATAGTCCTTCGACAATCCCTTGAGCAGCTTCGCCAGCCGCTTCTTCTTGTCGAGTTCGTGAAACAGCAGATCCAAGTCGCGCAACGATGCGTCGGCGGCGATCAGGTCGAGCCGCGGCGTAGCGGTCTTGCGGATCAGTCTGTCGGGCTCGACGTCTTTGGAGAAGATCCAGAGCGCGTCGCCCTTCGATTTCTTGTCGGTCAGCAGGAAGCTGCTCGCGGCCTGCGGGTCGAGATCCCAGAGCAAGGTGCGGCGCGCCGATTGCACGGCGGCGCTCCAGGCCAGATTGACCGCCAGCGTCGTCTTTCCGACGCCGCCCTTCAAACTGTAGATTGCGATGGTGGCCATGGGTCAGGCCAAGGTGCCGGACCATGGTCCGGTATGCAACGGCCCGCGTCGCCGCGGGCCGTGCCAGGTGGGAATTACTTGCTGCAGCTCTGCTCGGGCTTGCCCGGCTGAGTCAGCTTGAACGAGCTGTCGGTCCCCGACAGCGCCCAGCCGCCATCGGCGGTCATCGGTTTGCCGGCGCCGCCGCTCAGCGTCACTGGCGAGGCATCGGAGGGCGACGCGACGGATGCGGTCATCGTGCCGTCCTTCTTCGCTTCGAAGAAGGTGACCTTCACCAGGCTGTTGTCGCCGTGGCAGCGATACGAGCCTTCGGTCTTGATCGCCGGCGGCAGTTCGATCGGGATTGTCGTGGCGACGGTGGTCGTGTTCTCGGCGGTCGAGTTCGCGACGGTGGTCGTCTCGGTTTTGGACTGACAAGCCGTGAGCGCCAGGAGCGCGACGGCGGTTGCGGAGAGGAGGGGGGTCTTCATAGGGCTTCAGCGATTGCCGAGAGAAAGCGATCCGTCAAGCGCTGTTCCGCATTGCAACAATTTGCGACACTTATTCGTGGAATTCGTCGAGGTCGGGGATGCGCCCGAACGCGATCTTGGTGCCGACGCGGTCGATTCGCCCGCCATGGAACGGACCGAGCGACACGGCATGGCGGCCGAACTTTTCGTTGAGGCGATCCATCGCCTTGCTGAGCGCGAGACCGCGAGTCTCGCGCGCCAGCGGGTCGTTGGGGTCGAGATGCGCGAACAAAGACGCCTGCTCGCCATTGACTGGCACCAGTTCGTTGAGCGTGACGCCGACCATCCGTACGCGCAAGCTGCCGTGGCGGCGCTTCCCCTCTTCGGCCAGCCGGGGGAAAAGCGCGTCGAGCGCCGCCAGCACTTGAAAGCTGTCCTGCGTCGCCGCCAGCTTTCGGCTGCACCGCCACACGCTCTTGTCGTCCTCGAATCGGACGTGGAGCACGAGCAAGCGGCTAACATATCCCTTGCGCCGCAACCGGCTCGACGCCTTGAGCGCGAGGCGGCGCGCGGTCAGCCGGACGGGCTCGATCCCGCGCTTGTTGGGCGACAGGACGTGGCTGTGTCCGATCGATCGCGTCTGGGTGGGCTTGTCGGGCAGGTCGACGCCGTGGAGCGCGTACCACAGCCGGTCGCCGTTGGTGCCGCCCCACGCATGGCCGGCGTCGCGCGGACGGCGCTCGCAAAGATCGCGAATGTCGTTCACGCCGTCGCGGGCGAGGCGGCGCTCCATGTTGGTGCCGATCCCGCAAATGTCCCGCAATTTCAGGTCGTAAAGCCGGTGAGGCAACTCGTCGGCGGTCAGCACCACCAGCCCGTCGGGCTTTTGCATGTCCGAGGCCAATTTGGCGAGCAGCCGGTTGGGGGCGATGCCGACCGACGAGGTCAGGCACTCGCCGACATTGGCTAGAATCCCCGCCTTGATGCGGCGGGCGAGCGCGATCGCGTGGTCGGGCGAATTCTCGTTGTCGAGCAACCGGCAAGCGACCTCGTCGATCGAGCAGACATGGGTGACCGGAATGTGCCGCCAGATTTCCTCGACGATCGCGTTGTGGAACACGACATATTGATCGTGCCGCGCGGGCGCGATCAGCAACTCGCGGCACAGGCGCTTGGCCTCCCAAACCGGCGTGCCTGTCAAAATGCCGTATTTCTTCGCCTCGATCGAAGCGGCGATCGCGACCGTCGTGTCCGACCCGACCGGCGCGACGATCAGCGGCTTGCCGCGCAGGGCCGGATCGAGTTGTTGCTCGACGCTGGCGAAGTAGGAATTGAGGTCGAGAAACAGCCAGCGCAGCGGGCGCGGTGGCAGCGTCACGTCGGGCGTAAGTTCGCGATGGATCGCCTCATCTTTTAACTTCGGCGCGAGGGCGGGCACCGTTGACACAAGGGCAACCGACTCGGACCGCTGAAAGTACATCTTGGAACATTAGCAGAACGAATGGTTGTGGGACATGTCTTATCGAACTGTGGGGCTTCGCTTCTCCTATCCGTGATAATAGCCGCGACCGACGCGTTCTTTGGCCGTTTCCTACAATGCCGCGCCCGGCTATGTGCTTAGGCTGGACAAAAGTTGGAACGCGAGGGGGGCTTGGGGGATGTCGGACATTACCGAGGAATTGGGGCGGCTGGCGGATTTGCGCGACCGCGGCGTGCTGACGCAGGAGGAGTTCGACCAGCAGAAGGCGATGCTGCTTAACCCGCCAACGGGCGGCGCTGCCCCGCCCAAACCAGCACCCGACCCCGTGGCATCACCGACCCCTGCCGTAGTCGCTGCTCCGGTCGCCACCGAGCAGGGGACCAAGCCGCGCCCGCCGGGCTACGCACCGCCCACGCCGGGCAGCAAGACGGCGCTCTTCGTCATCATCGGTGTGGGCGGGCTGATCGTCATCCTGCTGGCGCTATGGGCGGCGGGCGTGTTTCGGTCCTCCCGCACCACCATGACGAGCACGAACAGCGGAACGATGTTCTCGAACCTGTCGGCGCCGGTCACCAGCGCCACGTCGCTGGCGTCGAGCGACGCCGTCCCTGCGCCCGTCGCGCCGGCGGTTGCCGACGACTCATGGCTGATGGGCCAATGGGAGAATGTCGCGGCGCCCAGTTGCGCGCAATGGATGCGCTTCGGCACCGATCACAGTCTGGGCGACAACGCCAGCGGTAGCGGCACCTGGTCGCTCGTGACCGGTCCTGGTGATGGCTACACATTGTCGATGAACATCACCGGGACCGGCCTGCGTGAGGGACCGATCGTGCGCGATGAAAGCGCGGGGACCATCACGATGGGAGCCGCACCGAACACGATCACGTGGCGAAAGACGACCTGCTAGCGGCGGCCGGCGTTCAGCCACTCGCGGCACGCCGTCCAGGCCGCCTGTTTTGCGGCGATGCCGACGGTGTGCAGCGGGCTGCTCGACGGTAGCGCGATCAGCGGTAGGTCCACACCTGCGGTCTTCAACTGGCGCATCCCGATTGTCGCCGCGGTGCCGCCATTGAAGGCGATCGCGCGCAGATCGGGCAGCGTGGCGGCGAGGGCGGGGAGGTCGTTAGCCGCATGGTCGCGGATCGCGGCGTCGCTGCTGCCGGCGCGCGCAGCGCTGGCGATGACGTCCCACAGCCCGATCCGCGCCTCGCGTAACGCCGCCAGCCGCGCCTCGTAATCGAGCGCCGCCAGATCGACCCCCGTGACCGGCGATAGCAGCCGCCAGAACTGGTTCTGCGGATGCGCATAGTATCGCCCGGCCACCAGGCTGCGATCGCCGGGCAGGCTGCCGCAGATCAACAGCCGCGTGCGCGCATCGACCACCGGCGGGAAGGAATGCTTGAGCGTCATGTTATCCGCTTAGCCGGATGCCTTGCGCAGGCAATTGTTGAGCGGCGCGCAAGCCGCGCTATGGTGACCCGATTGGCGGCAGGGAGGGTGCGATGCGGCGGACAATATTGGCGGGGGCGAGTCTGATGGCGCTGGCGGCGTGCAGCGTTTCCTCGGACCCGGTCGGCGAGAATTCGGCCGGGTCGATCAAGACTACTGCGGTCGGCAATGTCGTTGCCACCATTCCCAGCCCGACGCCAACGCCGACCAGCGACGCTGTGTCGGTCGACAACGCTGCCTCATCGCTCGATGCGATGACCAATGATAGCATGTAAGCAACGCTGTCCCGGCCCCGCATTTATCGTCGGCCAATCCGCGCGCAGCCCCCACAATGAGAGATTGGGGCGGGCACAGCAGCCGTTGCTTGCTCCTACTGCCCGCCGGTCTATCTAACGCCTATGCCCATCACCCCCGACACGCTGTCGCTCATCGGCAATACCCCGCTCGTCCGCCTGAAAGGACCGAGCGAAGCGGCCGGCGCCGAGATTTTCGGCAAGTGTGAATTCGCCAATCCCGGCGCTAGCGTGAAGGATCGCGCTGCGCTTTATATCGTCGAGGATGCCGAGGAGCGCGGGCTGCTCCAACCGGGCGGGACGATCGTCGAAGGGACCGCGGGGAATACCGGGATCGGGCTCGCGCTGGTCGGCAACGCCAAGGGCTACAAGACGATCATCGTCATGCCCGAGACGCAAAGCCGCGAGAAGATGGACACGCTACGCGCGCTCGGTGCCGAGCTCGTACTGGTGCCCGCCGCGCCCTATGCCAATTGCGCGCATTTCGTGCACACGTCGCGCCGCATCGCCGAAGAAACCCCCAACGCGATCTGGGCCAACCAGTTCGACAACGTCGCCAACCGCCGCGCACACATCGTCGGCACCGCCGAGGAAATCTGGGACCAGATGGATGGGCGGATCGACGGCTTCACCTGCTCGGTCGGGACAGGCGGGACGCTCGCCGGGGTCGGGCTGGGACTCAAGGCCAAGGACGAGAAAGTGCGCATCGCGCTCAGCGACCCGCACGGCGCAGCGCTGTACGAACATTATGCGTGCGGAGAGCTGCGGTCCGAAGGATCGTCGGTGGCGGAAGGGATCGGGCAGGGGCGGATCACGGCCAATCTGGAGGGCGCGCCGATCGACACGCAATTCCGCATCTCGGACGCCGAAGGCTATCAATGGGTGCGGCGGCTGCTCGACGAAGAAGGGCTATGCCTAGGGCTGTCGTCGGGGATCAACGTCGCGGGCGCTGTGTTGCTGGCGAAGCAGCTGGGGCCGGGCAGCCGAGTCGTGACGATCCTGTGCGATACCGGATTTCGCTATCTTTCAACGCTCTACAACCACGACTGGTTGGTCGAAAAGGGATTAGTTCCCGCCTGATGCGGCGACCCGTGCTTTGGACAAGTTGGACAAACCTGGATCAAGTCGTTACATAAATGCCACACATGATAAAAACCGTGGTTCGCGATTCAATCCAGACGATGCAGCGCGTGAAGGTGGGGGTGATCGGCCTCGCCACCGTATTGCTGCTGATCGGGCTCGCCGCGACGATCTTCGGGATCGTCAGCCGGGAGCGGCCCGGCACCGCGATCGGTGCGCCCAAGGCCGATGTCGCGGCGAACCTGACGATGTCGAATGGAGCCGCCCCCGCGACCACGCCGACCAGCGAACCGCTTGCCGAACTCGGTGTCGCACCCGCAGCATCGTCGACTCCGGCCAAGCCGTGATCGTGATCGCCGCATGGGCGGTCCATGGGAAAGCCCCCCACCACCGACGCGAGTCGCGCCGATTCCGCCCGTTCCAGCTACCAAACGCGCCCTCCAGCACCGCGGGAAGGGGATATGGTTAAAGAATCTTGTTCAAGGATTAAAACGACTTAGCTGATCGCTAAGCCAGTTTCTCCATAAAAACCCAAAGATTACCATTGTGTCCCATGCTGTCCCTTGATACGCCAAGGGCAAGAAGAGGGGCGTCTTTACCCGTTTGATTCAAGTCGCGGCGGCGGCGGCGAGGGCCGCTCCGGCGGCGGGAAAGACGTGCGTGTTTTTGGGGTTGGGTGGGTATCGTGGCGGGACGCGGCATCTATACGGGGACGCAGTTGCAGCTTGTCGATGACAAGAGCCGCGTGTCGATTCCTGCCAAGTTCCGCGACGCGATCATCGCCAATAGCGATCCCGACACGCTGAAGGGCGGCCCCTCCGTCCGCATCAACGTCCACCACAAATATCAGTGCCTCGTCGGCTACGACCAGGCGCGATTCGGCGAAGAGATCGAGCGCGCTACCGCGGCGTCGCTCGACCGGCTCGACGAAAATGGCGATCCTGACGACAGCCTGCTGCGGCGCCTGTCGGGCGGCGGCGAGACGATCGGGTTCGATTCGACCGGCCGCTGCGTGCTGGTCGGCTGGCACAAGCGCAAGGCCAACATCACCAAGCACGCCTTCTTCTACGGATCGATTCACTATTTCGAAATCTGGGACCCCGAAACGCTGCTGGCCGACCCTCGCGCGCCGGAAGTGATGAAGGACGCGTGCCGCGGCGCGCTCGAAGAAAAGGGCCTGTTGTGAGCACGGCCACCCCCCACACGCCCGTGCTCCATACTCCTGTGCTTTTGGATGCGGTGATCGACGCGCTCCTCCCCACCCCGGGCGAGCTTCACGTCGATGCCACTTTCGGCACCGGTGGCTACACGCGAGCAATTCTCTCGCGTGGCGCCGCCGTGGCCGCCTTCGACCGCGACCCTAGCGCGATCGAGGGCGGCCAGCCGATGCTTGCGGCCGCCGACGGCCGGCTGACGTTGATCGAAGCGCCGTTCTCGGCGCTCGACAGCGAACTCGACGCGCGCGGCCTGACCCCGGTCGACGGCGTCGTGATGGATATCGGCGTGTCGTCGATGCAACTCGACCAGGCGACCCGCGGTTTCTCGTTCCAGGCCGACGGCCCGCTCGACATGCGGATGAGCCAGTCGGGCGAGAGCGCGGCGGATTTCCTCAACACCGCCGACGAAGGCGAGATCGCCGACGTCATTTATCAATATGGCGACGAGCCCAGGAGCCGCCGGGTGGCCCGCGCGATCGTATCCGCAAGACCCCTTACGCACACTTCCGAACTCGCCACGGTGGTGCGCAAGGCACTAGGCTATAAGCCGCACGATAAAAAAGACCCGGCGACGCGCACTTTTCAGGCGATCCGGATTCACATCAATCGTGAGCTTGGCGAACTGGCCGACGGGCTTGTTGCGGCGGAGCGCGTGCTCAAACCAGGCGGGCGGCTCGCGGTGGTGACGTTTCATTCGCTGGAGGATCGCTTGGTCAAGCGCTTCTTCCGCGAACGCAGCGGGTCGACGCCGGCGGGGTCGCGGCATTTGCCGCCGGCCACCGCCCCGGCGGATCCGAGTTTCGAGAATGTCGGACGCGCGGTGCGCGCGGACGAAGGCGAGATCGCGGCGAATCCTCGCGCGCGGTCGGCAACATTGCGGGTGGCGCGCCGAACGTCGGCGGCCCCTTGGGCGGGAGAAGCGTGATGGTGGTGGTCACTCGGTTTCGCTGGTTCGGCTGGTTCGTGCTCTGCGTGGGCGTGATCCTCGGCTGCTATTTGATGTCGTCGCGTGTCGCCGCCGAGCGTAACCGGCTGGCCGATGTCGAGCGCTCGATCGCCTCGACGCAGCGCGACATCCGCGCGCTCGAGACCGAGTTCGACACGCGCGCCAACCTCGCGCAGTTGCAGCGCTGGAACGGCGACACGCTCAAACTGTCGGCGCCGACCGCCGCGCAATATGTCCGCGACGACGGCCAGCTCGCGTCGCTCGGCATGGACGGCGACGGCCAGGTCCAGACCGCCGCCGCGGTGATCCCGAGTGCGCCGCTGCCCGGCGCCACGATCGAGACGACGCCCGCGTCCGCGGCCGATGCGATGCCCGTCGCCAAGGCCAAGCCCGCCAAGGCGGTACTCGCCACTGTCGCCAAGGCGCAGCCCGCGGTCGCGCGCTCGACCGTGAAGCCGCGCGCCGAAATCGCCATGCTCGATCGCCGGATCATGGGCGGCTCGTCGCTCGGCGACCTCATGCGCCGCGTCGGCAGCGAGGGCGGCCGGTAATGACCGCAATGCTCGCGCGGCCATTGTCGCCGCGCCGTCAGGCAGACGATCGCGGCCTCAACCGCGCCACCGCGCAAAAGCGGCTGATGATCATGATGCTGCTCTATGGCGGGGCGGTGTGCCTGGTGCTGAGCAAGCTCGCTTTTTTCGCGGTGTTTGCGGGGCCGGCATCGGCCAGCACGATGGCCGGGCGAGTTGCGCGCGGCGACATCGTCGACCGCAACGGCGCGCCGCTCGCGCGCACGATCGACGCCTGGGCGATCGGGGTGCACCCCGACGAACTGCTCGGCGACAAGCGCGACATCGCACAGCGGCTGGCCGGGATCCTCGGGATCGACCAGACCAAGATCTACGCGCAGCTATCGGGCACCAAATTCGCCTATATCGAACGCGATGCCTCGGCTTCGCTCGTCACCGAAGTCAACGCGATCGGCGAGCCGGCGTTGGTGTTCGAGCGCGAGCCGCAGCGGCTCTATCCGCAATCGGAGCTTGCCGCGCCGGTGCTCGGCTTTCTCGACATGGCCGGGCGCGGCGCGTCGGGGATGGAGCGCGCGCTCGACGCGCAACTGACCGACCCGGCCAGGAACGGCCAGCCAATCGCGCTGTCGATCGACCTGCGCGCGCAATCGGCGCTCGAAAACGAGCTCGGCCAGCAAGTCGTCGCGCTCAACGCCAAGGGCGGCGCAGGCGTGGTGCTCGACGTCCAGACCGGCGAGATCATGGCGCTGGCGTCGTTCCCTACCTTCAACCCCAACAATCCGGGTGCCGCGCCAGCCCCCGCGCGCACCGCCGACGGCCGTGAGATTCCGGGGCCGTTCTTCAACCGCGTGACCACGGCGGCGTACGAGCTCGGCTCGACCTTCAAGCCGATCACGATGGCCGCGGCGATCGACAGCGGTACCGTCACCTCGATGGCGCGGCGCTTCGACGCTACCGCGCCGCTCAAGATCGACGGGTTCACGATCCACGACCATGACGGCCAGAACCGCTGGCTCGATATCCCCGAGACGCTGATCCATTCGTCGAACATCGCGACCGCGCGGATCGCCGACGAGATGGGCGGCGACAAGCTGGCGCGGATGTTTCGGCTGATGGGGTTCGACCAGCCAATGCCGTTCGAGCTTCCGGCGCGCGGCCGGACGCTGTTTCCGCAGAAATTCAGCCGCATCACGACGATGACCGCAGGCTTCGGCCACGGCATCGCGGTGACGCCGCTGCACCTCGCCGCCGCCTATGCCGCGCTGGTCAACGGCGGCATCTGGCACCCCGCGACGCTGATGAAGGTCGCGCCCGGCCAGGCCGTCCCCGGCCGCCGCGTGATCAGCCAGGCGACCAGCGACCGCATGCGCCAGTTGCTCCGGCTGGTGGTGACGCAGGGCACCGGCAAGAATGCCGATGCCGCGGGCTTCCGCGTCGGGGGCAAGACCGGCACCGCCGAGGTCGCGACCGGCGGCGGTTATTCGAAAAAAGCCAACGTTTCGACGTTCGCGGCGGCTTTCCCGATGGACGCGCCGCGCTATGTGGTGATCGTGATGCTCGACTCGCCCGTCGGTAATGCCCAGTCGTTCGGCCAGACCACCGCCGCTTACACCGCTGCGCCCGTGGTCAGCCGCTTCATCCTGCGCGCCGGCCCGATGCTCGGCGTAATGCCTGACGCGCGGCGCGACATCGACGTGAGCGAGCTGCTGCCGTTGTTGTGGCGTGCCCCCGGGGCCAAACCGCAATCGATGGCGGATCCCGAATGAAACTCGGCGGGCTGGTGGCGGGCGGTGGCGACGCCAGCGTCACCGGCTTCGCGATCGACCACAGGAAAGTCGCGCCCGGTACCGTCTTCGGCGCGTTCGAAGGCGCCAGGGTAAACGGCGAGGATTATATTTCGGCGGCGGTCGCGTCGGGCGCGATCGCCATCGTCGCGCGTCCGGGGGTGAGCGTCGACGGCGCGCTGCACATCGCCGACGACAACCCGCGCCAGAAATTCGCGCACCTTGCCGCCGCGTTCTTCGCACCGTTCCCCGAGACCGCGGTCGCGGTGACGGGCACCAACGGCAAGACCTCGACCGTCGAGATGACTCGGCAATTGTGGCGGATGGCCGGGTTTCATGCGGCGTCGATCGGCACGCTCGGCGTTACCACGTCGGACGACAGCGTCTCGACCGGGCTGACCACGCCCGACGTCGTGACCTTCCTGTCGAACGTCGCCGGGCTGGCGCGCGAAGGCGTGACTCATGTCGCGTTCGAGGCGTCGAGCCACGGACTGTCGCAATACCGCACCGAGGGGCTGAAAGTGATCGCGGCGGCGTTTACCAACCTCAGCCGCGATCACCTCGATTATCATGGCGACATGGCGAACTATTTGACCGCCAAGCTGCGGCTGTTCTCCGAGGTGCTCGCCGATGACGGCACCGCGGTGGTGTGGGCCGACGATCCGCAGGCCGCGCGGGTGGTCGATCTCGCGCATGCGCGGCGGCAGTCGCTGATCACGGTTGGGGAACGCGGTGGTACGCTCCGGCTGGCCAGCCGCGATCCGACGTTGCTCGGGCAGGGGCTGGTGATCGAGGCCGAGGGGCGCGAGCATAAGGTCAATCTGCCGCTGATTGGCGCGTACCAGGCGGCGAACGCGCTGACTGCCGCCGGGCTGGTGATCGCAACCGGCGGCGATGTCGCGCAGACGATCCAGAACCTCGCGCGGTTGCAGCCGGTGCGCGGGCGGCTCGAGCGCGCGGTGATCAATCGCGCCGGCGCGCCGGTCTATGTCGATTACGCGCACACCCCCGACGCGCTGGAGGCGGCGATCGAGGCGTTGAAACCGCACACCGAAGGGCGGCTGATCGTCGTGTTCGGTGCGGGCGGCGACCGCGATCACGGCAAGCGCGAGTTGATGGGAGAGATCGCCGCGCGCTACGGCGACATGGTGATCGTGACCGACGACAATCCGCGGAGCGAAGACCCCGCCGATATCCGCGCCGAGGTGCTCAAAGGCGCGATCGGCGCGACCGAAATCGGCGACCGCCGCCGTGCGATCGGCGAGGCGGTGGCGATCGCCGGACCCGAAGACATCGTGCTGATCGCGGGGAAGGGACACGAGCAAGGGCAGATCGTCGGCGACCTGGTGCTGCCGTTCGACGACGTCACCGTTGCGCGCGAGGCCGCGGCGACGTGACATCATGGACTTCCGCCGCCATCGCCGACGCAACCGGCGGCGCCGCTTCGGCGGCGTTCGACGTTTCGGGCGTGACGTTCGATTCGCGCGAGGTCGGGCCCGGCGACCTGTTCGTCGCGCTGACCGGCGAGAGCACCGATGGCCACAAGTTTCTCGATCAGGCGTTCGAGCGCGGCGCGGCGGGCGCGCTGGTCAGCAAGAAGACCGCGCATCCCAACGTCCGCGTGGCGGACACGTTTGCGGGGCTGGAAGCGCTGGCCGAGGCCTCTCGCGCACGCACCAGTGCCAAGATAATCGGCGTCACCGGGTCGGCGGGGAAGACCGGGACCAAGGAGGCGCTGTTCGCCGCGCTCGACCGTTCGCCGAACAAGTCGGCGCATCGTTCGGTCAAGAGCTACAACAACCATACCGGCGTGCCGCTGAGCCTGGCGCGGATGCCGGCGGGCGTCGATTTCGGCGTGTTCGAGATGGGAATGAACCATCCCGGCGAACTCGCGCATTTGACGACACTCGTTCGCCCGCACGTTGCGATCGTCACCGCGATCGCCCCCGCGCACGCCGCGTTCTTCCCCGACGAAAGCGCGATCGCCGACGCCAAGGGCGAGATCTTCCAGGGGCTGGAGCCGGCGGGTGTAGCAATCGTTCCCTATGACAGCCCGCATCGCGAGCGGCTGATCGCAGCGGCCAAGCCTCATGCCGCCACAATCGTGACCTTCGGCATCGACGAAGGCGCCGACGTCGCTGCGCTGGAAGCGATCCGTGCTGGCAACGGCGGCACTTTCGTCACCGCTCGGATCGGAACCCGCGAGCTAAGCTATACCATTTCGCAACCCGGTCAGCATTGGGTGAGCAATTCGCTCGCGGTGCTGGCGGCGGTCGACGCGGTCGGCGGCGACCTTGCGCTGGCCGGGCTCGCGCTTGCGGAACTCGGCGGGCTGGCGGGGCGCGGTGACCGGTTCGCCGTGGCGGTGGGTGACGGTACCGCGCTGGTCATCGACGAAAGCTACAACGCCAATCCCGCGTCGATGCGCGCGACGCTCGCGGTGCTCGGCGCCGAAGAAGGCCGCAAGGTCGCGGTGCTCGGCGAAATGCGCGAACTCGGCGACAAATCGGACGGTTATCACGCCGACCTTGCCGGTCCGGTTCGTGACGCCGGCGTCCAACTGGTCATCCTGGTCGGTGAAGCGATGGCGCCGCTCGCCGAAGCGCTTGAGGGGCAGGTCGAAATCGTCCATGCCCCCGACGCCGCTGCCGCGCGCGACCGCCTGGTGGCGGAACTTCGCGCGGGCGATGCGGTTCTCATCAAGGGTTCGAACGGGGTCGGGCTGTCCGCATTGGTCGCGGCGCTCTGCGGTGGGAAAACGTAATGCTTTACTGGATCGCCGCGCAGCTCGGTTTCCCCCACGCCCTCAACCTGATCCGCTATCAGACGTTCCGCACCGGCGCGGCGGTGGCGACGGCGTTGATCATCGGCATGATCATCGGGCCAAAATTCATCGGCTGGCTGCGCATTCGCCAGGGCAGGGGTCAGCCGATCCGGTCCGACGGGCCGCAGACTCACCTCGCCAAGGTCGGCACGCCGACGATGGGCGGGTTGATGATCCTGACCAGTATGGCGGCGTCGATCCTGCTGTGGATGGATTTGAGCAACCCTTATGTCTGGGCGTGCCTGTTCGTGACGCTCGGGTTCGGGACGATCGGGTTTCTCGACGATTACGACAAGGTCAGGAAAGCGAGCACGGCGGGCGTTTCGGGCCGCATTCGGCTGGTCGGTGAATTCATCATCGCCGGGATCGCCAGCGCGATCATCATCCATACCAACGCCGACAACGGCACCCAGCTCTATCTGCCTTTCTACAACGGGCACGTGATAAATCTGGGCTGGTTCTACATCGCGTTCGCGGCGTTCACGATCGTCGGGTTCGGCAATGCAGTAAACCTGACCGACGGGCTCGATGGGCTCGCGACGATGCCGGTGATCATCGCCAGCGTGACGCTGATGATCATCGTGTATCTCGCGGGCAACGTGAAATTCGCCGATTATTTGGGGATCCCGCACGTGCCGCGTGTCGGCGACCTCGCGATCTTCTGCGGTGCGATGATCGGGGCGGGGCTCGCGTTCCTGTGGTTCAACGCGCCCCCGGCGGCGGTATTCATGGGCGATACCGGCAGCCTAGCTTTGGGTGGCGCGCTCGGCACGATCGCGGTGACGGCGCATCACGAACTGGTGCTCGGCATAATCGGCGGGCTGTTCGTGGTCGAGGCGATGAGCGTCATCATCCAGGTGTTCTGGTACAAGCGCACCGGCAAGCGCGTGTTCAAGATGGCGCCGATCCATCATCATTTCGAACAGCTCGGCTGGGCCGAGTCCACAGTGGTGATCCGCTTCTGGATCGTCGCGATAGTGCTCGCGCTGGCCGGCCTATCGACGCTGAAGTTGCGGTGATCACCAGCCCGGCCTGGCGCGACAGACGCTATGCGGTGCTCGGGCTGGCGCGGTCGGGCGCGGCAACGGTCGAGGCGCTGGTCGCGGCCGGTGCGGAGGTGTTCGCGTGGGACGCCGACGAAACCGTACGCAAGGCGGTGATCGAATATCATCCGCACGGGGTGACGCTGGCCGATACCGCGACGATGGATCTGACGGGGTTCGCAGGCGTGGTGGTGTCGCCCGGCGTTCCGCTCAACCGCCATCCGGTCGCGGCGAGAGCACGCGCGGCGGGCGTGCCGATCATCGGCGACATCGAATTGTTCGTGGAGGCGCGGAGCGAACTGCCGCCCCACCGCGTCGTCGGGATCACGGGGACCAATGGCAAGTCGACGACTACCGCGCTGATCCATCACATCGTCGAGACCGCCGGCGTCCCATCGCGGCTGGGCGGCAATATCGGCTTGCCGATTCTTGGCGAGGAGCCGCTGCCTGAAGGCGGAATCTATGTGATCGAACTGTCGAGCTACCAGCTCGATCTGACCTTCAGCCTCGATTGCGACGTCGCGGTGTTGCTCAACA
Source organism: Sphingomonas bacterium (assembly GCF_028289855.1). GTDB lineage: Bacteria > Pseudomonadota > Alphaproteobacteria > Sphingomonadales > Sphingomonadaceae > Sphingomonas. The sequence continues at coordinate 75,894 of NZ_JAQGKZ010000059.1, read as the reverse complement.
TCACCCCCGACCATCTCGACCGCTACGATGGGTTCGAGGGCTATGCCGCGTCGAAGGCCCGCCTGTTCGCGATGCAGTCGCCCGGCCACGACGCGGTGATCGGGATCGGGGACGATGCTTCGGCGAAGATCGCGCGCGGCCTGTCCGCACGTGCCGAACATCTCCACAAGATCGCACCGGGCGTGTGCATGGACCAGTCGCGCTGGCCGTCGCTGCAAGGCCCGCACAACGCGCAGAACGCGCTCGCCGCGATCGCCGCGTGCCAGGCGCTCAGTATTCCGGAAGCGGCGATCGACGCCGGGCTGGAAAGCTTCGCCGGCCTGCCGCACCGGATGGAGCGGGTCGGCGTCTTCAACGGCGTCGCCTATGTCAACGACAGCAAGGCGACCAATCCGGACTCGACCGCCCCCGCGCTCGCCGCGTTCGACCGCATTCACTGGATTCTCGGTGGCCAGGCCAAGACCGACAATCTCGACGCATGCCGCCCGGCGTTCGGGCATGTCCGCGCCGCGTACACGATCGGCGAGGCGGGGATGCTGTTCCGCGACCTGCTCGCCGACACAATTCCGACAACCTACGCCGGCACGCTGCCCGACGCGGTCGATCTCGCGCGCGCCGCGGCCGAACCGGGTGATACGGTGCTGCTGTCCCCCGCCTGCGCGTCGTTCGATCAGTTCCGCGATTACGAGGACCGCGGCGACACCTTCCGCGGACTGGTCGAGGCGATGTCGTGAGCACGCTGCCGGTCAAGGACGGCCTGATGACTCGCTTCGCCCGGCGCGGCGGGCGCGCCGACCGCTCGGCGCTGGGCGCATGGTTCTGGGACATCGACTGGCTGATCCTGATCCTGACCTTGTTCCTGATCGCGATCGGGCTGGTCGCGGTGGCGGCGGCGTCGCCCGCGACGGCGCAGCGTTATTCGGATGCGACGCATCATATGGCGCCGCTCTACTATTTCTGGCGGCAATTGATGTGGGTGTGCGTGTCGTTGCCGGTGCTGGTGATCGTCTCGATGCTGCCCGCCGAGCGCGCGCGTCGTCTGGCCTTGATCGGCTGTGCGGGATTTTTGGTCTGCCTGATGCTGGTGCCGATCGCCGGGGTGACGGTGAACGGCGCGCGGCGCTGGCTCGGCGTCGGCATTTCGCAATTTCAGCCGTCCGAATTCCTCAAGCCCTGCTTCATCGTCGCGACCGCATGGCTGTTGTCGCTCAAGGGCAAGGAAGGGCTGTCGGCAGGGATGCTCACGCTGCTGACCGGCGGGCTGACCGCGACCGTCGCGACATTGCTGATGCTCCAGCCCGATTTCGGCCAGACCGTCGTGTTCTGCGTGGTGTGGCTCGCGCTGCTGCTGATCTCGGGTGTGTCGACCCGCGCGATCCTGACGCTGGGAGGCGTCGCACTCGCAGGGGTGGTCGCGGCGTACGTTTTTTACGGCACCGCGCGCACCCGGATCGACGCGTTCCTGTTCCCGGGATCGTCCGACCCGGCCGAGCATTTCCAGGTCAATGCCGCGCGCGCGACGCTGACCGCGGGCGGCTGGCTCGGCACCGGTCCCGGCGGGGGACAGATGAAGTTCCGCCTGCCCGAGGCGCATACCGACTACATCTTCTCGGTGATCGGCGAGGAATTCGGGCTGATCGCGTGCGGGATCGTCGCGCTGATCTTCCTTGCGATCGTCGTGCGCGTGTTCGTCAAGCTATTGGACGAACAGGACGATTTCCGCCTCCTCGCTGCCGCCGGCCTCGCCATTCAGTTCGGCGCACAGGCGCTGATCTCCATGGCGGTGAACACCGGGCTCGCCCCGTCCAAGGGCATGACGATGCCGTTCATCTCGTACGGCGGGTCGTCGATGATCGCGCTGTCGGCGGGGATGGGGTTGCTGCTTGCCTTTACGCGCCGGAACCCGTTTGTGAGCCGCTCCCCCTATGTCGTGAAATGGAGCGGCGAATGACGAGAGTGCGGCAGTTCGTGTTGGCCGCGGGCGGCACCGGCGGGCACATGGTGCCGGCCGCCGCCTTGGCCGAGGAACTGAAGCGGCGCGGGCACCGCGTCGACCTGATCAGCGACGAGCGCGGCGTGCGCTTTCCCGGGCTGTTCGACGGGGTCGAGACGCATGTGCTGCCCGCAGGGCGGATGCAGGGCGGGCCGATAGGCTGGTATCGTGCGGGGCGGGCGATGCTCGCGGCGCGTGGTCAGGCGATCGAATTGTACGAGAAATTGAAGCCCGCGGCGGTGATCGGGTTCGGCGGCTATCCGGCGCTTCCGGCGCTGCTCGCGGCGTTCAACCGCAAGATCCCAACCGCGGTGCACGAGCAGAATGCGGTGCTCGGGCGCGTCAACCGGCTGGTCGCGGGGAAGGTCGATGCGATCGCCACGTCGTACGGCAAGGTCGAGCGGCTGGCGGAGAAATATCGCGGCAAAGTGATGCTAACCGGCAATCCGGTGCGCGACGAAGTGCTTGCGCTGCGCGACCGGCCCTATCCGATGCTCGAGGAGGACAGCATCTTTCGCGTGCTGGTGACGGGCGGCAGCCAGGGCGCGAGCGTCCTCTCGCAGGTCGTTCCCGACGGGCTCGCGATGCTCCCGGTCAATTTCCGCCGCCGCTTGCAAGTAACGCATCAGGCGCGGGTCGAGGATATCGACGCTGCGCGCGCCAAGTACGCCCAGCTGTCGATCGCCGCCGATCTGGCGACGTATCTGCCCGATCTGCCAGAGCATCTCGCCTGGGCGCACCTCGTCATCGCGCGCGCCGGGGCCTCGACGATCGCCGAGTTGACTGCCGCCGGGCGTCCCGCGATCCTCGTGCCCCTGCCGAGCGCGACCGACGACCACCAGACCGACAATGCCCGCGAAATCGCAGAGGCGGGCGGCGCGCGGGTGATCGCGCAGAGCCAGTTCACGCCCGTCGAGCTTGCCAAGCAGATGCAGAAGCTCGGGCTCGATCCCGAAGCGCTGCAGAACGCCGCCGCCCGCGCGCGATCGTGCGGGCACCCCGATGCTGCGCGCGACCTGGCCGACCTGGTCGAGAACATCAGCAATCCGGCGGGCGACATGCCGGTGGGTGCGGCGCAACCCGAACTCCCAAGCGGAGAGGCGGCGTTCGCATGACTGGCCTCAAAACAGACATCGGCGCGATCCACTTCGTCGGCATCGGCGGGATCGGCATGTCCGGCATTGCCGAGGTGATGCACAACCTCGGCTACAAGGTGCAGGGGTCGGACGTCGCCGAGAGCTATGTCATCCAATCGCTGCGCGACATGGGCATCGACGTGAAGATCGGCCACGCCGCGGACAATCTCGGCGACGCCGCGGTTGTCGTGACCAGCACCGCGATCAAGCGGGCCAATCCCGAGGTCGAGGCCGCGCTCGAACGGCGCATCCCGGTCGTTCGCCGCGCCGAAATGCTCGCCGAACTGATGCGGCTCAAATCGACCGTCGCGGTGGCGGGGACGCACGGCAAGACCACGACGACCAGCATGATCGCCGCGCTGCTCGACGCGGGCGGGATCGACCCGACCGTCATCAACGGCGGGATCATCAACAGCTATGGCTCGAACGCCCGGCTCGGCGACAGCGAATGGATGGTGGTCGAGGCCGACGAAAGCGACGGCAGCTTTCTGCGATTGGACGGCACGATCGCTGTCGTCACCAACATCGATCCGGAACATCTCGACCATTACGGCAGCTTCGACGCGATCAAGGACGCGTTCGTTCAGTTCATCGAGAACGTACCGTTCTATGGCGCGGCGCTGCTGTGCCTCGACCATCCCGAGGTGCAGGCGGTCCTCCCGCGCGTCCGCGACCGGCGGATCGTGACGTACGGCTTTTCGACCCAGGCCGACATTCGCGGGGTCAACGTCACCCCGATTCCCGGCGGCAACCGCTTCGAGGCGATCATCCGCCAGCGCGACGGCTCGGTCCGCTCGATCGAGCATATCGAGTTGCCGATGCCCGGCCGCCACAACGTCCAGAACGCGCTCGCCGCGATCGGCGTCGCGCTCGAAATGGGGGTGCCCGACAAGACGATCGAGAAGGGCTTCGCCAAATTCTCCGGGGTCAAACGGCGCTTTACCAAAGTCGGCGAGGTGTCGTTCGGCAAGCAGGGCAGCGCCGCGATCATCGACGATTACGGCCACCATCCGGTCGAAATCCGCGCGGTGCTGTCCGCCGCGCGCGAGGGTGTGGCCAACCGCGTTATCGCTGTGGTCCAGCCGCACCGCTTCACGCGGCTCGGCAATCTGATGGAGGAGTTCCAGCAAGCGTTCAACGACGCCGACATGGTGTACGTGACGCCGGTCTATGCCGCGGGCGAGCAGCCGATCGAGGGCGTCGACGCGCAGGCGTTGGTCGATGGACTGAAGCGCCGCGGGCATCGCTCGGCGGCGACGATCGGATCGGCTGAGGAGCTGGCCAAGGAATTGGCGGGCGTCGTCCAGCCGGGCGATATGGTTGTGTGCCTTGGCGCGGGTGACATTACGAAGTGGGCGGCGGGATTGGCCGCCGGGATCGAGGCGGCGCGGTGAGCGTCTGCTACGCCATGCCCCCGGTGCGCGGACGCCTGACGCACGGCGCGCCGCTGGCGCCGCTCGTGTGGTTCAAGAGCGGCGGCGCCGCCGAATGGCTGTTCGAGCCGGCGGATGTCGCCGATCTCGAAACCTTCCTCTACGCGCTTGACCCGTCGGTGCCGGTAATGGGGTTGGGCCTCGGCTCGAACCTGATCGTGCGCGACGGCGGCGTGCCTGGCGTGGTGGTTCGACTCGGCAAGGCATTCGCCAAGGTCGAGCGGCTCGACGACACCACGCTCAAGTGCGGCGGCGGCGCGCCCGGCATCCTAGTCACCTCCAACGCGCGCGATGCCGGTATCAGCGGTCTCGAATTCCTGCGCTCGATCCCTGGCACGGTCGGCGGGTTCGTGCGGATGAATGGCGGCGCCTACGGCCGCGAGGTCAAGGACGTGCTGGTCGAGGCGGAGGTCGTGCTGCGATCGGGCGAGCGGCGGACGCTGGCGCTCGGCGATCTTGGGTACACGTATCGTCACAGCGAACTGCCCGAGGGCGCGATCGTCGTTTCGGCGACGTTCCGGGGCCACCCGGCGGAGTCGGCGACAGTCCAGGCCGAAATGGACCGCATCGCCGCCGCGCGCGAAGCCTCGCAGCCGTTGCGCTCAAAGACTGGTGGTTCGACCTTCAAGAACCCCGAGGGCCACAAAGCCTGGCAATTGGTCGACGAGGCGGGTTGCCGGGGGTTGCGTCGCGGCGATGCGCAAGTATCGGAGAAACATTGCAATTTCCTTCTCAATCTCGGTGACGCGACGAGCGCGGATATCGAAGGCTTGGGTGAGGAAGTGCGTGAGAAGGTGAAGGCGAACAGCGGCGTGACGCTTGAGTGGGAAATCCAGCGCGTGGGGCAAGTCGCATGAGCCTTCACGTCGCAGTCCTGATGGGCGGCTGGTCGGCCGAGCGCGAGGTTTCGCTGATGTCGGGCAAGGGCATCGCCGAAGCACTCGAGTCGCTCGGGCACCGCGTCACCGCGATCGACATGGACCGCGATGTCGCCGCCAAGCTCGCCGAGGCCAAGCCCGATGTCGTGTTCAACGCGCTTCACGGCACCCCCGGTGAGGACGGTACGGTGCAGGGCATGCTCGACCTGATGGGGCTGAAATATACCCACTCGGGCATGGTCACCTCGGTGATCGCGATCGACAAGGTGCTGACCAAGCAGGCGCTCGTCCCGCACGGTATTCCGATGCCCGGCGGGCGCATCGTCAAGTCGGTCGAGGTGTTCGAGGGCGATCCGCTCAAGCGGCCGTACGTGCTCAAGCCCGTCAACGAAGGCTCGTCGGTCGGTGTCGCGATCGTCACCGATGAGGGCAATTACGGCCAGCCGATCGGCCGCGACGTCGCGGGGCCGTGGCAGGAATTCGAGGAATTGCTCGCCGAACCCTATGTGCGTGGCCGCGAGCTGACCACCGCCATTCTCGGCGGCAAAGCGCTTGGCGTAACCGAGCTCAAGCCCAAATCGGGCTGGTACGATTACGACGCCAAATATACCGACGGGATGACCGAGCACGTTTTTCCGGCGCAAATCCCCGACCACATCGCGGCTGCGTGCAAGCGCATCGCGCTGGAGGCGCACCGGCTGCTCGGCTGCAAGGGCGCATCGCGCTCCGACTTCCGCTGGGACGACGAGCGCGGCGAGGACGGGTTGTTCCTGCTCGAAGTGAACACCCAGCCAGGCATGACCCCGCTCAGCCTCGTTCCCGAACAAGCGCGGCATTGCGGCATCTCGTACCCCGAACTCGTCCAGATGATCGTCGACGAGGCGCTCGCATGAGCCGCCAGCCCACTCGCGCCCGGCCCAAGGGGCGCCCGACCCGTAAGAAGAAGACGTCGATCGTCGATCGCATTCTCGCGCGGATTCCCTTGAGCCACGTCGCGCTGCGGCGGATCGCGACTTGGACGATCGTAATCGTGGTGCTTGGCGGGGTGTACGTTGCCGGTAATTTGACGGGCATCAACGCGCGGGTCGGCACCGCGATCGCCGAGCAGGTCGGCAAGGCCGGTTTCCGCGTCGACCAGATCGAGGTGCGCGGCGTCAAAAGGATGGATGTCACCACAGTATATGCTGTCGCGCTCGATCAGAAATCGCGCGCGATGCCGCTGGTCGACCTCAACCTCGTCCGCGACCGCTTGCTGCAATATGGCTGGGTGCAGGACGCGCACGTCTCACGCCGGCTGCCCGACACGCTGTTGATCCGCATCGTCGAGCGCACGCCTGCCGCGGTGTGGCAGGATCACGGCGTGCTCAGCCTGATCGACCGTGATGGCGTCTATCTCGAGCCGGTCTCCGCCGACGCGATGCCCGATCTGCCGCTGGTGATCGGCCCCGGCGCCGACCGCCAGGAGCCGGCGTATCAAACATTGATGGTGGCCGCGCCCGCGCTCAAGCCCAAGGTGCGCGCCGCGACCTGGGTCGGCAACCGGCGCTGGGACCTATTGTTCGACAGCGGCGAAATCCTGTCGCTGCCCGAGGGCGACGACGAAGCGGCCAAGGCGCTCAAATTGTTTGCCGAGAAGGACGGGACCGACAAATTGCTCGGCAACGGCTATATCAAGTTCGACCTGCGCGACCCGACCCGGATGGTGGTGCGCAAGCCCGATCCGGGGATGCGCGCGCCGGCGCCCAAACCGAGCGCGACGGCAAAACCTGAAACGACCAAATCGGACCGCGCGGTGTCGCGCGACAACGTGTAAGGGGAGTAACGATGGCCAAGGCTGGACCCGAAGGACTGATCACGGCGCTCGATATCGGGTCGTCGAAGGTATCGGCGATGATCGCGCAAAAGGGCGACGGCGGCGAGCTGATCGTGCTCGGCACCGGCCAGCGCGAAAGCCGCGGGATCAAGCGCGGCTGCATCGCCGACATGGGCGCGACCGAAGTCGCGGTGCGCGAAGCGGTCGAGCAGGCCGAGCGGATCGCGCAGACCAATATCGAGAATGTCTGGGTCGGGTTTTCGGCGGGCGGGCTGGTCAGCGACGTCGCTTCGATCGAGTTCGAGATGGGCGGCCACCGGATCGAGCAATCGGACATCGACGCGCTGTTGCGGGCCGGGCGTGAATCGATCGACCCGGCGGGCCGCATGGTGCTCCATGCGCAGCCCGCGCTCTACACGCTCGACGGTATCACCGGGGTGAAGAACCCGCTCGGGCTCCACGCCGACCGGCTTGGCGTCCACATCCACGTCGTCGCCGCCGACGGGTCGCCGGTGCGCAATATCGGGCTGTGCGTTGCGAAATCGCACCTTGAGGTGAAGGCGATCATCGCCGCGCCGGTCGCGACGGGGCTCGCTTGCCTCAGCGCCGAGGAGCGTGAACTGGGCACGGCGTTGGTCGAAATGGGCGCCGGGATCACCAACGTCTCGCTGTTTGCGGGCGGGATGCTGGTCGGGCTGACCACGATCCAGATGGGCGCGGCGGATATCACCGACGATATCGCCTCGACCTTCGGCGCCAGCCGCAGCCAGGCCGAGCGGATGAAATGCTTCCATGGCTGCGCCAACGCGACGCCGCGCGACAATCACGAAGTGATCGAGATCACCCCGCTGAGCGAGGACGGCGCGGGCGAGGGCGCGCGCATCACCAAGGCGCAGCTGATCGCGGTGATCCGCCAGCGGCTCGAACTGCTGATGGGAGAGATCGGCAAGGCGCTGACCGCGATGAAGTTCGACGGCAATGTCGGTCGCCAGGTGGTGCTGACCGGCGGGGGGGCAGAGCTGAAGGGGATCGCGGATTACGCGCAGTCGGCGCTCGGTCGTTCGGTCCGGATCGGCCGCCCGCGCGGGCTGACCGGGCTGCCCGACGCGCATTCCGGGCCGGCGTTCGCAACGCTGTCGGGGTTGGTCCATCACGCCGCGACCGACCCGATCGATTTGCGGGCTTTATCGGCGGGCGACCATCAGGTCGTGCACCGACCGTCGCCATTCTCGATGGTGCGCCGCTTGATCCGAACGGCGCGGGCGAATTATTAACAAAATAAGTCAACCAACCCCTAATTGTAGTGGATAGTGATGGGGTGTTGGTGCAAGGTGTAGTGGGCATAGGGTGTTCCCCGGTAATTTTTGCGGGAACATGACGGAGACAGTGATCATGGTCGAATTTCTTCCCCCGGAAGTGGACGAGCTGACCCCGCGGATCGCGGTGATCGGCGTGGGTGGCGCGGGCGGCAACGCGATCGCGAACATGATGAAGAACGACGTCCAGGGCGTCGATTTCCTGGTCGCCAACACTGACGCACAAGCGCTTCGGCAGTCGGGCGCCAGCCAGAAGATTCAGCTCGGTGCGAAGATCACGCAGGGCCTCGGCGCGGGTAGCCGTCCGGAAATCGGGCGCGCGGCCGCCGAAGAGACGATCGACGCGGTGGCCAAGACGCTCGAGGGCGCACACATGTGCTTCATCGCGGCCGGTATGGGCGGCGGCACCGGCACCGGCGCGGCGCCGGTCATTGCCAAGACCGCACGCGATATGGGCATCCTGACCGTCGGCGTCGTCACCAAGCCGTTCAGCTTCGAGGGCAGCCGCCGCGCCAAGGCGGCCGATGCGGGGATCGAGGAACTGCAGAAGTATGTCGATACGCTGATCGTCATCCCGAACCAGAACCTCTTCCTCGTCGCCAACGCCAACACGACCTTCAAGGAAGCGTTCGAGATGGCCGACGAGGTGCTCCAGCAGGGCGTTCGCGGCATCACCGATTTGATGGTCATGCCCGGCCTGATCAATCTCGATTTTGCCGATGTCCGTTCCGTGATGCAGGAGATGGGCAAGGCGATGATGGGCACCGGCGAAGCGTCGGGCGACAATCGCGCGATCGAGGCGGCGTCGAAGGCGATCGCCAACCCGCTGCTCGACGGCGTCAGCATGAAGGGCGCCAAGGGCGTCATTGTGTCGATTACCGGTGGCGAGGACATGCGGCTGCTCGAAGTCGACGAAGCCGCGAACCATATCCGCGAATTGGTCGACGAGGACGCCAACATCATCTGGGGCTCGGCGTTCAACCCCGACCTCGAAGGCAAGATCCGCGTCTCGGTCGTCGCGACCGGGATCGAAGCCGGTGCCGTCGGTGCGGCCTCGCCCGAGCCGGCGACGCGCGCTTTCTCATTCGGCCGCCGCAGCGAAGCTGTCGCGCCGGTGACGGTGCCCGACGCGGCCGTCGAGCCGACGCCCGAACCCGAAGTTGCCGCCGCGGCCGATGCCGAGCCGCATGAGCTGTCGCAAACCACCGACGACGCCTCCGAGCCGGTCGAGGATGCCGTCGCCGACGAGCCCGCCGCCGACGCCGACGAGCTGGTGCTCGACAGCGGTGCCGAAGTCGAAACCGCGCCGGTCCGCCTGTCGTTCGGCGACGAGGATCTGGTCGGCACCGAGGCCGGCGAATTGTCGCTCGGCAGCGAGGACAGGATCGAGGACGGTGCAACGATCGCCGCCGGCGACGACGATGAGCCCGCGGCGCCCAAGGTCAAGATGGGCGGGACGCTGTTCGAGCGCATGCAGAGCGTCGCGCGCGGCGCGTTCGGCGAGTCCGAGCCCGAAGCCGAAAAGGATTCGCTCGACATTCCGCGCTTCCTTCACCGCCAGAACAACCAGTAATTCCCATTTAGAGACGGGGGCGGGGGCATTCGTCGCCGCCGCGCCCCGTTTCGCCGTTTGTGGTCCCGGCAATCATTTCCCGTTCAGCCGCCAATCGGTTTAGGCTGCAGGCCAACATGATGTTGCGCCGGACCCTGACTGTTGCCGCGCTCGGATTCGCGGTGGCGGGTGGGGCGCACGCCCAGACCGCGATCGAGAATCGCGACGCCGACGCGCTCGCCGCCGACATGCGGATCCTCGCCGCCAACCCGGTCGATATCGAGGCGTTGATCACCGCCGGCGAACTGACGCTGCGGATGGGCGATGCGACCGCGTCGGCGGGGTTCTTCACGCGCGCCGAAAAGCTCGATCCCAACAACCCGCGGATCAAGGCGGGGTGGGGCAGCCTGATGGTGCGCGCGGAACGCCCCGGCATGGCATTGCTGCGCTTCCAGGAGGCGGAGCGCCGCGGGCTCGACCCGCGCAAGTTCGCCGGGGATCGCGGGCTCGCGTACGATCTGATCGGCCAACCGGATCGCGCGCAACGCGACTATCGCCTCGCATTGTCGGACGGCGCCGACGACGAGGTGACTCGGCGCTACGCATTGTCGCTCGGCATCGTCGGGCAGAAGGAGGCGGCGCTCAAGCTGCTCGATCCGTTGCTGCGCAAGAGCGACCGCGCGGCGTGGCGCGACCGTGCGTTCGTGCTGGCGATGAGCGGCGATACCGACGGCGCCGAAAAGATCGCCGCGACGATGATGTCGCCGGGGCTCGGTGCTGGGCTGACGCCGTTTTTTCGCCGCTTGCCGCAACTGTCCGCGGTCGATCGCGCGTTCGCGGTCAATTTCGGCGAGATGCGATCGACCCCCGAACGCATCGCCGACGCGCAAATGGTCCCGCCGTTGCCGCGGCTCGGGCCCGATCCCTATGCGCCCAAGGTAGAAGTGGCTGCGACGGCGGTCGTGCTTCCCGCGATCGACGACAGGCGCAAACGCAAGAAGCGCAAGAAGGACGACCTCGCCCCCGCCGTCCCGCCGGTCGCCGCCGCGCCGGTCGAAGTCGTGCTCGCGCCGCCGACCTATGTGCCGCCCCGCGTGATGCCGGCGCCGGTGCCCGCCCCGGTCCCGCCGCCGGTCCGCGTTGCTGCAGTGCCGTCGAACCCGGCGATAGCGCCCGCGCCGGTGACGATCTACGAACGGCCCGCGCCTACGCCAACGCCCGTACCACCGCCGGTAAGCGTGGCAGCTACTGTTGCGACCCCGCTACGGAACCCTGTGCCGACGCCGCCGATCACAGTTGCGGAGACCGCCACGCCGGCGCCGCCTGCCGAACCCACCCCCGGCGTCGCCGACCAGCCAAGCGCCTCCGAAGCGGGCGTGCCCGAGCCGACCGCGACCGCGCGGGTCAGCGAGGATACCGTCCTCGCGCGGATCGTCGCCGGGCTTGATAAACGCCTGCCATTGTCCGCACCGCCGCCGCCGCGCCGTCCGGCCGCCGCGCCCGTTGCGGTGGCGGCGGTCGAGAAGCCGGTCGATGAGCCAAAACCCAAGCCAGGCACGACACGGACGCGCGGCAAACTAGTGAAGGACGAGGTCGCGGCTGCACCCCCGCCGACGACGGGGAAGGGGAAAGCGAAAGATAGCGCCAAGAACCGGACCAAGGACGAAACCGCCGACGCCAGCGATACGAAGAGCCGGACCGCCAAGCCGCCCAAGGACGACGTTCCGCTGCTCGACAAGAACGGCTGTCCGCTTCCGCCCAAGCCCGTGAAGGGCAAGGTTGCGACTGCCAAGGCTGCGAGCGCCAAGGGCAAGTCGACGACCTCGGCGCGCTGCAAGGCCGCCGAGGCAAAGGCCGACGCCAAGGACAAGGCGGACGCCGTTACCAAGGGCGAACCGGCGCGTGTGTGGGTGCAGGTGGCGGGTGGCGCCAACGAAGCGAGCCTCGAAAAGGCCTGGGCCGGGCTCAAGACCAAGGCGCCCGATCTGTTCCGCGGCCGCCAGGGCTGGTCGACCCCGCTCCGCGCCACCAATCGCGTACTCACCGGGCCGTTCAAATCGGTCGATGAGGCCCAAGACTTCGTCAATCGCATGAGCAAGGCCGGGCTGTCGGGCTTTGTCTTCACCAGCGCCAAGGGGCAGAAGATCGACCGGTTGGGCGGCGCGAAATAAATCACGCCTCCCGGCGAAAGCCGGGGCCCAGTTTCGGGCCGCTTGCGACTGGACCCCGGCCTTCGCCGGGAGGCGCCAAGCAAGTATCGGTTAGATTTCGCGCAATGCCACGCTACATCGCCCCGCATGCCCGACCTCGCCCCCTACGCCTCCGACCCGTGGCTCAGCCGTGGGCGGCTCTATCCCGAGGATGAGACCACCGCGCGCGGCCCCCGCGACGCGTTCCAGCGCGACCGCGACCGCATCGTCCATTCGATCAGTTTCCGGCGGCTGCGCCATAAAACCCAGGTATTCCTCGCCCCCGACGGCGACCATTTCCGCGTCCGGCTGACGCACAGCATCGAAGTCGCGCAGATCGGCCGCACGATCGCCCGCGCGTTGGGGCTCAACGAGGACCTGACCGAGGCATTGTGCCTGGCGCACGACATCGGGCACCCGCCGTTTGGGCACGCTGGCGAGGATGCGCTGAAGGCGGCGCTGAGCAAGCAGGGCGGGTTCGACCATAACGGCAACACGCTGCGCGCTCTGACCGAGATCGACAGCCCTTATCCGCGCTTTCCCGGGCTCAATTTGACGTGGGAAACGCTGGAGGGGCTGGCCAAGCACAACGGTCCGGTAACTGCGCCGCAATGGGCGCTGGCGAAGGCGGATAACGAATTTCCGCTCGAGCTGGAGACGTTCGCCGGGCTGGAGGCGCAAGTCGCGGCGATCGCCGACGATATCGCTTACGACAATCATGATATCGACGACGGCTTGCGCGCCGGGTTGCTCAGCCTCGATCAGTTGCTCACTGTGCCGATGATCGCCGCGCGGTGGGATCAGTGCCGCGTGCGTTTTCCCGAGGTCACGCCGCCGCGGCTGACCGGCGAGTTGATCCGCGGGCAGATTGGCGGGATGGTTAACGACCTGATCGAAACCAGCCGCGTGGCGATCGCGGAATCGGGGATCAAGTCGCCCGACGACGCGCGCGATGTGGGGCGGGCGCTGGTCGGCTTTTCGGACGCGATGCGCGACAACGAGCGCGGGCTGAAGCGCTTCATGTACGCCAACCTCTATCATCATCCGTTGCAAGTCGCGGCGGCGGACAAGGCGCGCGTGGTGGTCGCCGGGCTGTTCGCGGCGTACCATGCAACCCCCTCGCTGATGGCGGGCGAATGGCCCGCGCGGCTGCCGCCCGAGGAGCCATGGCTCAGCCGCCATGTCGCCGATTTCATCGCCGGGATGACCGACCGCTACGCCATCGCGCGCTATCGCGAGATCGTCGGACCGATCGACTTGCCCGAAGGGTTCTGAGTGCCCGCGCGTTGTTGGGATAATTGTGCGACAAAGGCGTATTAGCCTCCGTCGCATTGCATGGAGACGCGCATGGCCGATGCCAGTATCGCGCTCAATCGCTTCGGGCTCGGCGCCCGTCCCGACGAGAGCATCCCGAGTGACCCGAAGGGCTGGCTGAAGCGTCAGCTCGACGCTTTCGAACCCAAACCTGCCGCGTTCGCCGCGGTGCCGACGCGGACCAAGGTCGCGGGCGAACTCGCCGACTATATCGAACAGCAGCGCCAGTTGCGCCAGCAAGGCCTCGGCCGGAAGCAATTGGCGGCGGCCGTCGCGCCGATGCCGCCCCAGCCGGGCATGGCCGGCGCGATGGCGCCGCAAATGGCGCCCGGCACGCCCGAGCCGGGCGCGAAACCCGATCCAGCGGCCACCGACCCAGCCATGGCGGCACGGCGCTTCGTCGGCGGGCAGGTGCGCGACGATTATGCGGCGGCGGTTGGCGGGCGGATCACCGCCGCTCTCACCAGCCCGACGCCATTTGCCGAGCGGCTGACGCATTTCTGGGCCAACCATTTTGCGGTGTCGGCCGACAAGCTGGAAGTTATCGGCCTGTCCGGGCTGCTGGAATTCGAAGCGATCCGCCCGAATTTGATGGGCACGTTCGGTGGCATGCTGAACGCGGTCGAGCGGCATCCGGCGATGCTGCTCTATCTCGATCAGGCGGTGTCGGTCGGACCCAACAGCATGGCGGGCCAATTCGCGGCCAACCGGCCGCGTCCCGGCGGCAACAAACTGGGACTGAACGAGAATCTCGCGCGCGAGATCATGGAGTTGCACACACTCGGGGTGCGCACGGGTTACACACAGGCCGACGTCACCGAATTCGCCCGCGCGCTCACCGGCTGGACGGTGAGCGGTATCGGGCGCGGGCCGGGCGCACGGTTGACCGGCACAGATGGCCCACCCGGGGAGTTCGTCTTCGCCGAGCGGATCCACGAGCCGGGCGAGCGCACGATCGTCGGACGGAAGTATGGCCAGGACGGCGAGAAGCAGGCGCAGGCGGTGCTCGATATGCTTGCGACAAGCCCCGCCACCGCCGAACACGTTTCGACCAAGCTCGCACGCCACTTCGCCGGCGACACCCCGCCGCCGGCGTTGGTCGCGCGGCTCAAGGCGTCGTTTCTCAAGACCGGCGGCGATTTGCCGTCGCTCTACAAGACGCTGATCGACAGTCCCGAATGCTGGGTCGCCGGGCCGGTCAAGTTCAAGTCGCCGTGGGAATGGACGGTATCGACCGGGCGTGCGTTGGGGATGAAGCAGATGCTGCCGCTTGCCGCGGTGGGGCTGCTCAACCAGCTTGGCCAGCCGACATGGCGACCGGGGTCGCCCGCTGGATATGATGATATCGCCGCGAGCTGGGCCGGCCCCGACGCGCTGGTTCGCCGGGTCGAAGCGGCCGAGCGCTTCGCGACCCGCGCGGGCGCCGCGGTCGATGCGCGGGCACTCGCGCCCAAATTGTTCCCGGGCGCGCTGACGCCGGCCACCGAACAGGCGCTGGCGCGTGCCGAAAGCCCCGGTCAGGGGCTCGCGCTGCTGCTCGTGTCGCCCGAAATGTTGAGGAGGTAAGTCATGATCGACCGCCGTCATTTCCTCGCCTACGGCGCCGGCGCCGCGGCGCTGAGCCTCGCGCCGCGCATGGCCTTCGCCAAGGCCGACACCGACCGCCGCTTCGTGTTCATCATTCAGCGCGGCGCGGCCGACGGGCTCGGCACGGTCGGCGCGGTCGGCGATCCCGCCTTTGCCGGCGCGCGCGGGCAACTCGCGGCCGATTTCGCGACCGGGAAGAAGCTCGACAGCATGTTCGCGCTGCACCCGGCGATGACCTCGCTGGCGGGCATGTACGACACCAAGGAAGCGCTGTTCGCGCACGCCATCGCGTCGCCGTACCGCGACCGATCGCATTTCGACGGGCAGAACGTGCTCGAAAGCGGTGGCCTCGGTGCCTACCAGGTCAAAGACGGCTGGCTCAACCGCATGCTCGGGCTGATCCCGTCGGGCGAGGCCAAGGCGATCGCGGTGTCGGCGACGGTGCCCTTGGCACTGCGCGGGCCGCACGACGTCACCAGCTACGCGCCATCGGCCTTGCCACAAGCGTCCGACGATCTGCTCCAGCGCGTGGCGGCGCTCTATCAGGGCGACGGCCAGCTCCACGGGCTGTGGACCGACGCGATGAACACGCGGACGCTGACCAGCGACATGGCTGGCGCCACCACCGCCAACGCCGCCGCGACCGGCGCGCTCGCGGCCAAATTGCTGGCCCCCGCCAACGGCGCGCGGATCGCGATGATCGAGACCGGCGGGTGGGACACGCATGCCGCGCAACGCGCGCGGCTGGCGAACCAGTTGAAGGGTCTCGACGCCATGATTGCCGCGCTCAAGACGGGTATGGGCCCGGCGTGGAGCGACACGATGGTGCTGGTCGCGACCGAATTCGGCCGCACCGTCGCGGTCAACGGCACCGGCGGCAGCGATCACGGTACCGGCTCCGCCGCGATGCTGGTCGGCGGCGGGGTCAAGGGCGGCAGGGTGATGGCCGACTGGCCGGGGCTGGGGCAGGCGGCGCTGTACGAGGGCCGCGATTTGAAACCGACGCTGGGCCTAGACCAGTTCGTCGCGGGCGCGGTGGCAGGGCATTACAACGTCGAGCCAAGGCGGGTGATGGCGACGTTGTTCCCGGATACCAAGGGTTCTGCGCCGGTCAGCGGGCTCGTCTAGCTCCGGCGAGGGTTTGAAGCTGCGTCGCCATTGGGCTACAGGCGCCGCTTCCTCGCATCGCTGGACGCTTGAATGACCCTCTACCACCGCTTTGCCGCGCATATCGACGCGGCACTCGACGCCCTGACCGCGAACGGCGATTTGCCGGGCGGCTTGGCGCGCGGTGCGGTGACGGTAGAGCCGCCGCGCGACCCCAGCCATGGCGATCTCGCGACCAATGCAGCGATGGTGCTGGCAAAGCCCGCGAACACCAATCCGCGCGCGCTGGCCGAGAAGATCGCCGCCGAACTGGGCAAACTCGACGAAGTGAGCTCCGTCGCGGTCGCGGGACCGGGGTTCATCAACCTGACGCTGACCGACGACACCTGGCGCAACGAGCTCGCCGCGATCAACGATGGCGGGGCCGACTACGGCCGCTCGACGCGCGGGCAAGGGCAGACGGTCAATATCGAGTACGTCTCCGCCAACCCGACCGGGCCGATGCACATGGGGCATTGCCGCGGCGCGGTGGTCGGCGACGCCTTGGCGTCATTGCTCGAATGGGGCGGGTCCAAGGTTATCCGGGAGTATTACGTCAACGACGCCGGCGGGCAGGTCGATACGCTCGCGCGGTCGGCGCAGCTGCGGTACCGCGAAGCGCTGGGCGAGGATATCGGCGATATCCCCGAGGGGCTGTATCCCGGCGATTATCTGATCCCGGTCGGGCAAGCGCTCGCGCAGGAATTCGGTGACAAATATGTGTCCGCGCCAGAGGCGGACTGGCTCGTCCCGTTCCGCAAGGCGGCGGTCGCGGCGATGCTGGTGCTGATCAAGGCCGACCTGGCGCTGCTCGGCATCCATCACGACCTGTTCTCGTCCGAAGCCGAGCTTCAGGCGGCGAAGAAGCCCGAGGCGGCTGAGAAGGAATTGCGCGCGCGCGGGCTGATCTATGACGGCGTGCTCGAAGCGCCCAAGGGCGAGACGCCCGAGGATTGGGAGCCGGTCGAGCTGCCACTGTTCCGCTCTTCGCAATTTGGCGACGATCAGGACCGGCCGATCCGCAAGTCCGACGGCAGCTGGACCTATTTCGGTGCCGACCTCGCCTACCATTGGCAGAAGGCACAGACCGCCGACGCGCTGATCGACATCTGGGGCGCCGATCACGCCGGGACGGTCAAGCGGATCGTCGCCGCGGTGCAGGCGCTGACCGGCGGCAAGACGCGGTTCGACGTCAAGCTGGTCCAGATGGTGCGACTGCTGCGCGGCGGTGAGCCGGTCAAAATGTCCAAGCGTTCAGGTAACTTCGTCACACTTGCTGACGTCGTGCGCGAAGTCGGCAAGGATGTCGTGCGGTTCACCATGCTGACGCGCAAGGCCGACGCCCAGATGGACTTCGATTTCGCCAAAGTGGTCGAGGCATCGAAGGACAATCCGGTCTTCTACGTCCAGTACGCCCATGCCCGAGTCGCGTCGTTGAAACGGCGCGCGGCGGAGGCCGGCGTGGTGTGCAATGGCGTCGATCTGTCCCGGCTTGATACGGAAGACTTGAAGCTGGTGAAGCTGGCCGCGCAGTTTCCGCGCGTCGTAGAGACCGCTGCGGCGGCGCGCGAGCCACACCGTATCGCCTTTTATCTCTATGACTTGTCGGCGGAATTTCATGCATCGTGGAATGTCGGCAATGACCGGCCGGAGCGGCGCTTCCTGTTGCCCGATAACCACGAACTTACCTGCGCACGCCTTTTCCTCGGCGACGCGATCGGGCAGATTGTCCGAAATGGCCTCGCCATCATGGGGGTGGAGGCGGTCGAGGAGATGAATTGATGCCCGGCGAACAATGGAGCGAGCCGACGGTCACCGACGAAAGCCGGTTGCCTTGGCTGGAGACAGCGGCGGACGAGGATGAGGGCGCGCCGCTCGGCCGCGTGGTCGGCATGGTATTGGTCGGGCTGGTCATGCTCGCGGTCGTGCTCGGCGGTATCTATTGGCTGAAGCACCGCACGCCGCCCGCCGGTAATGGCGACCTGATCGCGGCGCAGGACGGCGACTACAAGGTCAAGCCCGACGATCCCGGCGGGATGAAGGTCGCCGGCGAAGGTGATGCCGCAGTTGCCGCCAGCGGTGGTGCTGCCGGTGGCAATGGATCGATCGCCGTGTCGAACCTGCCCGAAGCGCCGATCGTCGGAACGAAGGCAGCCCCCGATGCGAAGGGCGGCCCCGGGTCGTCGGTTGCCACCGCCAGCGTCGCCGGTCCCGGTGGCAAGCTGGTAGCGCCTCCCCCCGGCCGGCCCGTAACGGTCGCGGGCGGCGGCGGTGGCGGCGCGCTGGTCCAGCTCGGCTCGTTCCCGACCGAAGCGGGTGCCAACACCGCATGGGCACAGGCGTCGAAGCGGTTCGGCTATTTGGCGGGGCTCGGCAAATCGATCGAGAAGGCCGAGGTCAACGGGCGCACTTTCTACCGGCTTAAGGTTAACGCCGGCAGCGCGGGCGCGGCGCAGGATCTGTGCGGCAAGCTCAAGGTCGCCGGCGAGGCGTGCATCGTCACGAGCTGAGTTGACGGATCGCCAAACGCACCGTTCGCGCTGAGCTTGTCGAAGGTCGTGACAGCGCACGTGCTTCGACAAGCTCAGCACGAACGGGGTTTTTTGTTCGGACGCGGGCACATAGAAGCGTCCTATGAAGCCCGTCATTTACGGCCTGTCCGGCCTTGCCCTCACCGACGACGAACGCGCGCTGTATCGCGACGCCGATCCGTGCGGGTACATCCTGTTCAAGCGCAACGTGCAGGATCGTGCGCAAATCCGCGCGCTGACCGACTCGCTGCGCGACCTGTCGGGGCGCGACGACGTGCCTATCCTGATCGATCAGGAAGGCGGCAAGGTGCAGCGGATGGGGCCGCCCGAATGGCCCGATTTCCCCGCCGGCCCCGCGTTCGACGCGCTGTATGAGATCGCACCGATTTCGGCGATCGAGGCGGCGCGCGCGCATGCGCACGCGACCGCGCTGATGCTGTCCGAGGTCGGGATCAACGTCGATTGCTGGCCGTTGCTGGATGTCGTCCAGCCCGACACGACCCAAGCCATCAGCATCCGTGCGCTGGGGCACGAACCGATGCGGGTCGCCGCGATGGGCCGCGCGATCCTCGACGGCTTGCGCTCCGGGGGCGTCGTCGGCGTGGTCAAGCATATGCCGGGGCACGGCCGCGCGATCGTCGATACGCATCATCATTTGCCGACCGTCACCGCCTCGGACGCCGAGCTCGCGATCGATATCGAGCCGTTCCGCAGCCTGTCCGACGCACCGATGGGGATGACGAGTCACATCGTGTTCGAGGCCTGGGACAAGGAGCGTCCCGCGACGCTATCACCAATCGTCATCGAGCAAGTGATCCGCGGAAAGATCGGTTTCGACGGGCTGCTGATGACCGACGATATCGACATGAAGGCCTTGTCGGGCACTGCGGGCGAAAAAGCGGCGGGAGCGATCGCGGCGGGATGCGATCTCGTGCTCGATTGCTGGGGGCGGATGGACGAAATGGCGGAGATCGCCGGGTTGCTGGGCGACATGCCCGCCAAGTCGGTCGAGCGGCTGGATCGCGCGATGGCGACGATCGCCGGGGTCGAGCCCGAGGGCGACTTCGGCGAGTTGATCGCCAAGCGGGATGCATTGCTGGCGTTGGCGTAGAGCGCGCTCGTCTCCCATTCGCCGTCACCCTGAACTTGTTTCAGGGTCCACCGCGCAGCAAATTCATCTGTCGATTGTGGCGCGTTGGATGCTGAAACAAGTTCAGCATGACGGAAGAGAGAAGTGACAAGCCTGTCGCCATCCGCTTAGATCGCGCGATGGATTCCGATCCCGACACGCTGACCCTCGACCTGGAGGGCTGGGAAGGCCCGCTCGACCTGTTGCTGGCGTTGGCGCGGGCGCAGAAGGTCGATCTCAAGCAGATTTCGATCCTCGCGCTGGTCGAGCAATATCTCGTCTATGTCGAACAGGCGCGCGCGTTGAAGCTCGAGGTCGCAGCCGACTATCTCGTGATGGCGGCGTGGCTGGCCTATCTCAAATCGGCGCTGCTGTTGCCGCGCGACCCAGAGGTCGAGCCGAGCCCCGAGGATCTCGCGCTGCGGCTGCAGATGCGGCTCGAACGGCTCAACGCGATGCGTGATGCCGGTGCAAGGCTTCTCGCGCGCGACCGGCTCGGCCGCGACGTGTTCCGCCGTGCCGCGCCCGAGGGGCTGCGGACGGTGCGCAAGGCGCAGTGGCAGGCCGAAATCTACGATTTGATCGCCGCTTATGGCCAGGTCACCGCGCGCAACCGGCCGGTCTTCCACGTCGTCCACGAACGCGCGGTGATGACGCTCGACGCCGCGCTGGAACGCGTGTCGCGACTGCTCGGGTTGCAGGTCGATTGGGCGACGATCGAAAGCTTCCTGCCCGACACGCTCGACGGACCGTTCCGCAAATCGGCGCTCGCCTCCAGCTTCGTCGCGGCGCTCGAGCTCGCGCGGATGGGCAAGGCCGAGCTGCGCCAGCAATCGCCGTTCGCGCCGCTCTACCTGAAGGGCGTTGAAAAGGTGGGGGCATGATCGAACCGGACGACCTGACGCGCGCGGTCGAGGCGGTGCTGTTCGCCGCCGACGAGCCGCTGAGCATCGACGCGATCCGCTCCTATGTCGGCGAGGCGGCGGACGTTCGCGGCGCCCTCGATACGCTCGCCGAATTGTACGCCGGCCGCGGGATCGAGCTGGTCGAGCGTGGCGGCCGCTGGCATTTCCAGACCGCGGGCGACATGGCGCACTTGCTCCGGCGCGAGCGCGAAGAAGCGCGAAAACTCTCGCGCGCGGCGATCGAGACGCTGGCGATCATCGCCTATCACGAGCCCGTCACCCGCGCCGAGATCGAGGCGATTCGCGGCGTGCAGATTTCGAAGGGCACGCTCGACGTGCTGATGGAGGCGGGCTGGGCACGCCCCGCCGGGCGGAGGGAAACCCCGGGCCGCCCGTTGACCTATGCGACGACGCCCGATTTCCTCACGCATTTCGGGCTCGCGAGCCGTCGCGACTTGCCCGGAATCGACGATCTGCGCGCTGCCGGGCTGCTCGACCCGATCGATCTGGCGATGGCGGAGATGGCGATCGGCGAGGGCGCCGATGAAGAGATGGCAAATGCGTCCGAAGAGGACTAGATAGGCGTTACGCCTTTGGGAGATTGAGTGATGGGTAGCTTCAGCCTGGTGCATTGGCTGATTTTCGGGGTGGTCGCGATCCTGATCTTGGGCGGCGGGCGATTCTCGAACATGATGGGCGACGTCGCCAAGGGCATCAAGCAGTTCAAGAAGGGCATGGCCGAGGATGACGATGCGGTTCCGCCGAGCCGACTCGAAGCCAAGCGCGCCGACCCGGTCGTCGACGCCGAGCGTGAGCGCGTGCGCGACGCCGACCTTTAATTCCTGCCGGAGAGGAATCCGGCGGTGATCCTAGACGTAGCCCCGACCGAGTTGCTGGTGCTGGGCGTGGTGGCATTGCTTGTCATCCCGCCCAAAGACTTGCCCAAGGCGATGCGCTTGGCCGGGCAGTGGATCGGCCGTGCGCGCGGTATGGCGCGGCAATTCCGCTCGGGGTTCGACGACATGATCCGCGAATCCGAATTCCAGGAAATGGAAAAGAAGTGGAAGGCGGAGAATGAGCGCATCATGCGTGACTTTCCCCCGACCGCCGATCAGGCCGCACTGATGGCGCCAGTACCGCAGGATGATCCCGCCGAGCTGGCCGGTGACTCGTCGGCGGTGATGGTCGAACAGCCGAAAGTCGCAATCGCACCCAAGCCCAAGCCAAAACCCCGAGCCAAGGCAGCGGCGACAAGACCTGCGGCGAAGAAACCCGCCGCCAAGCGCGCCAAGCCGTGAGCGACGAGGACACCATCGACGCGAGCCGCGCGCCGCTGCTCGATCATCTGATCGAGTTGCGCCGCCGCTTGCTGTTCAGCCTGTTGGCGCTGGCGGCGATGTTCGCGCTCAGCTTTTATTTCTCCGAATGGATTTTCGGCATCCTGGTGCGCCCGCTGCTCAAGGCGGGGCAATCGAAGCTGATCTATACGCAATTGTTCGAAGCATTCTTCGTCCAGCTCAAGGTTGCATTCTTCGCCGCGATAATGCTGTCGTTCCCAGTGATCGCCAACCAGTTGTGGCAGTTCGTCGCACCTGGCCTGTATCGCAAGGAAAAGCGCGCGCTGCTGCCGTTTCTGCTGGCGACGCCGCTGCTGTTCGGGGCGGGCGCGTGCCTGGCCTATTTCGTCGCGATCCCCGGCGCGCTCCATTTCCTGCTCGGTTATCAGGGCAATGTCGGCGGGGTCGATCGCGAGGCGCTGCCGTCGGTCGATAATTATCTGTCGTTCGTCATGCAGTTCCTGATGGGGTTCGGCATCGCGTTCCTGTTGCCGGTGCTGTTGATGCTGCTCGAACGCGCCGGGATCGTCACGCTGAAGCAACTGGTCAAGGCGCAGCGCTATGCCATCCTCGGCTGCTTCGCGATTGCGCTGTTCCTCGCGCCGCCCGATGCTGGATCGATGATCATGCTCGCGTCGCCGCTGGTGGTGCTCTATTATTTGACGCTGGTCGCGATCTGGCTGACGCATCGCCGGCGCGCGCGGACCGAGGCGAGCGAAACCGCCGCCTGATCGCTCGACCGTCGAGCATCTGAAGAGGCCGGAAAAGATTTAGGCCCGGAAGCGCTACCGGGGGGGAGGGGTGCGCTGCCGGGCCTATGTCTTGGATAGCGAGAGCGGGGGGGCATAAATTCGCTATCCGAGAATGAAAACGCCCCTTTCGCGATGCGGTTCCCAGAAAAAATGCATTTTTTTACAATTTTTTTCGGGCAAGAATTTTGGGTGGGATTTCAGTCTTTTCCGGTAATCGCAATCGCAATTTCATACGCGCCGGCGAGCGGATCGTGGTGCAGCGGCGCGCGCAATTGGCGTGACAGCCCTTCCATCACCCGGGCGTAGCGCTGGTCGAGCGCCGCTTTCAGCCCGTCGCCCTCGATCAGCCCGGGCGAACTGGCACGCAGGATCGCCTTGTCCGGCGTGTCGCCTGCGCGGACCGACAGCCGAAGTTGCGCGCAGGGATTGATAGCGATCGCCAGCTCGATGATCTCGGTCAGCAGAAACGCGATCGCGATCGCATTGTCCTGGGTGACCAGATAGGGCTCGACTTCGAGCAGGATGCCCAGCTTCGACCCTTCCGGGCTGGTCGCGCGGATGTTCGACGCCAGTTCGCCGATCACCGCGCGCAGCGACAACCCGCGATGATCCTCCATCTCCGCGAAATGGTGGCGGTGGACCACCGACAGCGCATCGACTCGCCGCTGGATCGACGAATACGCGCGCGCCGCTTCTTCCGCCTTCGCCCCGCGCGAGTGCAGGTTGATCAGGCTGGAAATGACCTGGAGGTTGTTCTTGACGCGGTGGTGAACCTCGCGCGTCAGCTTGGTCTGGCGCACCAGCCCCTCGGCGAGGCCGGCCTCGTGGAGGATCAGCGTGCGGCTCAATGAGCGAAAGGTTTCGCCGAGCTCGCGAATTTCCTGCGCGGGCAAGGACCGGACATCGGATGAGGCGATTTCCTCGCCCGGGCGGTAGGCCGCCACCCGCGCGCGCAGCGTGCGCAGCGGCTGGATCAGCAAGCGGTCGACGACGAGCCAGGCCAGGCTGGCGGCGGCCAGCCACATCAGGATCGGCAGGAGCAAGGCGGTGAAGATGGGCCAGGTGATCGGGTTGCTGCTGATATTCAGAACCGCCGTCAAATTACCAATGTTGAGCGGCACGCTGACCGAGTCATGCCGATCGAGCGGGCGATCCTGGTCGAGTGTGCGCAGGTTGAGTTCCTGGCCGTCCGGATCGCGGATGACCTCGGCATAATCGACCCCGAACGCGCTCGGCCTGGCGACGCCGCTGAGAAATTTTGCCGGGAAGAACGCGCTTCCGCGCAAACCCCCGCCGGCGGCGGTGATCGCCAGAACGATGCCTTTGCCCGGCACCACGCGCGCCGACGGCTGACCGCCGGCAATGGCGTTGGGGACGGAGAACGGGGGCGCGGTGCCGCACAGCAATCGACCGGTCCGGTCGCTGATGGTGAAACTGGCGCCCGCTGCAATCTGTTGCGCGAAAACGCCGCGGGCGCGTGCGCAACTCGGCGCGTCGGCATGATCGGCGGCGAGCGCGTTCATCGCGGTGGTCAGCGCGGTCATGTCGCCGACCAGTTCGATCGCCAGGTTGCGTGAACTTTCCTGCGCCGCGACGCGCAATTGCGATCGCGCTTCCTGGCCCGCTTGCCGCGTGGTGGCCAGCGTCGCCAGAATCGCTATGATCGCGAACGGCAGCAGCGCCGCCGACAGAATGAGGAAAATCTTGGGTCCGGTCGGCAGCCGTCCGAGGCGAGCGCTTAATGTGCCCGGGCGCCCACCAGCCATAAGCCCAGCCACGGGCTAATCCAGCTTGCGGAGCAGATCGAGCATTTCGTTGGGCACGGGTTCGCTGACGGCGGTATGATATACCGTGCGTAGTGCGGTCCCCATCGCTTCGTCTTTTAGCTTTTTGCCGTTTCCATCACCGTCGCCGGGACCTCCCCGCTTTGATGACCGCCGCTCTGGCAACGCAATCCCCCTCGAAAACTGAACCGGCCATGCCGGAACCGAAAAGGGTTCGCAAGCGGAGCCGAACACGACGCACGAATTGCGTCAGCACCCCGTGAAACCAAAAACGCTCTCGATTGTTCCACCAGCGAATAGAAAAATGTCGTGTTGCGTAAAGCGGTCCCGCCTCGCACAAGAGCCGGCGCCTTTTGGGGAGAATAGTTTCATTATGTCGCTCGGTCAGCAACTCGCACCGCACCTGCCGTTCCTGCGCCGCTATGGCCGCGCGCTAACCGGGAGCCAGGACCATGGCGACCGCTACGTCCGCGCCGCGCTCGAGGCGATCGTCGCCGCGCCCGAGGAATTTCCGCGCGATGTCGATCCGCGCCTGGGATTGTACCGCACGTTCCAGGTTATCTGGCGCACCACCAATCGCGACGACGAGGTCGCGCTGAGCGATGACGGGTCGGACACTGGGGGTCAGGAAGCGGTCGCACGCGCGCGGCTCGCGAAGATGACTCCTTTGTCGCGCCAGGCGCTGCTGCTGACCGCGATGGAGGGCTTCACGCCCGAGGATGCCGGTTATCTGATCGATGCCGATGGCGACGAGGTCGAAAGCCTTGTCGCCGACGCGCTCGCCGAGATCGAAAAGCAGACGCGTTCGCGCGTCCTGATCATCGAAGACGAGCCGATCATCGCGATGGATATCGAAACGATCGTCCGCGACCTTGGTCATGACGTGACCGGCGTGGCGGTAACTCGCGACGAAGCGGTCGCCTCGGCGATGGCCGACCGGCCCGGGCTGGTGCTTGCCGACATTCAGCTTGCCGACGACAGTTCGGGGGTCGACGCGGTCAAGGACATCCTCGCCGAATTCCAGGTACCGGTGATCTTCATCACCGCTTTCCCGGAGCGTTTGCTGACCGGAGAGCGGCCCGAGCCGACCTTCCTGATCACCAAGCCGTTTCAGCGATCGACGGTGAAGGCAGCGATCAGTCAGGCGCTGTTCTTCGACGAGAGCACGATTCCTGCTTGAGGGCACGGCTTCAGCGAAGTTCCATCGGTTACGGAGCCAAAACGGAATTGGTGCGTTCGGGGGATATGACTGATCCAGAATCTCCAGACGCGCCGGTCCGCGAAAGCGGCGATGAGGCACGCGCCGGTGAAACATCCGGGCACATGCGCTACGTCCTCGGCATTTCGATCGTGCTGGCGATCGGGATCCTCTCGCTGATCGTCTGGGGCCCGGTGCTGTTCAACAAATGAGCCTGCCGTAATTGGCGCTGGCGCCGATTCCACCCTATCTATCTGCTTACGGCGTACATCCGCGCCCGCTCGACGGAGTTCCATGACCACGACCGACACCGATGCGATGGATGAGGGGGAGGCGATCGAGCACGTCGCGCTGTCGGATCCCGAGTTCAAGGACCAGTTGGCGCAGGTTATCCCGCACCTTCGCGCGTTCGGCCGCTCGCTGTCGGGCAGCCGCGATCTTGCCGACGATCTGGTCCAGGAAACCCTGATGAAGGCGTGGGCCGCGCGCCAGCGGTTTCAGGCCGGCACCAATATGCGCGCGTGGACCTTCATCATCTTGCGCAATCTTTATCTCAGCCAGATGCGCCGCGCGCGGTTCAAGGGCGAATGGGACGACCTGGTCGCCGACCGCGTGCTCGCGGCACCCGCGAGTCAGGACAAGCATGTCGAGCTCGGCGATATGCAGCGCGCGTTGCTGCACCTGCCCCAACCGCAGCGCGAGGCACTGATTTTGGTGGGCGCGGGCGGCTTCGCTTACGAGGAAGCGGCCGAGATCTGCAACGTCGCGGTCGGAACGATCAAGAGCCGGGTGGCGCGCGGGCGCGTCGCGCTCGAATCGATCCTGAGCGGCAACGACCTCGCCTCACGCCGCCACGCGCCCGACAATCAGGGACGTACCGCGCTCGACACGATCATGGATGAGGTCGACGAGCTTAGCGGCGAGCATAACCCGCGCCCGGACGATCCCGACGACGAGGATTAGCCGTTGTCGAGCCGGCCCAATAAAGCGCGCCATTCGGACGGCAGCGCCGGAACGCCGGCGAAAATCTGGCGTAGCGCACTTCCCACGCCGTCGCTTTCGCGCGGCATGCGAACCGTCTGGCGTAAGCTATCGGGGGTAGCGGCACTCTGGGAAGGCGGCGGGCTCATTCGGGAAAAACGTGCGATGCGACAATTTGTTGCCGATTTGTTGCTGCGCTGCACATTAATTTGAATCAGTCCGTAACGATCTCGGCAATTCTCGCGCTTCGCCGCTTGGGCTAGGGCAAGGCTGTGATCACGCCGCCCGACTTTGCCGACGCTCTCGCACGCGCCGCCGCGCATGCGCCGTTCCTGCGTGTTGCGCTGGAGCAACAGCCTGATCTAGCGGCGGAATTGGCCGTCGGTATCGTGCCCGATCCGCTGCCGTTCGATCCCGACCTGCCGATCGGCGTCGCATTGCGCCGCGCCCGGCGGCGCGAGGCGTTGATCGTCGCGATCGCCGACCTCGCCGGCGCGCTCGATCTTGCCGGCGTGACGCAGCGGCTGACCGCGTTCGCCGATCGTGCGCTCGACGCGGCGATCCGCGCCGCGATCCACGAACGCACGCCCGACGCCGAGCCGATCGGCTTCGCCGCCATCGCGCTCGGCAAGCAGGGGAGTTGCGAGCTCAATTATTCGTCCGACATCGACCCGATCCTGTTGTTCGATCCCGCGACGTTGCCGCACCGTCCGCGCGAAGAACCGCAAGAAGCCGCGATCCGTATCGGACGCCGCGTAGTCGAATTGCTTCAGGCGCGTGACGGTGAGGGGTATGTGCTACGCGTCGATCTGCGGCTGCGTCCTTCGCCCGAGGCCACACCGATCGCGCTGCCGGTCGACGGCGCGATTTCCTATTACGAATCGGCGGCTTTGCCGTGGGAGCGCGCCGCGTTCATTCGGGCGCGTGCCGTTGCCGGGGATCTTGCGTTGGGTCGGCGCTTCCTCGACGCGATCCGCCCGTTCGTGTGGCGCCGCGGGGTCGATTTCGGCGCTGTCGGCGATATCCGCGAGATCACCCGACGCATCCGCGATCACCATTCGCAAGGTCAGGCGTTCGGCCCCGGCTACGATCTCAAGCGCGGGCGCGGCGGAATCCGCGAAATCGAATTCTTCGCGCAGATCCATCAGCTGATCCACGGCGGGCGCGACGCGGGATTGCGGGCGCCGGCAACGATCGACGCGCTGGACGGGCTGGCGGCGGCGGGGCGGATCGGCGCGGACGAGGCGGCAACGCTGAAGGCCGCGTACGTCGCGTTCCGCACCACCGAGCATCGGCTGCAAATGGTAGACGACCGCCAGACCCACGCGCTGCCGCGCGGGCAGGATGCACTCGACAATGTGGGGCAGCTTGCGGCGTTCGGCAGCGGCGCATCGCTGATCGCGATGCTCAAGCCGCATGTTTTGGCGGTGGGCGCGATCTACGATTCGCTCGACCCGCCCGATACCGCCGCCTTATCGAGCGACGGCGAAACGTTACCGGCGCAACTCGAAAGCATCGGCTTCGCGGACGCCGCGACCGCCGCGCAACTGGTAGAGCGTTGGCGCGGCGGGTCGTATCCGGCGCTGCGCAGCGCGGCCGCGCGGCAGGCGCTCGAAGCGGTCCTCCCCGGGTTGATGACGGCGTTGGGCCAAGCGCCCGATCCGCGGGCGGCGCTGATCCAGATCGACGCGATGCTCTCGCGGCTACCCAGCGCGATCAATTTCTTCCGTTTGCTCGAAGCGCGCCCGCAACTCGCGCAGTTGATGGCGACGATCCTCAGTCACGCGCCGCTGCTGGCCGAAGCATTGGGACGGCGCCCGGCTCTGCTCGACGGGCTGATCGACGCGACCGCACTCGCGCCGGTGGGCGACCTGCAGGCGTTGATCAAAGAAATGTCAGGCGCCGAGGAGGGCGACGACTACCAGGGTGCGCTCGAACATGTTCGCCGCGTCGTCGGTGAAAAGCGCTTCGCACTGGGGGCGCAACTCGTCGCCGGGACCAGCGATCCGCTCGACGTGGCGCACGGTTACGCCCGCGTCGCGGTCTCCGCCGTCGACGTGCTCGCCGCCGCCACCGTCGCCGATTTCGCCAAGACGCACGGGCATGTGCCCGACAGCGAATTGCTGATCCTCGCGCTGGGGCGGCTCGGTGGCGGGGCGATGACGCATGCTTCCGACCTCGACCTGATCTATCTGTTCACCGGCGATTTCGCGGGTGAATCGGATGGCCCGAAGCCGCTCGGCGCGGTGCATTACTACAACCGCCTCGCACAGCGGCTCAGCGCCGCTTTGTCGGTGCCGACCGCCGCCGGCCCGCTCTACGACATCGACACGCGGTTGCGGCCGTCGGGCGCGCAAGGGCCGTTAGTCGTCTCGCTCGACGGGTTCGCGCGGTATCAGCGCGAGGATGCGTGGACGTGGGAGCATATGGCGCTGACTCGCGCACGGGCGATCTTCGGGTCGGACTCAGCGCGCGCGGCGGTGACGGCGGTGATCGATGAGGTCCTGGCGACGCCGCGCGACGCGGCCAAGATCGTCACCGACGCAGCCGGGATGCGCGCCGAAATGGCGCGGCATAAGCCACCCGGGGGGCCGCTCGACGCCAAGTTGCTGCCCGGCGCGCTGGTCGACCTCGAATTCGCCGTCCACGTCGCGCAACTGACGCACCGCACGGGGTTCGATCCCGATCTCGATCCCGCGATCGCCACGTTGGCGGAACACGCTATCGTGCCGGCGGCGATCGGCGAGGCGTATCGGCTGCTCACGCGGATGCTGGTGCTGCTGCGCCTCGTCGCGCCCGACAGCGAGCCGCCGTCAATCGCGACGCAGGCACTGATTGTGCGCGTGCTCGGTGCCGAGAGCTGGAGTGCGCTGGTTGCGCGGTTCGACGCGACGCGGCAGGAGGTTTCGCGTTTCTGGGCGAGCGTCAGCGGAGGACGGGATGAGCGTTGAAGAGGGGGCGGACCTGCCCGATCTCGAACTGACCGGCGCCGATGGCCCGATCCGGCTTCGAAGCTTCGTTGGCAAGCCTTTCGTGCTCTATTTCTATCCCAAGGACGACACCGGCGGTTGCACCAAGGAAGCGCAGGAGTTCAGCGCGGCGCTGCCTGACTTCGCGAAGGCTGGGGTGGCGGTGCTCGGCGTGTCGAAGGATACAGCCGCCAAGCACGCCAAGTTCACCGCCAAATACGATTTGACAGTGCCGCTGGCGAGTGATGAGCAAGAGGTGATCGAGGCGTTCGGTGCCTGGGTGCCCAAGGTTCTCTATGGCCGCGACTATATGGGGATCGACCGCTCGACCTGGCTGTTCGACGCATCGGGCAAGCTGGTCAGGACGTGGCGCAAGGTAAAGGTACCGGGTCATGTCGAACAGGTTCTGGCGGCGGTAAAGGAACTGAGCTGACTCGCTGAAATCAGGCCGAATCGCTCACCGCGCGTATCGGCGGCGGCGCATAATTAACACGCAGTTCAACGACTCGCCGCGCGGACGTGCCGGTCTGCCCCCGATTCGCCGCGAGGCTATTGCATGAAAACGACAGCCGGGCAGTGAAGGTTCCCATAGACCGGATGCGGAGGGGCTGGATCCGGTAGTTCGAGCAATCAAGGTCGTCGCGAAACGCGGTGACCGTCGCCAGGGTCGCCGGGGACACATGATAAATTTTACGGGTTTTCGGGGCGCGCTGACGCGCTTTGGCCAATATTTCAAGACACGCGATTTCATCTTTCACGATGGCCGTGACCTCCGCCGCTTCTCGCTCGCCGGCCGTACCCAGGCCGCTCTCGCCGCTGCCGGTGCCGTCACGCTCGTTTTCTCTGCTTATGGCGTCGCGCAAGCCGGGGTCAGCGCGATCGCGCTGACCGGCCTGACCGAAAAGCCGCTGTCGCCCGAAGCCAAGGTCGCCAAGATGGAGGCGCAGGTCGCCGACATGCAGGCCAAGATCCAGCAGATCAAATATGTCGCCGACGTCCGCGCGCAGCGGGTCGAAGCGCGCCAGGCGATGCTTGCGGCCGCGCTGAACGGCTCGGGCGACGTCAAGCCGGTCGCTTATGAGCCGATCGATGCCAAGGCTGCCGCAGTTGCCGCCGACGTGGTTGAGCCCCTCGCGCGCGTCGAGCGCGGGCAGGTGACGCTGGCGATCAAGGCGCGGATCGCGACCGAGAAGCGCTACATTGCGGCGGTCGGCCGCGCGCGCTCGTTCGGGATCGACCCGACCCGCTTTCAGCCGAAAATGCCCGCGATGGGCGGTCCCTACATCGCAGCCGATAGTTCGGAAGCCGCCGCCGACATCGCCGCCGACGCCCAGTTCCGCGCGCTGTTCCAGACCTGGAAGAAGCTCGATACGCTCGAAGACGGGCTGATCTCGATCCCCTCGGTTCAGCCTGTCGCGGACATGAAATTCACCAGCAATTTCGGCATTCGCAGCGATCCGTTCCGCGGCACCGCGGCGTTCCACCCGGGGGTCGATATTCCCTGTGCGACCGGCACCGCGGTCTATGCCACCGCCGACGGCGTGGTCGATAAGGCGGAGCGTTCGGGCGGGTACGGCAACATGGTCGAGATCGATCATGGCCGCGGCATCCAGACTCGCTTCGGCCATTTGTCGAAAATCCTGGTCGTCGCGGGGCAGCGCGTGAAGCGCGGCCAGCTGATCGCGCTGTCGGGCTCGACCGGCCGTTCGACCGGGCCGCACCTCCATTACGAAGTCCGTATCGATGGGCGCGCGGTCAACCCGATGCCGTTCCTGACCACCGCGGATTATTCGACCGCGCTGCGCAGCCCGACGCTGAACGCGGTGCCGATGACGACCGCGCCGGCGGCCGATTCGACCGACTGAACGAAGAATAATAAGGAGAGGATGGGCCGCGCCGGGCAACCGGCGCGGCCTTTTCGTTGGTTGCCGAGGCGCCGGGCAGCGCCTATCTCCGCTCCATGGCAACGCTTGCGCCCGATATCACGCTGACACAGGCTGCCGCTGCGCGTGTCGCGGCGATCGCGGCGAAGCAAAGCAAGCCCGCCATCCTGCGGCTGTCGGTCGAAGGCGGCGGTTGCTCCGGGTTCCAGTATAAGTTCGGCTTGGCCGACGCGCCCGAGCAGGGCGATACGATCGCCGAGGTCGATGGCGTGAAATTGCTGGTCGATGACATGAGCCTCGACCTGGTGCGCGGTTGCGCGGTCGATTTCGTCGATAATCTCGGCGGCGCGCATTTCAAGGTCGAGAACCCCAACGCCGCTTCGGGCTGCGGTTGCGGCACCAGCTTCTCGGTCTGACGACATGCTCCCAAGGGGTCCGTTCGTGCTGAGCTTGTCGAACCACGTGCGTGCAACACGCCCTTCGACAAGCTCAGGGCGAACGGTTGGATGGGGTTCCTGAACTGATGAAAATCGTCACCTACAACGTCAACGGCATCAAGGC
The DNA here is from genome assembly GCF_028289855.1 of Sphingomonas bacterium. GTDB lineage: Bacteria > Pseudomonadota > Alphaproteobacteria > Sphingomonadales > Sphingomonadaceae > Sphingomonas. Next base: position 43,507 of record NZ_JAQGKZ010000059.1, on the reverse strand, counting down.
GCGGATCGACCGGCTGGTCGAGTATTTGACCGAGCAACAGCCCGACATCGTTTGCCTTCAGGAGCTCAAGTCGCAGGACGACGGCTTCCCGATCGATGCGATCCGCGCCGCCGGGTACGGTGCGGTGTGGCACGGGCAGAAGAGCTGGAACGGCGTCGCGGTGCTTGCCAAGGGCAAGGATCCGGTCGAGCGCCAGCGCGGATTGGTGGGCGATCCGGAGGACGAACATAGCCGCTACCTGGAATGCGAGGTCGACGGGTTGGTCGTCGCGTCGCTCTATCTGCCCAACGGCAATCCGCAGCCAGGGCCGAAATTCGACTACAAGCTCAAATGGATGGAGCGCCTCGCCGACCGCGCGCGCGATCTGCTGGCGGAGGAGCTGCCGGTGGTGCTGGCGGGCGATTACAACGTGATCGCCAATGACGACGACACCTTCTCGGTCCGCGCGATGCAGGACGACGCGCTGATGCAGCCCGAAAGCCGCGCGGCGTATCGCACCTTGCTAGCGCAGGGGTGGACCGACGCGCTGCGCACGCGCTTCCCGGGGGGCAGGGTTTGGACCTTCTGGGATTATCAGGCCGGTGCGTTGCAGCGCGATGCAGGGTTCCGCATCGACCATTTGTTGCTCTCGCCGATCGCCGCCGACCGGCTGCGCGACGCCGGGGTCGACAAGGAGTATCGCGGCCGTGAAAAGGCCAGCGATCACGCGCCGACCTGGGTGCAGTTGCGGTGACCGTTACGTGAGCGGAACCGATCGATCGCATGCGGGTTCGGGTGCGATGCGATATCGACTTCTAGCTGCCGCCCTCTTCGTCATCCCGGCAGCGCACGCCCAAGACAAGGAGCGCGATTATTGCCCCGCGCGCCCCGGCCTCGGCACGCCCGCCTGCACGATCGATGCGCGCCACGTGTCGGTCGAAACCGCACTCGCCGACTGGACGCTCGACAAACAAGGCGGCGACCGCACCGACACCGTGCTGATCGGCGACACGCTGGTGCGGATCGGGCTCAGCGACACTATCGAGGCGCAGATTGGCTGGACGCCGATCGGCTATGTCCGCGATCGATCGGGCGGCCTGGTCAGCCGCGCGACGCGCGTCGGCGACGTGACGCTGGGCCTCAAGGCCAATCTCGCCAATCCCGACGGCAGCGGGTTCGCGGTCGCGGTGCAGCCGTTCGTGACCTTGCCGGTTGGACGGACGCCGGTCGGCGCGGACGATTGGGGCGTTGGCGTTGTGGTACCGTTGACGTACGACTTGTCGAAAAAGGTCAATGTTCAGTTCGTCCCCGAAATCGACGCCGCGGTCGATCAGGATGGGCGTGGCCGGCACTTCGCGGCGAGCGGCGTGGTCGGGCTGGCCTATGCCGCGACCGACAAGCTGACGGTCGAACTGGAGGGACAGGCGATCCGCGACGACGATCCGTCGGGCAAGACGACTCAGGCGCTGGGATCGCTGTCGCTGGCGTATATGGCGCGCGACAATATGCAGTTCGATGTCGGTGGCGTCGCCGGCCTCAATCACGATGCGCCCGACGTCGAGCTGTACGCCGGCATCTCGCGACGGTTCTGACGCGCTACAACGCCTTTCCGTAGATCATATAGACCTTGTTGACCTTGCTCTCGATCGCATCCGCAATCGCGTTCATGCCCTGATTGTCGTCGAGCACCCAGCCGATCTCGCCGCGCTTCGCGCCGTAGCGCGTGATCGCGGCGCGGCGGATATATTCGATCATCATGAAGGCGAGCTGCCCGGCGAGGCGCGACGCTTGCAATTCCTTGACCACGCCCATCAACGGCACGCGCATCGTCTTCACCTGCGGGCGGCGCAGCCATAGCAACAGTTTGGCCCAGCCGAACGGCAGCAGGCTGCCGTTGAGCGGCTTGATCGCTTCGTTGAGGTCGGGAAGGGTGATCATGAACGCCACCGGCTTGCCGTCGAACTCGGCGATGCGGATCAGGTCGTTGAACACGATCGGCTTCAGCTTGACGCCGACGTCGGCGATCTCGGGCGGGGTGAGGGGGACAAACCCCCAATTGTCGGCCCAGGCGTCGTTGAGGATCGCGAGGATGATCGCGGCCTCTTCCTCGAACTTCGACTTGTCGACCTCGCGGATGCGGATGCGCGGATTGCGCTCACCCGACTGGATAATGCGCTGGACGATCGGTGGGAATTCCTTCGTCACGTCGAGGTCGTAGGTCTGGAGTTGCTTGACCGGGCGATAGCCCGCGCCCTCGATCCAGCCCTGATATTCGGGCTTGGCGTGACCCATCATGATCGTTGGCGGATGGTCGAAGCCCTCGATCAACAGCCCCGGCTCTTCCCAGATCGATTGCGAGATCGGCCCGAGTGCGCGCGTCATGCCTTGCTCGCGCAACCAATGCTCGGCGGCGGCGAGGAGGGCGGTGAAGACATCTTCGCGCTCGGCGTCCATCAGGCCCCATTGCCCGACGCCGGGTCCGAACCCCTTGTCGGCGGGCATGGTCAGCGCCAGCGTGTCGATATGCGCCGAAATCCGCCCGACGACGCGGCCATCTTGTTCGGCGAGGAACAGCTGCACCTTGGCGTGGCTGTACCAGCCGTTCTTTTCGGGGGTGATCAGGCCGAGCGCCTCGCCCTTGAGTGGCGGCACCCAATTGGGATCGTCCCTGTAGAGGCGGAAGGGCAGATCGACGAACTTCTTGCGATCGGCCTTACTGTCGATCGGGCGGATGGTGACGGGGGAGGGCATCGCTGTTTCTCGGCGCTGTTGTGACAACGCGCCTAGGCAATGCCGCGGCTGCGGACAATCCTTCTGTCCGTCATCCTGAACTTGTTTCAGGATCCATGCGACCCGCCTGTGACAAACGAACGACTTGAGGGCGTGTGCGGCGCATGGATGCTAAACCAAGTTCAGCATGACGACCTAGGGGCTATAAGCGCGTATTGTCCTAACACCGGCGGTCCTGATGCAACCCGTTGGTTTGCCACCGTCTCGCCACTATATTCGGCCAATGGCCCTACCCATGGATACAGTCGCGACCCTTGACCGTCGGGATTCCGGTGCAGCCGCCGCTTTGGCCGCGCGCGCCGCCGCGCGGGCGCGGATCGACGACGACAAGATGATGCTGAAGGCCGCCGCCGACCTTACGCGCGACCTCAACGCCGCGCGGCCGGCGATCTACTGGTCGGACATGCTGGCATCGGCCGCGATCGGTTATGCCGCGTTGATCGCGGCGATCGTCGCGCCGTCGCTCGGCTGGAGCATCGCCGCCGGGGTGGTCGCGGCGCTGGCGCTGTACCGCGCCGAAAGCTTCATCCACGAACTCACGCACATCAAGCACAGCGCGGTGCCGAGGTTCCGGCTCGGCTGGAACCTGCTCGTCGGGATCCCGCTGCTGACGCCCAGCTTCATGTATGAAGGCGTGCACAACCTTCACCACGCGCGCACGCGCTACGGCACGTCGGAGGATCCCGAATATCTGCCGCTCGCGCTGATGAAATGGTGGACGCTGCCGGCGTTCATCCTGATCTCGGCCTTGGCACCGGTCGCGCTCCTGTTCCGCTACGCCGTGCTGACCCCGCTATCGGCGGTCATCCCGGCGCTGCGCCGTACCGTGGTGGCGCGGTTTTCGGGGCTGCAGATCAACCCGTCGTTCCGCCGCCGGCCGCCCGAAGGTGAGGCGCGCGCCCTCTGGCATCGGCTCGAGGCCGGGGCGAGTGTCTATGCGATCGCGTCGATCGCGCTGACCGCGACCGGCGTCATCCCGCTCAAGGCGTTCCTGATCTTCCTTGCCGTCACCTCGGGCCTGGCCGTCACCAATCAGGTGCGCACGCTCGTCGCGCATCTGTGGGAGAATGAGGGCGAGGCGATGACCGTCACCGCGCAATATCTCGATTCGGTCAACGTGCCGCCGCCGGCATTGCTGCCGATGCTATGGGCGCCGGTGGGGTTGCGCTATCACGCGCTGCACCATTTGCTGCCCGGGCTGCCGTATCACGCGCTCGGCACCGCGCACCGCCGCATCACCGCCGCGCTCGACGTGGAGTCGGTGTATCACAAGGGCAGCTACAGCGGGCTGCCGTTCTTGGCCGCCCGGTTGGCGAAAAGCACCATCAGACGGCGCTGATCATTCCTCGGTGCGGATCAGTACCGCCTCGCCGATCATCAGGAACAGCAGGAACGGTGCCCAAGCCGCAAGGTACGGCGGGTAGGCGCCCAGATTGCCCATCGCCAGCGCGAAATTGTCGATCACGAAATAGGTGAAGCCCAGCGCCATGCCGATCACCGCGCGAATGAACAATTTGCCCGACCGCGCGATCCCGAACGCCGCGACCGCGCCGAGCAACGGCATCAGCACTGCAGCCAACGGGCCGGACAATTTGTGCCACATCTCGCCCTCATACGCTTTGGTCGGGCGCCCCGCCGCGCGCAACGCGTCGACCGTGTCGCGCAGTTCGAGGAACGATTGGCCTTCGGCATCGATACTCGCCAGCGTGAATTGACTGGGGCGGACGCCGTCGGCGACCGTTACCGCGCCGATGTTGCTCAACTGCCCGCTGGCGACGTCGAACTTGCGCGCCGGCCAGATGCGCCAGCTTTTGCCTTGCTGGCGCCCGTGATCCGCGGTGACCGTCGAAATCAGCCGCCCGCCGGCATCGCGGTCGTAAAAGGTGATCCCGGTCAGGACCGCGCCGTCGCCCTGTAACTTGACGTATCTGACGTGGATCAGGTCTTCGCCCGCCTTGGTCCACACATTGGTGCGGTCGCCATGGTCGATCGGGACTTGGGCATATTCGACCTTCTTCCAGGCATCGAGCGTTGCCGTCGCGCGGCTGACGATGCGGTCGTTGAACGCGAAGCTGAGCACCGCGATGCCCAGCGCCGCGACGATCATCGGCGCCAGGATCTGGTGCGCCGACAGCCCCGACGCCTTGAGCGCGATGACCTCGCTATTCTGGTTGAGCGTCGAATAAGTGATGATCGCGCCGAGCAGTACCGAATAGGGCAGGAACCGCGCGATGATCTGCGGCGTGCGTAGGCTGATATAGCGCCACACATCGGCCTGAGTGTTTCCGGGATGCGCGAGGATATAGCCCGACTCGCTCAGCGCATCGAGGAACTGAAGCACCAGGACCAACGCCGCGAGGACTGCGAATGCGCGCACGATAAAGGTCTTCGCCATGTACAGCGACACCGTGCGTGACGGAAAGAATTGCATCGAGATCATGCAGGCGCCCCCGCCGCCGGCAGCGCGGCGTCGTCATCGTCGTCCGCCTGACCGCCGACCCGCCGCCCCGGCAGCCAGCGGCGGACCGCCTTCGAGATTTGGGCAAACACGCGTTCGAGCGCGCCGATCGGCTGGCCGCCGGGGACATAGGCGATCGTGTAATACATCCACAGCACCAACGCCGCGAAGATCCCGAACGGCACCCACAAGGCCAGGAACGGGTCGATCTTGCCGAGCCCGCCGACCGACTGGCCGTATTCGTTGACCTTGAAATAGGTAACGATGATCACGATTCCGAGGAAAACCCCGAGCGCCGAGGTCGATCTTTTGGGTGGCACGCCGAGCGCCATGGCGAGCATCGGCAACAGGAACATCGCCGCGACTTCGGTCAGCCGGAAGTGGAACGCTGCGCGGCTGGTGTCGCGCAATTCCTCGTCGGTTGTTGTGGCGCGGCCCAACGCCGCAAGTTCGGGCAGCGTGCGTTCGAGGTTGCGCCCGCCGCGCCCGCGGAACGGATCGGTCTTGGGCAGCGGGATCGGGATGTTCCACAAATCGAACCGCAGCACACGCGGGGTCGGAACGCCGACCTCGGTGCGTACGAGCGTTCCCTTGGTCAGCTGAAAGATGATCTCGTCGGGGTTGGCGGTGCCGAAAAATCTGCCCTTTTCGGCGGTCGCCGCGAGCGTGTTGCCCTTCTTGTCGGTCTGCTGGAGGAAGATACCCGACAGTTCGCGCCCCTCTTCCTTGCTTTGCTCGATGCGGACGGTCGGGCCGGGAATGCCGTTCTGGGTCGGAAAGGTCGTGAACTCGCCGACCTTGATCGACGCGCCCAGTGCCCCGGTGCGCAGTTCATAGCGCAGCCGCTCGTACGCGAAGCGCGCCTTGGGCTGGACGTAGCCGACGATGCCCAGATTGATGACCGCCAGCACGACGGTGAAAATGTACGGCACCAGCAGCAATCGGTTGCTGCTCACCCCAACCGCGCGCAGCACGTCGAGTTCCGACGACGTCGCGAGCCGGCGGAAGGCGAGCAGGCAGCCGAGCAGCAGGCCGATCGGGATGCCCAGTCCGAAATATTCGGGCAGCAAATTGGCGAGCATTTCCCACACCACGCTGACCGGTCCGCCCTCGGTCGCGACGAAATCGAACAGCCGCAGCATACGATCGAGCACCAGCAGCATCGCCGCGATGACCAAGGTCGAAAACAGCGGCACCGCGATCAATCGGGCCATGTAGCGGTCGATGGACTTCATGGGGATCGGGGACGTCGGTCCTTCGGCCGGGCGCAGCGTGGCGTGCGTGTCGAACGGCTATAGGCAGGCAATGGCCCCGCGTCAGCCTGAAAAACTGTCTTATTCCGCGGCGATCTGGTCTGTGGCTACGGGACGCTCGAAGGCCATCGCGTCGGCGATGGCATGTTCGAGCCCGGTGATCGTGAAAGGCTTGCGCAGTACCGGCCGCCCGCAGAAATCCGCCGCCGACCCATCGCCGGCATAGCCCGTCACGAACAGGATCGCGAGGTCGGGACGGTGGGTCAGCAGTTCGGCGACCATTTCCGGGCCGGTCTGCCCAGGCATCAGCACGTCGGACACGATCAGGTCGAACGGCCCAAGGTCGTCGACCATCCGCTGCGCGTCGAGCGGATCGGGGCAGGGGACGACGCGATGGCCGAGTTCCTCCAGCGCGCCCACCGTCGCGGTCAGCACGCGTGGATCGTCCTCGACGACCAGGATGCCGAGCCCGGTGATCGTCGGCACGTCACGCGCAAGCGCCGCCGGCACGGGCGTGGTGGCCGTATCGGCTACGCCGGTGTGGCGCGGCAGATAGAGCGTGACCACCGTGCCCTCGCCGGGCGTCGAGTCGATCGTGATCTCGCCGCCCGACTGGCGCGCGAACGCGAAGATCTGGCTGAGGCCGAGCCCGGTGCCCTTGCCGACCGGCTTGGTCGTGAAGAACGGCTCGAACACCCGCTCGAGCGTGTCGGGCGCCATGCCGCACCCGGTGTCGCGGACCGCGACGGCGACATGATCGCCGCCCAGGCAATGCCCGATCTGCCCGGCGCCAAGCGTGACGGCGCCGGTCCGGATACTCAACCGGCCGCGACCGTCCATCGCGTCGCGCGCGTTGACCGCCAGATTGAGCAACATGTTTTCGAGCTCGTGCCGGTCGGCCCAGATTGCCCAGCCGGCGCCGTCGTCGCCGCGCTCGACGGTGATCTGGTCCCCCAGCGTGCGGTCGAGCAAGTCGGTCATGCCGGCGATCACATCAATCGGGCGGATCGCCTCCGGGTTGAGCGCCTCTTCGCGCGAGAAGGCGAGCAGCCGCCGAGTCAGCGCGGCGGCGCGATTGGCACCGTCGGTGGCGTTGTCGAGGTGACGGGCTGCGCTTGTCGGGTCGGTGTCGAGCGCCCGCCGCGCAAGCTCGAGCCCGCCCAGAACCACCGCCAGCATATTGTTGAAATCGTGTGCAATCCCACCGGTGAGCTGACCGACCGCCTCCATCTTCTGGACCTGACGGAGCTTGGCTTCCTGCTGGCTGAGCGCCGCAGTGGCTTCGCTGACCGCTTCCTCGAGCAGCGCCGATCGCTCGCGCTCGCTATCGGCATCGGCGCGCGCGGCGGCGCGCTCCTGCATCGCCCCGATCGTCAGCGCCCCCAGCACCACCGCGCCGAGCACGATCAGCACGCCAAAGATGGTCAGGATGCGCGCGATTTCGCTCGACCGCGCGACCGATGCCATCGCCGCCGTGGTGCGCTTGTCGAGCAAGTCGTGCTCGGCGGCGGTTATCTTTTCCAATTCGCCGTCGATTTCACGCAACGACGATGACTTCCCGGCTTCGTAATACCGCGAATAGGCTTGGCTGTTCTTGTCGTACGCGGTGCTGAGCGCAGTCACCGACAATTCGGCACCGCGGCGCTGAAACGCCGCGCGGAGCCGGTCGATCGACCGCTGTTGATACGGGTTATCGGCGGTAACCGTATCGAGCCGGTCGATCTGCGCCCGCGCCTGATCCCATTGATCCGCATAATCGCGCCCGATTTTTTCGTCGCCGCTGATCACGTACCGGCCCAGTGCCGCCTCGGCGCGCGCGATCGTTCCGGACAGCGTGCGGGTCAGGATCATCACGTCGTAACTGTGGCTCTGCAACTGCAGTGCGTGGTCGCGCTGCGTGTTGGCGTTCGACTGCAGGATGACCAGGGCGATCAGGATACCGGCGCCGAGCACCGCCATCACCGCCAGGGTTACCCCCCGCCAGATATCGCGCGCCCTGTCGACGAGCCGTCGTTCGGCATCGTTCCCGCCCATAAAGCGATTGTAGCGAATCAGGCGAATCGTGTGAACCCCGCGGGTTCCCTCAACTGATCGCGTTTACGATTCGTCCTGCCGCTTGAAATATCTTCAGGACGGCGTCGATTTGCTCGGCGGTGTGCTCGGCGCAGAGCGAGCAGCGTAGGAGGTAGGTTCCCGCAGGGGTCGCCGGGGGGCGCGCCATATTTACGTACAACCCGCCGTCGAGCAGCGCCTGCCACATCGCCACGGCTTGTTCCTGATCGTCGAGGATCACCGCGATGATCGCGCTGTCGGGCTTTTCGGTGCCGAGCTCGAACCCCATCGCCTTGAGCCCGCCGTGGAGCTTGCGGGCATTCTCCCACAGATGCTGGCGCTTGTTGTGCGCGTGCTTGAGCTTGCGGATCGACGTCGCGGCGGTGGCGACGACCGAGGGCGGCAGGCTGGCGGTGAAGATGTACGGGCGGCAGGCGAGGCGGATCGCTTCGAACTTCGGGTGGTTCGACACGCAGAACCCGCCGACCGTGCCGACCGATTTGGAGAAGGTGCCGACGATGAAATCGACATCGCCCTCGCAGCCCTGCTCCTCATACACGCCGCGCCCGTTGGGGCCGAAAAAGCCCATCGAATGCGCTTCGTCGCTCAGCACCATGCAATTGTGCTTCTTGGCGACCGCGACCATTTCCTTGAGCGGCGCGATGTCGCCGAGCATCGAATAGACACCTTCGAGCACGACCAGCTTGCCCGGCTCCTTGGGCAGCCGTCCGAGCCGTTTATCGAGATCCTCGACGTCGTTATGGCGAAAACGGACGATCTCCGCATAGCCTTGCTTGCAGCCGTCGTAGATCGAGGCGTGGCTGTCGGCGTCGAGGATGACATATTCGCCCTTGCCGGCGAGCGTCGAGATCATTCCGAGATTGGCCATATAGCCGGTCGAAAACACAATCGCGCCCGACACGCCGTAGAAATCGCGCAAGGCATCCTCGACCTCCATATGGTCGCGGAACGTGCCGTTGAGCATCCGGCTGCCGTTGGTGCCCGACCCGAACTGGTCGAGCGCATCCTTGCCCGCCTGGATCACGTCGGGGTCGAAGGTCATGCCCATGTAATTGTACGTGCCGAGCAGGATCGTGTCGCGCCCCGCAATCACCGCTTCGGTGGGCGACTTAACCTGCTCCATCACGATCGCGAACGGATCGGTCACACCGGTGTCAATCAGTGCCTGGCGCTCGGCGATCAGCGCGTCGAACTTGGACATCAGGTCGGTTTCGGGCGCGACCGCGGGCGGATCGGCGGGCAGCTTCTGGGCGGTCTGGCCGGCGTCGGTCATCGGTTACGCCTTCAGCTTCTGCACCGCGTCGACCAATTGGCCGACGGTCTCGATCTCGGCCTGCATGTTCATCGTGATGATGATGTCGAACTCGTCCTCGATCGCCGCGACGAAATCCATCACCGTTAGGCTGTCCCATTCAAGATCGTGCTGAAACGTCGTCGCATCGCTTAGCGCAGCCTGCTTCTTGTTGAACGGCTGAATCAGCCCGGTGACGATGTCGAACGTGTTGGCGCGGTCGGTCATGGGCGTCGTCCTAATTGCTCGCTTTGGCAGTGCCAAGCGATTGCGGCATAAAGGTGCCGATCGCGAGGCGATGCTCGACGATCGATCTAAGCGGAGGGGGTGTCCATGACCAGCGACGATCGACCCGGCGAACACCCGCCGCTTGTTCCCAACTATGTCCACGTCGTGCGCACCGCGCAGACGATGCACCTGAGCCTCAGCCAGATGGCCGACCAGAAGGCGTCGATCCTGATGGGCGCGACGTTCGTGATCTTCACGCTCGCCGTCGGCCAGGCGAAGGGCGGCATCCCGCCCTTGCCGCTGGCGATCCTCGGCGGCTTCGCCTTCGTTTCGGCGCTGCTCGCGGTGTCGGTGGTGATGCCGTCGATCGGCACGAAGCGGACGGATCCCGACGCGCCGGTCAACCTGCTGTTCTTCGGGTCGTTCGTGCGACTGTCCGAGGACGATTATGTCGAGGCGCTGCGCGAGCGGGTGCGCGACGACAATGACGCGCTCGAAATCATGGTGCGCGATCTCTATCAGAACGGCCGGATTCTCGCGGACCGGAAGTATCGGCTGCTCGGCTATGCCTACCTCGCCCTGATGACGGGGCTCGCCGCTAGTCTTGGCGCGGTGATCTGGGAAATGGCGCGCTGATCAGCGCAGAAGGCCGTTCGCGCGATACCATGAAGCGGTCGCGGCGAGCGCATCGCGGGTGTCGGTTTGCGGCATCCACACCTCGGGCGGCGGTGCGGCGTGCGAGACCCAGTCCTTGTGGCAGAAATAGCGGACTCGGTCGGGGGTGAGCTTCGCGCCTTTGCCGCGAAATAGTCCGTCGGCCGCCGCGACCGCGTTCAGTACGATGCGGGGCAGGGGGAACGGAAAGACCTTGCTGTTGGTCACCACGCCGATCGCGCGCGCCAGGTCGCGATGGTCCCAGCCGTCGGGGCGGCCATCGTCGGGCTCGACGATCTGGCGAGTCAGCGCGTTGCTGGCGGGTAACGCGATCAAGAGCCGTACCAGCTCCTCGACCGCGATCACCGACAGACGGCCGCCGACAGGGGGCAGCGGAATGACGTGCTTCTTGGCGAGCTTGAATAGCTCGAGCATTTCGTTGTCGCGCGGGCCGAAGATCGCCGGCGGGCGGACGATCGTCCAGTCGAGGTCGCTCGCCATCAGCACCTTGTCGGCCTCGGCCTTCGACCAGCCGTAGTCCGACAGGCCCGGCTCGCGCGCGGCGAGCGACGATACCTGGACGACGCGCCGGATGCCTGCTTGCTGGGCGGCGGCGATCATCGCGCGCGTCCCCTCGATATTGCCCGCCGCGAACCCGGCGCGGTCGGGCGCGTTGATCACCCCCGCGACGTGCAACACCGCATCGGCACCTTTAACCAGCTTGGCGAGGCCGGCGGGATCGTCGAGCGCCCCCGCGATCCACGTCACGCCCGCGCGCTCGGGCTGCGGGCGGCGGGTAAGCGCGCGCAGGTCGAGCCCGGCAGTAAGCGCTTGGTCGATCACATGGCTGCCGACGAACCCGGTCCCGCCGGTCAGCGCGATGACGGTCATGCCAGTACCATATGGTTGCGATGCACCAGCGCCGCGCGAGGGGAATATCCTAATATCGCCGCCGCTTCGTCGCTGCGCTTGCCAGCCAACCGCACGGCATCCGCAGCGTCATATTCGGCGAGGCCGTTGGCAAACACGCCGTCCGGTCCCGCGATCGCGACGCGGTCGCCGCGCGCGAACTGTCCCTCGATCCGCACCGCACCGGCCGGCAGCAAGCTCTTGCCCTGCGCCAGCGCCGCCACCGCGCCCGCATCGACATGGATCGTCCCGCGCACGCTCAGCCGCCCGCCGAGCCATGCCTTATGCGCCGTCGCCGTGCGTTCGGCGGTGAATAGTGTTCCGCGCCCGCTCTCGACATAGCGCGCCAGCGGATGATCGACCCGCCCGTTGGCGATGGCGAGCGCGATCCCCGCGCGCGTCGCGATCCGCGCCGCCTGCACCTTGGAGGACATGCCACCCGACCCCATCCCCGACGACGATCCGCCTGCCATCGCCTCGATCGCGGCATCGATGCGAGCGACGTGCGCGATCAGCGTGGCGCCGTCCTGCGCCGGGTCGCGGTCGTACAAGCCATCGACATCGGACAGCAGCAATACGCCTTGCGCGCCCGCCGCCTGCGCCACGCGCGCGGCGAGCCGGTCGTTGTCGCCAAAGCGGATTTCCTCGGTCGCGACGCTGTCATTCTCGTTGATCACCGGCACCACGCGGAGCGTCAGCAACCGGTTGAGCGTCGCCGCTGCATTGAGATAGCGTCGCCGGTCCTCGAGATCGTCGAGCGTCACGAGCATCTGCGCCGCGGTCAACCCCTCTGCGGCGAGGCATTCGGCCCAGACCTGACTCAGCGCAATCTGCCCGGTCGCGGCTGCAGCCTGCGCGTCTTCGAGCGAGGCCCGCCCGCCCTTCGCCAGCTTCAACCGCCGCGCGCCGAGCGCGATGGCGCCGGACGAGACGATAGCGATTTGTTGCCCGGTGTTGACCGCCGTAGCGAGGTCGGCGGCAAGGCTCGCCAGCCACGCGCGCCGCACGTCGCCCTCCGGCGTGACGAGCAGCGACGACCCGACCTTGACGATCAGGCGCGGACAGGAGGCGGGCGAGAAACAAGACACCGCGGACCGTTAGCGCGAGTGCTGCCATCCACCAATGGGATTGCTTTGCCCGTTCACCATTGGCTCGACGTCGAGAGGCGCCAGAGTATGAGAGCCAGCGACGCGGTCAGCGCGGCCGCGACCCACAACGCATCGAGTGCGAGCAGCTGGTAAGCAAGCGCGCCGAGCACGCCGCCGCTGATCAAGCTGGTCCACAGCAAGGCGTAAAGGAGCCAGCCCCACGGGTCGCCCCCTGTAAGCGCGGTCGCGATCCGTTGCCCGATCTTGACCAACGTGCCGGTCATATAGGTGAGGCCGATCACATCGCCGCCGATGGCAAAGGCGACGTTTTCCGCGCCCATCGCCGCCGCGATCAGGGCGAGCGTGACCAGCGGCGGGGCGATACGATGGACGACCGCCGCCAACGTCAGCGTGACCGCCGCCAACAACACGGTGACCGCCGCGCGCCGGGCCGGGACCGCACGCCGCAGCAAGCTTGCCACCGTCACGCCGAGCACGAACGCGAGGATAAGCGAAGCCGCGATGGCCGCGAGCCTCGGCGCGAAAGCCAGCCCTACTCCCAGCCGGGTCGAGTTGCCGCTCATGAAAGAGACGAAGAAGCCGCCGGAAGCGAGGAAGCCGAGCGCGTCGGCGAACCCGGCGAGGCTCGACAACGCGACGGCGATCAATCGCGTTCGGACGTCCAGCCTGACTATTGTGGTCGGCCGCGGATTAGATCGGCGACCATTCGATCGCGTCCTCGCCTTGGTCGTCGGCGCTGACCTTGGCGTGGTCGCCGATCGCGTCGAGTAGTTTGTCGAGCACCCAGTCCACGCCGGTCCCGGCTGCGCCTGAGATCGGGATGACCTCCGCCCCGCTAGCTTCTTCCAGCTCGCCCGACAGTGCGGCGATCAGTTCGTCGTCGAGCGTGTCGATCTTGTTGAGCGCGACGACGACCTTCTTGTCGGTCAGGCCCGCGCCGTAATTCTCCAACTCGTCGCGGACGATGCGATAGCTTTCGGCGACGTACTTGTCGTTCGCATCGACCAGGTGGAGCAGCACCTGGCAGCGCTCGATATGCCCGAGGAAGCGGTCGCCGATTCCCGCGCCCTCGGCGGCGCCCTTGATCAAGCCGGGGATGTCGGCGACGACGAACTCGCGCTGGTGGTGGCGCACCACGCCCAATTGCGGGCGGGTGGTGGTGAAGGCATATTCGCCGACCTTGGCCTGCGCGTTCGTCACCTGGTTGATGAAGGTCGACTTGCCGGCATTGGGCAGCCCGACAAGCCCCGCGTCGGCGAGCAATTTGAGCCGCAGCCACAGCCACGCTTCCTGCTCGGGCCAGCCGGTGCCGTGCTGGCGCGGGGTGCGGTTGGTCGATGTCTTGTAGCTGGCATTGCCGCGCCCGCCGTCGCCGCCCCGCAGGAACACGACGCGCTCGCCGGGCTTGGTGAAGTCGAGCAGCACGTCTTGCTTGTCCTCGGACAGGACTTGGGTGCCGACCGGTACCTTGATGACCAGATCGTCGCCGCCCGCGCCGGTGCGGTTGCTGCCCGACCCGCCCTTGCCGCGCGGCGCGCGGAAATGCTGGGTATAGCGAAAGTCGATCAGCGTATTCAGCCCGGCGACGCTCTCGAAGATGATGTCGCCACCCTTGCCGCCATTGCCGCCGTCGGGACCGCCATATTCAATGAACTTTTCGCGCCGGAAACTGACGGCGCCGGGGCCGCCCGAGCCGGAACAGGCGTAGATTTTTGCTTGGTCGAGGAAGTGCATGGCGAGCCGCGTAGCGCTTTAGCGCAGCTAAAGCGACTCAGCGGCCGCCCGGCCGGCGGAGCAGCGCTCCGACCGACGGCGTGGCTTTGCCACGCCGGGTCCGCATCATCACTTTTGCTGCCGCCCCGCGCCGCCCGCGATCAACGACTGCAACGCGAGCTCCCGCGCCCGCTCGCGCGGCAGTCCCAGCACGCGCGTCAGCGGCGCACCGAACAGCGCATCGCCGAGCGCCATGATGACGAGCTGGAGCGTTTCGTCCTCGATCGGCAGTTCGTCCTTCGAATGATCCTCGCTCAATTCTTCGACCAGGTCGTGGATCGCCTTGAGAATCGGGTCGAGCGCATCCTCGTTGCCCGACAGGATCATCCAGCTCGCCAGCGCCCCCGCGCCGCCGGTGTCGAACGCGTCGAACGCCAGGTCGACGACTTCGCGCGGGTTCTGATCGCCGGCGCGCTGGCGGATCACGGTTTCCTTGATCGTCGTGGTGATGAACGCCGCCATCCGCCCGATCAGCGCTTGCTGCAGCCCCGCGGCCGAGCCGAAATGGTGGAGCAGGTTGGCGTGCGTCCGCCCGATCCGCGCCGCGACCGCCTTCAGCGTCACCGCTTGGGGGCCGAACTCGACCAGCAGCGCGCGCGCGGCATCGAGCGCCGCGTCGCGCGACTCCTCCGGGGAGAGGCGGCGGCGAACGGGGAGGGGAGTGACGGACATGCTGGAGTCTGTCGGCGGTTTATCGCGCGAAATCAATCCGCCGCCGCCCGCGTGCTATCGGGCGGCGACGGCAAGATTACGCCGCGATGCACATTCGCGGTTCTTCGGGCTCGAAATCGAGCTCGAGCGTCGCGCAATCGACCTCGATCCCGCGCGCCAGGCACAGCCGCTTTTCGGTGCCGGTCTGCCGAAAGCCGAGCTTGCGCAACACGTTGCCCGACGCCGGGTTGTCGAGGAAATGCCCCGACACCAGCCGCCGCAGGCCCATCGCGTAACGTGCGATGCCGAGCATCGCCTGCCCTGCCTCGGTGGCATAGCCACGGCCCCAGGCATTGGGGGTCAGCCAATAGCCGATTTCGTGCCCCGGCCCGTGCTCGTTGGGATGGATCCCGACCGCGCCGACCAGCCGCGGCGTCGTGTCCTCGTGCGCGAGGATCAGACACGTCACGTTGTCATGCGCGCGCGGCATCGCCAGCCACTCGGCGGCATGCGCCTCGGTATAGGGCCACGGCAGGCGCGACAGCTTGAACGCGACGTCCTCATGCGCGATCGCTTTGGTCAGCACCAGGGCGTCCTCGGGCCAGCCGGGGCGCAATGTCAGTCTCTTGGTCCGTGCGAACATCTCACTCTCCGCGATCGTTGCGGCGCTCGCACGTCGATGTGACGGTCGCGCGACGACAAGTGGGGGGAGCATGAAAAAAGGGAGCCGGGGCGACCCGTCTCCCTTTTCGGATTTCGCATCGAAACCCCGGATCGCCCTGGTGGGCAACCCGGTTGGTCACCCGATGTTATTCGGCCGCAATCGCCGGCATGTCGACCGAACAGAACTTTCGGCCAAGCTTGCCGTCGTGGAAGGTCACGCGGCCATCGACGAGCGCGAACAGCGTATGGTCCTTGCCCATGCCCACGTTGCGGCCCGCGTAGAATTTGGTCCCGCGCTGACGCACCAGGATGTTGCCCGCGACGGCGGCTTCGCCACCGAACTTCTTGACGCCGAGGCGACGACCGGCCGAATCACGACCGTTGCGCGACGAACCGCCTGCTTTCTTATGTGCCATCTCGACTTACTCCGCGGTCTTCTTGGCCGCCGGCTTCTTCGCCGGGGTCTTGGCGGCCGGAGCCGCAGTTTCGGTCTTGGGCGCAGCAGCCTTCTTGGGCGCGGCGGCCTTGGTCTCTACCTTCGGCGCGGCTTCGGCCTTGGGCTCTTCGGCCTTCTTCGGCGCTGCAGCCTTCTTTTCGGCGCCGATCGCCACGATCCGCAGGATCGTGTGGTTCTGGCGGTGGCCGTTCTTGCGGCGATAGTTCTGACGGCGGCGCTTCTTGAAGACGATGACCTTGTCGGCCTTCGCTTGCGCGATGATCTCGGCGGCGACGGTCAGGCCGGCGACCGATTTCAGCTCGGAGCCTTCGCCCGCGAGCAGGACGTCGCCGAGCGTGATCGACGCCCCGGCTTCACCGTCGATCTTCTCGACGACGATCTTGTCTCCGGCGGCAACGCGATACTGCTTGCCGCCCGTGCGCACGACTGCGAACATGGCCCTCATCACTTTTCAAATAAACGAACCCCGGCAAGCGTAAGCCTGCCTGGGAAAGACGGGCCAACTAGGCAAAGGGCGCCGCGCTGTCAACCGCCGAGGCGCCCGCGACACCTTCGAAAAGCGTGTTGCCCGTCCGCCACACCAAATATGCGTATTGTGCGGCCGCAGCATAACTTTGTTGTTACATTTACGTGACCGCATACAGTCGCCGTAACGGTTGAGGGAGGAGAGGGCCCGACGCCGCCATAAAACATGTCAAATGGGGAATCGGCCATGCGTCGCGCAATTATCACATCGTTATTCACCGTGTCGGCGATCGCGCTGGCGACGCCCGCTGTCGCGCAGGACGCGCCGGCCAAGCCGCAAGCGGCCGATCCGCAAGCGAGCGATGCGCCGGAAAAAGACATTATCGTCACGGGCACACGTGCCGCGAATCGCACCGTCGCCGACAGTGCCGTGCCGATCGACGTCATCTCGTCGGCTCAGCTCAGCAATTCGGGCCTGGGTGAGACGGCCAAGATCCTGAACACGTTGGTCCCGTCGTTCAACTTTCCGCAGCCGTCGATCGCCGACGGCACGGACGTGATCCGGCCCGCATCGCTGCGCGGGCTGGCCCCCGACCAGACGCTGGTCCTGGTCAACGGCAAGCGTCGTCACGTGACCGCGCTGATCAACGTCAACGGCACCGTCGGGCGCGGATCGGCGGCAGTCGATCTCAACAGCATTCCGGCGCTCGCCATCGATCGTGTCGAGGTGCTGCGCGATGGCGCGGCCTCGCAATACGGGTCGGACGCGATCGCGGGCGTCATCAACATCCAGCTCAAGAAGGCGAACCACGGCGGCAAGGCGTCGGTAAGCTACGGCAAGTACGTTACCACGCTCGACGGTGTGCCCAGTCTCACTTCGGTCGCGCTCGGGCTCGACCCCAACGACACGCGCTATCTGGCCGCGACCTTTGGCGGCGAGGCGAAGCGCAACGACGGCGATCTGTGGACGATCGGGATGAACGTCGGCCTGCCGATCGGCCAGGGCTTCGTCAACATTACCGGCGAATATCGCGACCGCGACAATACCAATCGCGCAGGATACGACACGCGTCCGAACTATAATCGCCCGACTGCGGCGTTCGACCCGCGCGAAGCGACGTTCAACCGTCTCAACTTCGAATTCGGCGATCCGCGGACCGAGGACTACAACCTGTTCGTCAATGCCGGCATGCCGATCGGCAATTTCGAACTGTACGCGTTCGGCTCCTATTCGCGGCGCAATGGCCGCTCGGCGGCAAACTATCGCCAGGCATCCGCCGCCGCCAACCGCGATTTCTCGACGATCACGCCGTCGACCACGCCGACCGCGGCCAATTTCGTGGCGCTGCGTCCGGACGGCTTCCTGCCGTTCATCGCCTCCAAACTGCGCGATTATTCGATCGCCGTCGGGGTCAAGGGCGACTTGGCCGGGCTCAAGAGCGACCTGTCGGTCGTCTACGGCAACAACCGCTTCGATTACCGGACCGAGAACACGCTCAACACGTCCTACGGGCCGCTCAGCAAGAATTCGTTCGATTCGGGCGGGCTCGAATTCGGCCAGCTGACCGCTAACCTCGATCTCAGCAAGGAGTTCGACCTCGGGTTCGCCAAGCCGTTAACCCTGGCGTTCGGCGCCGAGTATCGCGATGAAAACTTCAAGATCCGGCCCGGCGAAGTGCAATCCTACGCCACGGGCCCGTATTTCATGGCGTCGCAGACCACCACCGCGGCCAACTGCACGACCCTGGGCGGCGTTTATAATGCGGGCACCAGCGTGTGCTCGTTCCCGGGCCGCGGCGCGGCAGCCGGCGCACAGGGCTTCCCCGGCTTCCCCGCTTCGGCGGCGACCAACGCCAGCCGCAACAGTTATGCCGGCTATGTCGAGCTCGACACCGATATCGTCGACGGGTTCAGCGTCCAGGCTGCGGGCCGTTACGAGCATTTCAGCGATTTCGGCGAGACCTGGAACGGCAAGCTGGCGGCGCGGTACGAGTTCGTCAAAGGATTTGCGATCCGCGGATCGGTGTCAAACGGCTTCCGCGCGCCGTCGCTGCACCAGCAATTCTTCACGACCACGTCGACCAACTTCATCGCCGGGCTGCCGGTCGACATCTCGACCTTGCCGGTGTCGAGTCCGGTCGCCATCGCGCTCGGGTCGAAGCCGCTCAAGCCTGAAAAGTCGCTCAACTTTTCGGTCGGCGCGACCGCCAACCCGTTCCGCGGCTTCAACCTCACCGTCGATTACTACCATATCGAGATCAAGGACCGGATCGTGCTGACCGAGAATCTCGGTGCGGCGGGTAGCGGGACGGCGGCGGTCAACGCCGCAGTCAAGGCGATCCTCGACGCCAACGGCTACCAGTCGGTCGGCGCGGCGCGATTCTTCATCAACGGCCTCGACACGACGACCCAGGGCATCGACGTCGTCGGCACCTATCGGTTCAACGTCGCAGGGTTCGGCAATTGGTCGCTGTCGGCGGCGTACAACCATAACAGCAACTCGATCGACCGCCGCATAGCCGCGCTCGGGCCGCTCGCGCAGATTCCCAACCTGATCCTGTTCGGGCGCGTCGAGGGCATTCGCTTCACCAACGGCCAACCCAAGGACAAGGTTGTGTTGAGCGCGGACGGCACGCTCGGCGCGTTCGGCATTTCGGCCAAGACGACGCGGTACGGCAAGGTTATCGCGCCCGGCGCCTCGGCGCCGATCGTCAATCCGCTCAGCCTGACCGATTACGGCCCCGACGATCTGTTCCTCAAGCCGAAATGGATCACCGATCTCGAAGTGCGTTTCACCTTCAAGGAGCATGCGACCTTCGCGCTCGGGGCAAACAATTTGTTCGATATCTATCCGACCGGTTTCCCGCGCGGGAACCGTCCGGCCAGCGTCGGTGGGCAATATCCGATCTCGAACCAGTATATTCCGTATAGCGGCTTTTCGCCGTTCGGGTTCAACGGGCGGTTCCTGTACGGGCGGTTCACCACGCAATTCTGACGCAGGCAGCCTTGGATTGCGTCAACAATCCGAGGATTCTCCACGGCAGGCGCCGAGGTCGCGTACGGCCTCGTCCGACGGCGTGGCGGTAATCTGGAGGAAAGGAAGGGGCTTTGCGGCCCTTTCCTATTGGCGGGACGTCACGTCGTCAGACGGACGAGCTACGCTCGACCGCTGCCCGCCGTGACGAGTCTTGCGATTGCTTGCACAATCGCAAGCCGTCCGCTCAGTGCTTATGCTCGCGACGCAAGTTGTACCGCCCATCGACCAGCCCGCTGAACAGCCCGTCGATCGCGGGGTGCTCGACCGGCTCGTCGCTGTCGTCATGGAGCAGATTCTGCTGGCTGACATAGGCGACGTAGCTCGACTCGGTATTCTCGGCGAGCAGATGGTAGAAAGGCTGGTCCTTTCGCGGGCGGATCGATTCCGGGATCGATTCGTACCATTCCTCGCTGTTGGCGAAGACCGGATCGACGTCGAAAATCACCCCGCGAATGTCGAACACGCGGTGGCGCACGACATCGCCGATCGAAAAGTTCGCAGTAGCGATCGGCGGCATCGGAACGCCGGCATCGGATCGCAGATCATGGGGGTCGGTACCGGTCATGGCCACAATGTAGAGTTTTGTCGGCCTCGCACAAGCGCGCGGGTTGCGGGCGCGAAACTTGTACGTTAGACGCGCCGCCTTCGACCCGCCCTAGCGGTGGACCTGCCGTCGCGGAGAGGTGCCAGAGTGGTCGATTGGGACGGTCTCGAAAACCGTTGTGCCGCAAGGTACCGTGGGTTCGAATCCCACCCTCTCCGCCAAGCAGTCACATGCGACTTCGCTACATAGCGAGCTTAGGGAGTTTTTGGCGCAAACTCGCGCCCTTCACACTCCCTTTAGGTACCGCAGAGAGCCACAATTGACGCTCTCATCCGCATTTCGCGCCGGATTTCTCTGCGCCGTTCGGCGGCAGTACCGTTCTCGAAACGTTGGTCGCCTTCGCAAGCATCCCCGGCCCTAATTCCGTGCTTAGCAGGGAATCTGCAGGGAATTCTCGCGAAGAGCGGCGCATTCGGCGAGGGGCATCTCCCGAATGAGCCTTCGGCCCCACTCGGCATTCCCTGGCGCATAATGCACGGACTTAGGCGCGGCCTGCGCGTGCGCGGCCCGCCCTGTAAATTCGCTGCCATGATCCGCCGCGTTTTGTCCCAAGTCTCTTGATCGACGATCCGCTTATGCATGCCGGCGTAGGTGCGATCCTTGTGCTTGATCAGACCGACGTAGAGCGGGTTGTTCAATATCAGGTAGATATGGCCGCGCGAGAACGGGCGGCCGCCATAGTCATTGCCTTTCGCCGACACACGCCTGGGGGTCAGGATTCCGTCGCCCGCCAGCGATTTGGCGACGAACCACGCGTTTCCGAGCTCGCAATAGCGTTTGAAGATATTGCGCACGAGCGCCGCATCCTCCTCGATGATCTCGAGGGTGCGGCCCTTTGGTTTGTACCCCATCGGCGGCGAGCCACCCATCCACATGCCCTTGGCCTTGCTGGCGGCAATCTTGTCGCGGATGCGCTCCGCGGTGACCTCGCGCTCGAACTGCGCGAACGACAGCAGCATGTTGAGGGTCAGCCGGCCCATGCTGGTTGTGGTGTTGAACGACTGTGTGACCGACACGAATGAGGTGCCTGCCTTGTCGAACGCCTCGACCAGCCTCGAGAAGTCGAGCAACGACCGGGTCAGGCGATCAACCTTGTAGACGACGATTATATCAATGCTGCCGGCAGCGACATTGGCGAGGAGGCGCTTGAGGGCAGGGCGGTCGAGCGTCCCGCCGGACAGCCCGCCATCATCGTAGCGGTCCGGCAGCTCGACCCAGCCTTCGCTCGCTTGGCTCAAGATGTAGGCGGCGCATGACTCGCGTTGGGCGTCGAGCGAATTGAAATCCTGCTCGAGTCCCTCTTCGCTCGATTTGCGGGTATAGATCGCGCAGCGGACCTGTTTCATGCGGCCAGCTTTCGCTTGAGGCCGAAGAAGGCAGGGCCCGACCAGCGGGTGCCTGTAATCGCGCGTGCGACCTCGCTCAGTGAGCGATAGTCGCGGTCATTCCAACGGACCACATTGTCATCACCGGTCGTGACAACGTAGACCTTACCTTGCCATTCGCGGGCGAATTGCATGCCAGCCGACACTGAGGTCGTGCGGGTCTTGCCATCGGCGAGCTGCGCCAGCTTTTGCTGTGTCTGACGCGACAGTCCGCCGAACGCCTTGGCCTGGATTTCCCAAGCCAAGGCGAGGCTCAACAATTTTCGTGACAGGCGAGGGCAGGGGGTCTTGGTGACCCCCTGCCACTCGTCCTTCAACTGTGCGGGCGTCATCATCGATACGGCGGCGAGGCGGGCGTTCATATCCGGCGCCATTACGCGGCAGCCGAGATGCGATAACAGGTGTCGCTATCCCGCTTGCCGCGTTCGATCGCATGACCTTTCTTCCGCAATCCGGTTAGTGCGGCGCGCGTCGTGTGCGGCAACCAGCCGGTCGCCCCAATGAGCTCGGTCATCGTCGCGCCATCGCTGCGCTCGAGCAGTGCGAGAACAGCGCTAGTCTTTGACGTGCTGGCGGGCGCGGGCGTTGGCGGCGTCGTTACCGGTCCTGCATCGTGATCGCCCGCATCCAACGCCTCCATTCCGGCGTCGGTGACGAACATGCCGTATCGGATGTCGTGGTCGACACGTTGCACCTGAGCCGCGTCGAGCGTTTCGCCCTCCGCCGCAAGCCCGCGCTTGACGAGGGCGGCGATCGCCTGGGTTACTCGATCACCCCCGCCCCCCAGCGTTTCGGGCAGGGGGTAGAAACTGCCGTCTGGCTGACGCGATGCGGTCGACAGCAGGATGAGCTGTGTATCATTGAGCTTAGGCATGGTGGTGGTTCCTCGTTCGAGGAGAGCGGCAATATGCCGCTCCCACCAGCCTCAGCCCCGGACGATGTCATCGGCGGGGCAGCCTAGCGCTTGGCTACGACTCGTTGGCTGATCGCGATGTCGCTCTGTTGGCGAGTGAAGTCGAATGGATTGTGAGCTAGGATTCTTCATGCTCGGAGTTGCGGCATCGGCCGAGTGACCATTACTCGCGGGCCTGCAATTCGCTGGAGCAATCAATAGCTCCAGCCAATCCAATTTGTCTTGGCGCCGGCCAATCCTCATTGTCGCGGCAAAGCCGAGCGACGGCGTCAACGGACGAGCGGAGAGAGGAGCATGGACGTGGCAATCGAGCCGCAGCCGATCGGTGAAGCGGCAGAACAACGATACGCCCAAGGGGCCGATCGCGCTCAATTCGTGATTTGCTGGACGCTTCGTTCGCGAGCGAAGTCGGATGGATAGTGAGCTAAGATTCTCTGTGCTCGGAGGTGCGGCTTCGGCCTCGATTCATACGGACCCACTCACGCGGATTGCTAAAACACCGGTATGAAGACCCAGGTCGCGATCATCGGCGCGGGTCCGGCTGGACTGCTGCTCGGGCACCTGTTGCGCGCCGAGGGCGTGGGCTGCGTCATCCTCGAACGCCAGTCGCGCGACTACGTCGAAAGCCGCATCCGGGCCGGCGTGCTCGAGACCGTCACAACCGACTTGCTCCATCGGCTGGGAATCGACGAGCGCTTGAACTCCGAGGGGATGGTCGAACATGGGTTCAATATCGCCACCGGCAATACAATGATCCGCGTCGACCTAAAGAAGCTGATCGGCCGCCACGTCACCATCTACGGTCAGACCGAGGTGACTCGCGACTTAATCGCCGCCGCGCCGGAACGGGCGCTGGATATTGTGTTCGAGGCGAAGCAAGTCGCGCTCCATGGCATCGACGACGCCGCGCCGCAGGTGACCTATGAAAAGGACGGCGTCTCGAAGCGGATCGATTGCGACTTCATCGCGGGCTGCGACGGCTTTCACGGCCCTAGCCGCAAATCGATCCCCGCCGCCTACGTGCGCGAGTTCGAACGCGAATACCCGTTCGGCTGGCTGGGTATTCTTGCCAACGTGCCGCCGTGTCATGACGAGCTGATCTATTCGAACAGCGATCGCGGCTTCGCACTAGCGTCGATGCGCTCGCCGACGCGGAGCCGATATTACATCCAGGTACCACTGACGGAGCGGGTCGAGGATTGGCCCGAAGATCGAATCTGGGACGAACTCGCGTCTCGCTTCGCGCCACTCGCCAGCCGCCCGGTCGCTCGTGGACCCGCGCTGGAAATATCAATCGCGCCGCTTCGATCCTATGTCTGCGACACGATGCGCCACGGTCGCCTGTTCCTCGCCGGCGACGCCGCGCACATTGTGCCGCCTACCGGCGCCAAAGGGCTCAACCTTGCCGCATCGGATGTCACTTATCTGGCCGACGCGCTAATCGCCCATTACAGGCACGACGACGAACGGTTGCTCGAGAAGTATGAGGCGAAAGCGCTGGCGCGGATCTGGAAGGCCGAACGGTTCAGCTGGTCGCTGACCCGGCTGATGCACCGCTTCCCCGACGACGGTGCGTTCGAGCGCCGGATGCAAATGGCGGAACTCGACTATTTGGCGGAATCGGAAGCGATGCAGACCGCGATCGCCGAAAATTATGTGGGGCTTCCCCTCTAGGTCGCCGCTGGGGCGAGCCCGAATGACCATCACTCGCGGGCCTGCAATTCGCCGGAGCAATCAATAGCGCCAGCCAATCCAATTTGTCTTGGGGCCGGCCAATCCTCATTGTCGCGGCAAGCCGAGCGATGGCGTCAACGCACGAGCGGAGAGAGCAGCATGTACGTGGCAATCGAGCCGCAGCCGATCGCGGAAGCGGCGGAACAGCGATATACCAAGGTGGCGGTCGGGCTTCATTGGGCCATTGCGGCGCTGATCCTCTACAACCTCACGTCCGGGCTTCTTAAGCCGGTGTTGCCTCGGCCGTTCTTCATCTTTCACGTATCCTCCGGGATCACGATCCTGCTGCTGACGGTAGTCCGCATCGGATGGCGCCTGACGCATCGGCCGCCGTCGCTCCTGCCGATCAAGGATTGGGAAGCGCGTCTCGCGCGGACGGTTCATGTCCTGCTTTACGCCGCGATGGTCGCGCTGCCGCTCTCCGGTTGGGCACTGGTATCGGCAAATCCGGTTCCTGCTTCTGGTGCTCAGCGGGCCGCGGTCGCTGGCGCGCCGGCGGTATCCGGATCGGCACCGGCGCCCGGTGGGCGCCCGAGCGGCCAGGCAGGTCCACGCGGACCCTTGATGGTGTGGGGTCTGTTCCGGCTCCCGCTCATCGCTCCGATCCACGAAATCGGGAGCGCGCCTGCCGGAATACAGCAACAGAAAGCCTTGCACGACCAGATCGAAAAGACGCACCTCGCGGGCGGCTGGATCATGCTCGCGCTGCTGCTTCTCCACGTGTCTGGCGCGCTCAAGCACCACTTCGTCGACCGTCGCCGGCAGCTGCAACGGATGAGCCTGGGCAAGGCCTGATCGCTTCGCGAACGCTGGCGCGATGGGTCTTTTCGACGGCCCGCCATGGCGGCTGCCAACGCGCTACAATCGATTGGTTCAAGCCATCAATGACGTTCGCAGAATGCATTGGATCAAATCGCCGGTTCGCATCAGCAATAGGTGAACCCGGACGCCGACTAAATCGGTGCCGATATGAACACAGCGGGGAGAGGCTGATTGAAACGCTTAGCGATATACGCGATCGTACTCTGCCTGGCGGTGCCGCTCACAGCGGCAGTGGGGCAAGTCGGTGCGCAGACGTCGGGGTTTCCCGGTGATTATGGCCGGTTGTTCGACGGCGTGCCGTTGCCGGACGATCAGAAGCCGCCGCGACCGACGTTTCCGGCGCGCGCGGATGGACCCACAATGGACTTGGCGCTCGCCGCCGCCCAGGCTGCAGTGAAGGCATGCAACGGCTATTCGATCGCAGTCAGCATCGTCGATTCAGCCGGCATGCCAAAGCTCTTCTACGTGCCGGACACGACCGCGGGGTTCCACGCTTATACGGCGTTGCGCAAAGCCAATACCGCGCGGGTTTTCGACAAGCCGACATCGGCCGTCGCGGCGCTCGCGAAGGGCGACTCCGCGATCGCTGCTCAGGTTCGCGGTGATGGCAACCTGCTGGCTTTCGCAGGCGGCGTGCCGCTGTGGTCGCGCGATCAGCTGATCGGCGCGATCGGCGTGAGCGGCGCCGAACCGAGTTCGGTCGATGAACGCTGTGCGCTCGCGGCCGCTGAGGTCATCGAGGATCAACTCAATTGAACTCTTGGCTACCAGGATTGCGGCCGCCGGCTCGGGGCGCCGCGGGCAAATCAAAAAACGAGCGAGGAGGGGAGAGAAGATGACGACCGTTGCTACTCGTGCCGCCGTCAGGATGGCGCTGCTGGCCGGCGCCGCTTGGGTGCTCGCACCGACGGGTGCCCATGCCCAAGAGACCACCAACCCGCCGCCGGCGGCTGACGCCAATGGGCCGGCGATCGACGACATCGTGATCACCGCACAACGGCGCGAGGAGTCGCTCCAGAAGACGCCGATCGCGGTCACCGCAATTAGCGGCGAGGATTTGCGGGCGCAGAATATCACGTCGGTGGCGGACCTAGCGCGCATCGCGCCCAGCCTGTCGATCAACGCTTCGGGGTCAAATGCGCCGACCGCATCGGTGCCGCTCATCTATATCCGCGGCATCGGTCAGCCCGACCCGGCGATCTATTCCGACCCCGGCGTGCCGGTCTATGTCGACGGCACCTATGTCGCCAAATCGGCGGGCGGCGCGCTCGACCTGCCCGATATCCAGCGTGTGGAAATCCTACGTGGGCCGCAGGGCACCTTGTTCGGCAAGAACGCCGTCGGCGGCGCGGTCAACGTCGTGACCGCGACGCCGGGCAAGGACCCGCAGGTGCGGGTCGAATTTACCGGCGGTACGTATAATCTCCTCCAGGCTCGCGCTTATGCCAGTGTCGCGGCGAGCGATACGCTGGGGCTGAGCGTCGCCGTGAATCTCAAGGGCCAAGACGGCTATGGCGACCGGCTCGCGATCAACGGGAAGCGGCTCGGGCGGCTCGGCGATCAGGACCGCCTTTCGGGGCGCGTGAAACTGCGCTGGGCGCCAACCAACGCGCTCACGATCGATCTCGCGGCCGATTATTCCGCTTATACTGATACCGTCACGCCGGGGCAGACCAAGATCATCCAGTCCAATCTGCTCAACCTGTGGAACGCCAATGTCGGCGGTCCGCAGCTCGGCATCACGATTAGCCAGGCCAACACGGCGTCGGGCAGATATGACAATTTCTCGCAAGCCTATCAGCCGGCGCGCGACCGCATTTACGGCCTTAGCGGAACGCTGACCTACGATCTGGGCGGTGGCTTCTCGCTGAAATCGATCAGTGCCTATCGTAATGCGCATATCTACTTCCTGCGCGATACCGACGGAAGCCCCGCCACCTATATCGAAATCTCGCGCAATTCCCGGTCGCGCCAATACACGCAGGAAGTTCAGCTGCTCGGCAAGCTGTTCGACGACAAGCTCAACTTCATCGTCGGCGGCTTTTACCTCCGAGAAGATGCGAGCGAGTTCAACGTCGCGACGATCCTGCCCGGGCTGTACCGCACGCTTCACGTTGCCGGCTTCGATATCGGCCGCCGGTATATCTCGACGCAGTCGACTGACAGCTACGCGCTCTACGCGCAGGGCACGCTCAAAATTACGTCCAGGCTAAGTCTTACCGCGGGGATTCGCTACACGGAGGACCGCAAGGATGTGACGGTATTCGTCGACAGTCCGGAATCGGGCATTGTCTACGTCCCGACGACCCCGCTCAAAGGCGATTACAACGCCTTCACGCCGCGCTTCTCGCTCGACTACCAGGTCACGCCGAACGTGCTGATCTACGCGTCGGCGTCGCGCGGCTACAAGAGCGGCGGGTTCAATCAGCGGCCCGCGACAGCGGTCTCGCTGACCGAATTCCAGCCGGAGACGCTCTGGTCGTACGAAGCCGGTATAAAGTCGGACCTGTTCGATCACCACATCCGCGCGAATTTTGCGGTTTATCGGGCGAACTATAGCAATATCCAGCTGACCCGGCAGATTCTGATCAATAACCAGATCATCAGTGACATCAACAATGTGGCCAAGGCCCGTATTCAGGGCTTCGAGGGCGAGCTGACGATCGTACCCGTCAAAGGGTTCGAGCTGTCGGGAACCGTCGGCTATGTCGACGACAAATACACCAAGCTCCAGCCGGGCGCGATCGTTGCTCCCACTGGCAAGATTCCCTATGTGCCGACCTGGAACGTGGGCGTTAGCGCACGTTACAAGATCGATCTGGGTTCAGGCGGAACGCTGACGCCGTCGGTCAATTACGCCTACCGCTCGTCGAGCTTCTCGACGCCGATCAACTCCGCAGTGTCGTTCATGCCAAGCTACGGCATCATCGGTGCGCGGCTCGCCTACGCGCCGCGAAAGGGTCCGTGGGAAGTGAGCGTGTTCGGGACCAACCTGGCCGACAAGCGCTATATTACCAGTATTGGCGACAGCCAGGGCATCGGCATCGTGTATCAGCTGCTGGGCCGACCGCGCGAATTCGGTGCGACGCTCGCATTCCACTTCTAGACGGGCTGGCCAGGCCTTCCGGATCGATATCGGTCGTCGACGCGCCGTCCGGATACTGCTTCGGACGGCGCAATCGTGTCGGGATCAGCTAGCTTCGACCGCGACCGGCGTAACAGGGTCGGGGCCGACCGTCGACGCGAACTGACTTTGCGCGTCGTCCTTCTTCCACGCGGTGAGCGCGCCCTTCACGATCGTGTTGAACGCGGCGATCAACGGGCTCGGTTCGCCGGCGCGCGCGACGAGCCAGACGTCGGTGACCATATCTTCGTCGCTCAGCGTCCTGAACACGGTGTTCGGCACGTGGATGCACTGAAGCTCCGATGGGACAACCGCGATACCCATCCCGGTCGCGGCAAGGCATACGAGCGCCGACGTATCGATGACTTCCTGCACGACATTCGGCGTGAAACCGCGTTTTGCGCACAATTCGCGCAAAAGATCGCCGATGCCGATACCGGCTCGCGGCGGGTAGAACAGGAACTTCTCGTCGCGCAGATCGGCGAGGCTGAGCTCGGGTTTGGCCGCCAGCGGATTGTCGTTGCGCATGACGACGATGAGCTTGTCGCGAAACAAGCGGGTATAGGCAACGTCCGCGACCTGGCCCTGCCCGGTGCCGCGCATGATCCCGACATCGATCTCATGCGCTTGCAAGGCCGTGATCTGACTGGCCGACGGCAAATCGTGCAGCGTGACCTGGACCTTAGGATAGCGCAGGCAGAACGACGCGATCATATTAGGAAAGAAGGTCAGAAGCGGCGCGGCCGAGGTGAAGCCGACGCGCAAGCGCCCCGCGTTACCGGCGACCAGTTCCTTCATGTCGCTGACGCCGAAATTGATCCGCTCGAGTATCTCGGTCGCGTGGCGGCGGAACGCCATGCCCATTTCGGTCAGTTCGACCCGCCGCTGCGTCCGGCGGAACAGCATCGTGCCGAGTTCGCGTTCGAGCGACTGAATCGCCACCGACAGGGGCGCTTGCGTGATTGCCAGCCGTTCCGCCGCGCGCCGGAAGTGGAGCTCCTCGGCCAGAACGGCGAAATATTGGATCTGGCGCAGGTTCATTGATGCGGAGCTTCAATCAATATGGGGTGGAGCGTGAATTAGCATACGCGGCAAAGCAACGGCAATCTGCATCCCGGAACGAAGCGTATCTGGCGCGCCCCCAAGGCGCCGGACGGCTTCGGCTCAAGAACATAGCCACGAGAGGGGCTGGAATGACACGCTACAGATCACAGGAGCGTGAGCAGGTCCGGTCGATCCGCGACCGGCTGCTGGCTTCCGAACCGATTATCCAACTCGGTATCCGTAACGCCCGGACAGGCGAGATCATCCGCATGGCGTCGGCGGCGGGGTACGATGTCATCTGGATCGACCTCGAACATGCCAGCCTCTCGATCGATTGCGCGGCGGCGCTCGCGGCGACCGCGATGGATCTGGGGATGGGAGCGTGGGTCCGGGTCCCCGAACGCGAATATGGCGTCATTGGACGTCTGCTGGACTGCGGCGCGAGCGGGATCATCGTTCCCAAGGTCGAAACGGCGGCGGCGGCGCGCGATGCCGCCGACGCGTGCCGCTTTCCGCCTCGCGGGCAGCGCTCGGCGCTGGCGATGCTGCCGCACCATGGCTTTGCCCGCATGCCGGCGACCGAGCTCACGACACGCGCCAACGACGATGTCCTGCTTCAAGTGCTGATCGAATCGCGCCTCGGCATCGAAAACATCGCGGACATCGCCGCGGTCGACGGGGTTGATATCCTGGGCATCGGGACCAACGACCTGACCGCCGATTACGGCTGTCCCGGCGAAGTGCGCAACCCGGCGATCCTCGACGCGTGCGCCAAGGTTGCCGCAGCCGCACGCGCCGCCGGCAAGCTCGCGGTGATCGGCGGTGTGGCCGATGCTGGGCATTGGCGCGAGTTGCTCGACATGGGCTTCGCGCCGCTGGTCTTTGCCGGGATCGACACGGACATGCTGGCCGGCGTGATCAATCAGCGCGCCGACGAATGGCGCGCCCACATGGCGGACGCCTGACGCCCCGACTTTTCTGGAGAATAGAATGCCCGGTGATCCGAACGAAATCAGCACGAAGATGCGCCCCGCGCAGAGCCTCGAACGTCCTGCGTTCGCGATGCCCGCGGGCGCGTGCGACGCGCACATGCATGTCTTCGAAGCGCGCGGCGAATTCCCGAGCACGCCGCTGCTTTATCCGAGTGTCCCCGACGCCAATTACACGCTGCCCGACGGAGGGCTGGACCATTACCTGAAACTCATGCCCGTGCTGGGCATCGACAATTTCGTGATCGTCCAGCCGAGCTTCTACGGCACCGACAATTCGTGCCTGATCGACGCTTTGGCCGACGCCGGTCCAATCGCGCGCGGCATCGTCAATATCGAACCAAGCGTGAGCGACGTCGAACTCGAGCGCCTTCATGACGCCGGGGTGCGCGGCGTCCGGCTCGATCTGTTCAAGCGGGCGTCGCTGCCGATCGCGGAGATCCATGCCTATATCCGCCAGATGGCCGCCCGCGTGGCGCCGCTTGGCTGGCATCTGCAATTCTACACGCCGGGCGCGATCGTCCGCGATTCGATGGACATGCTTGCGGAACTCGAGATCGCGTTCGTCGTCGATCATATGGGATATATGCTGGCGAAGGACGGCCTGACCGAGGACGATTTCGAGCGCATGCTCGGTCTGCTGCGCGATGGCCATTGCTGGCTCAAGTTGAGCGCGCCGTATCGTCTG
The DNA here is from genome assembly GCF_028289855.1 of Sphingomonas bacterium. Lineage (GTDB taxonomy): Bacteria > Pseudomonadota > Alphaproteobacteria > Sphingomonadales > Sphingomonadaceae > Sphingomonas. The sequence continues at coordinate 12,414 of NZ_JAQGKZ010000059.1, read as the reverse complement.
GCCCGGCATTCGAGCCTCGAAGCGGTCGACCGCGTCGCCAGGGCGATCGTAGCGGCCGCGCCGCAGAAAGTGCTGTGGGGTTCCGACTGGCCGCATATTCCCGACGGCACGCGCGACACCGGCGAGCTGCTCAACGCGCTGGCGATCTGGGCGCCCGACGCGGTGACTCGACGGATGATCCTGGTCGACAATCCGCGCCAGCTATTCGACTTTGCGGCAGCTCCCGCAGGTCAGGACGCGACGTCGACCGATCGGGTGGGCATGGCGACCTAGTTGCGCGGGCTACGCCGCGGATAGTCCACGTTGTCGAAACCCGGGACGCGCACACGCTCGGGCCGGTTGTCGTTCTCGCTCAGCTGATCGACGATATAATGGGCAGAGGCGTTGGCGAGTTGCTGACGCGGGTCCTCCATCACGAAGCGCAGCAGTGTGACGAACGCCCGCCGATCCTCCGGCGACTTCACCTTGGGCAGTTCGCCAAGCACGTCGGTATCGGCATCCACGACCGGCGCGTTCTCGACCATCGGACGGAACGCGGGATAGTCCGCATACATGGCACGCCCCATTTCGACGGTCGCGCGCGTGCTGAACCAGATCTTGCGGAATTCCGCCTCGACCCGCGCAGTCCCCTCGGGCGTTTCGAGCGCGGCGACGTCGAGGCTTGGGGCGTGCGGCGCGATATAGACGCGCTCGGGCGGCAGCTGCTCGTTTGATGCCCGGTGGAGGACGTAGCACGCCGAATTGGACTGCCAAGTGAGGCCCGCCGTCGGCCGGCCGGCGCGCCCGCTGAAGATCACCATCAGCCGCGACCAGTCGATCTCCTGCGCGCGAAGCCACCGGGTGATGCGGAAACCGGAATCGAGAAAGACCAGCGCGAAAGTGGCGGCCATCATGTCGTTCATCGGCACGGGAGCCGCGGGATTGTCGACCGGATCGAGAAAGGTCTCCCGCACATAAGGGAAGGTGAAACTATCGGGATCGGCAAGCCCGCGTGCCATGAAGTTAAGCGCGACATCGCAGCTATAGTCGACGAGGTCGGTGATCTTCTCCTCGCGGCCGCGCCAAGCCTCGACCGCCGCGGTATCGCGCCAATAAGCGAGCGTGTTGGCCGCGCGCAGGCGGTTCATGCTGGCGATGAAGCGCCGGGCGTCGCTCTCCCAATCGGTAAAACCGAGTTCCTTGAGCCGGATCAGGAACGGCACTGCGACGCCGATATGCGAGACCGCGGTCAGTTCGACGAAGCCGCGCATCGAATTGCGGAAGCTTTCGCGGTGGGGCGCACGGCCGCCGCCGGGAAAGAGGACGAAGTCGCTGCCGGTCACGACGAGCAAAGGATTCTGCGCCGAGAGCTCGCCATAACGGCCGTTCAGATGCGCCCCGATACTGTCGGGAACGCCGGTAAAGACGTTGTAGAGATCCTGAAATTCGGGGGCGGGAGCATAGGTCACGTCGTGCTCCTTTCGGTAGCCATACGGTCGGACATCGCCTCTCTCCCTTTTGACCCGATCCTAACCCCGCCACACCGTTTCGTGCTATTTCGAATCCGGCCGGAGATTGATTTTCAAAACCAATTGCCGCGCTCGCCAGTCGTTATCCGGTCGCCAATCGCACCGGCGTCGCCGTTTTGATGTGATCGAACACCGTTTGGACGGCCGCGGACATGCGGTCTGCGGCGCGCGCATAGAGGCAAAGCGAACGCTCGATATCGGGCTCGACCAGCGGGCGTCCGACGAGCCCGAACGCCGCCGCCAGCGGGGCGACATAGTCCGGCGAGAAGGTCGCGACCTGCCCGGCGGCGGCGAGGCCCAAAGTTGTCGTGATATGTTCGACGATCTGGACGTGCCGGGGCGGCGTCGTGCCGCTAGCGACGATGTGCGGCCAGATGCTCTGCTCGTGATCGCGCCCGGCGGCCACCATCGGGAGCCGTTCGAGCATGTGCCACGGAATCGATTCGCGGCCGGCAAGCGGGTGATCCGGCGCCATCCAAAGCTGCCAGGGAGTGGGGCTGATCGGCGATCGCGCGATATGCGGCGGGCATTCGCGGTCGGGACCGATGGCCAGATCGGCTTCCCCGATCGCCACGCGATCCGCGAGCCAGACGACGGGGGTGTCGATGATCCGGACCGCGATACGCTGGGGCTTGGGGCGCGTCGCGATCAGATAGGGAAGCAAGGTCGCCGCCAGTGTCAGCGGCGCCGCGATGCGGACGACCTGTGTAGCGCCATCGCGAATATCCGCCGCCGCGGTCACGGCTTGCGCGATCTGCCGCTGTACCGCCGTCGCCGACGGCAGGAAGCGCCTGCCCGCCGCGGTCAGCGCGACCCTGCGCGTGGTCCGCTCGAACAGCGCGAAGCCGAGCGAATCCTCTAGCTCGCCAATCAGATTGCTGATCGCCGACGGCGTGACGTTGATCCGCGACGCGCCCAGCCGAAAGCTCTGCAGCTCCGCGACGGCAAGAAAAGCCTCGATCTGGCGTGGCGTGAAGCGCGGCGTCATGGGAGCATTGTGCAGATATCCTATACAATTGTACAAGAACTTTCGCTTAATCGATACAATGTGCACGGCTAGGCAGACTCCGAGAGGATCGTCATGGGCAGTGACTGGATTGGCCAGCAGGGCATTTCGCCGCTGCACTACATCGACGGTGAACGTGTCGCGTCGGCGGAGACGTTCGAGCTGTTTTCTCCGATCGACCAGCACGTGCTTGGACGCGTCGCGCAGGCGAGCGACGCGCAAGCCGATGCAGCGGTCGCCGCCGCCGGCCGCGCATTCCCGGGCTGGGCAGCTCTCGGCGCCGAGGGGCGGCTGCCCTATCTCCGGCGTTTCGGGGAGGAAATCGGCAAGCGCGGGGACTTGCTCTGCCTGACCGAATCGACCGATGCCGGCGTGCTGCTGTCGCGGATGCGGCATGGCATCGTGCCGCGCGCGATGCTCAACATCACCTTCTTTGCCGAGGCCGCGCTGACGCTGCAGGACAAGGTGATCGAGACGCCACAGGCGATCCATCGCGTCCGGCACGATCCGGCGGGGGTGTGCGTGATCATCACGCCGTGGAACGCGCCATTGATGCTGAGCACGTGGAAGGTCGGTCCGGCGCTCGCGTCGGGCAATACCGTCGTGGTCAAGCCGCCCGAATGGGCGCCGCTCACCTGCTCGCTGCTAGCCGACGCTGCCCACGATGCGGGGCTCCCGCCAGGGGTCTTCAACGTCGTCCAGGGGCGGGGCGCCACCACCGGCGCGCGGCTGGTGGCCAATCCCGACATCGCGAGGATTTCCTTCACTGGCTCGGTCGCGACCGCGCGCATCATCGCGAGCGCGGCCGGCGCGAACCTCGTGCCGTGCAGCCTCGAACTGGGCGGCAAGTCGCCCTTCATCGTGCTCGAGGACGCCGATCTCGACACCGCCGCGGCGACCGGCGCGCTGATGTACCGCAACGCCACCCAAGTCTGCCTCGCGGGCACGCGCTTCCTTGTCCATGAGCGGGTCCGCGACGCCTTTGTCGAACGAATGCGCGCGATCGTCGAGCAACTGGTCGTGGGCGATCCGCGTGACGAGGCGACCGAGGTCGGCCCGATCATCCATCCCCGCCAGATCGAGCGCGTGACCAGCTATGTCGAGCGCGCCAAAGCGGCGGGGGTGACATTGCTTTGGGGCGGCGAGCCCGACCGCTTCGGCGCTCTCTATTACAAGCCGACCATGCTGGCCGACGTCGCGCCCGACGCGGAGATCGTCCAGGAGGAAGTGTTTGGGCCCGTCCTGACGCTCCAGACCTTCGCCGACGATTCCGAGGCGGTGCGGCTCGCCAATGACTCTGCCTATGGCTTGGGCGGCGTCTGCTACGGCGAAGAATCCCACGCCACGGCGATCGCCGACCGCGTCCGGACCGGCTTCATCTGGGTCAACAGCTTCGGCATCCGCGACCTCGCCGCACCGTTCGGCGGGCGCGGCCAGTCGGGGATCGGGCGCGAAGGCGGCGCGTGGAGCTTCGAATTCTTCAGCGACGTCAAGGACGTCGTCATCCCCAAACAGCCGTTCAAACCCAGCTTCAGTCACCGATGAGGGAGGAAACTATGGGTTCCATCGTCGGCGCAGCGATCGTCTCGCACCACCCCGGCCTGATGCAGGACGAGAGTTTCCGTATCCAGATGGGGAACGGCGCGGATTCTGACCTGATTGCAGGATTCGACCGGCTGCGGGCGAAGATCGACGCGGTGCGGCCAGACGTGCTGGTCATCTTCGACACGCACTGGTTCACCACCGGCTATCATCTCTACGACGGCGGCGAAGCCTTTGCCGGCACCTACATCTCGGACGAGATGCCGTGGTATTTGTTCGGCCAGGCTTATGACTATCGCGGTGCGCCCGATCTGGCGCGGCTGTGCCAGACGGTCGCGGAGGAACAGGGCCTGATGGGCCGCGTCGTCGAAGAGGAAGCGCTTCCGCGGCATTATGCCACCGTCAATGTCGTCAATAAGCTCCGAGCGCGCGAGCGGATCATGACCGTCAGCAATTGCCAGAACTGCAACAGCGACAGCTTTCTGCGCTCGGGCGAAGTCATCGGCGAGGCGATCCGCCGGAGCGGTGATCGCGTGGTGCTGCTCGCGTCGGGGGCGCTAAGCCACAAGTTCAACGACATCGACTGGCAACAGAAAAACCCCCGCATCTATCATCCCGACAATGTGTCGGACCCGCGCCTCGTTGCGAGCGACCGCGAGGCGATCGCGCTGATGGGAGAGGGGCGGCACGACCTGATTCTCGAACGGTTCCCGATCGAATATGCCAAAATCCCCTGGGAGGGCTTGGGCGGGCACTATCTGCAGATGATCGGCGCGATGGGCGGCGCGGAATCGCGGGCGCCGGGCGAGCCGCTCTCCGATTATGAGAATGCACGGGGCACCGGCAACATCCACGTCTGGTTCGACGTTGAGCCGGCGCTGGCCGGGGGAGACGTGGCATGAGCGTGCTCGACGGCCCAAGGATCGAGCGGCGGCGCGTGCTGCTCGACGGCACCGCCTATTGGGGAACCATGGACGGCAGCGAGCTTCGTCTCGACGATGGCCGCCGGGTCGATCCCGCCGCGCTGATCCACCTGCCGCCGCTGGAGGGGATGCCGAGCAAGATCATCGCGGTCCATATCAGCTATCGCTCGCGCAGCATGGAGACGCGCAACCAGCCGCAACCGAGCGCGACGCCGACCTATTTCACCAAGCCGTCGACCGCGTTGAACGGGCACAATGGTCAGCTCGTGAAGCCCGAGGGCGTCCGTTACCTGAACTATGAGGGCGAATATGCCGCGGTGATCGGCAGGGTGACCCGCAACATCACGCCCGATGAAGCCTGGGACCATATCGCCGGTTTCTTGCCCTTGCTCGACATGGGGGCACAGGATTTCCGCGATACCGATCAGGGGTCGATGCTGCGGGTGAAGGGGATGGACGGGTTCTGCCCGGTCGGGCCTGGGATCGTCCGTGGCATCGATCCGCGCAAGCAGACGCTTCGCACCTACCGCAATGGCCTGTTGGTACAGGAAGCGCATATCGGCGAGGAGACGATCTGGGGCGTCGACTATCTGATCGCCGATCTCGCCCGCTACATCACGCTGATGCCCGGAGACATCATCTCGACTGGCACGCCCGCGCATTCGCGATCGCTCGATCCCGGCGACGTGATCGAGGTCGAGATCAGCAATATCGGCAGGCTGAAAAATACGGTGATCGCGGGTCCGCTCCTACGCGCATCTGGCATCGGGCACCCACCGATGGATACGCCCGAGGTGCGCCGCGTCGCGCTCGGGTGCGACGAGCGCGTGCGCGAGGATTTGAAGGCCAATTACCAGCTGGCAAGCCGCGGCTGACCGGCCGATGACCGGCCTCTCCGATCTGCGCTCGGCCTTCGCCGGCAAATTGCTGGCCGATCAGGCCGACATGGCGCCGTTCCTCACCGATTGGCGCAACCTGTGGACCGGGCGCGCGCGCGCCGTCGTCCAGCCCGACAGCACTGCGGACGTTGCCACGGTGGTACGCTGGTGCGCCGAACGCCGGGTGCCGATCGTCCCGCAGGGCGGCAATACCGGGATGTCGGGTGGCGCCACGCCGGATGGGACGGGCGAGGCGATCGTGCTTTCGCTGGCCCGCCTCAACCGGGTTCGTGAGATCGATACGGTCAACGACAGCATCACCGTGGAGGCGGGGTGCATCCTGCAATCGGTGCAGGACGCGGCCGATCGTGTGGATCGCTATTTCCCGCTCAGCCTCGCCGCCGAGGGTTCGTGCACGATTGGCGGCAATCTTGCCTGCAACGCGGGCGGCACGGGGGTTCTGCGATACGGCATGGCGCGCGAGCTTTGCCTCGGTCTCGAAGTCGTGACCGCCGATGGCGAGATCTGGGACGGCGTGCGGGGTCTGCGCAAGGACAATAGCGGATACGACTTGCGCGACCTGTTCATCGGATCGGAGGGCACGCTGGGCATCATCACTGCCGCGGTACTCAAACTCCATCCGCGGCCGCTCGCGCGCGCGACGGCGTTCGTCGCGCTGGAAAACCCCGCATCGGCGCTGGCGCTGCTCGGCCTCGTTCGGCAGCGCCATCAAGGCGAATTGTCCGCGTTCGAGATACTGTCCGAGGTTTGCATGTCGCTCGTGGTCGAGCACCAGCCGGCGGCGCGGCGTCTGCTCGGCATTGCTCCGTGGTATCTGCTGATTGAGTTCAGCGGATTCAGCGACGACGAATCCGTTCGTGCCCAGCTCGAAGACGTGCTGGCCGGCGCGCTGGAAGCCGGGATGGTCCTCGACGCCGCAATCGCCGAATCCTTGAGCCAGTCGGCCGCGTTCTGGGCGATCCGCGAAAACATCTCTGAGGCGCAGGGCGCGATCGGCAAGACGATCAAGCACGACATCGCCGTCCCGGTCTCGGCGATCGCGCGCTTTCTCGACGACGCCGATGCGGCGGTAGCCGCCCGCTGGCCCGATGCACGCCGCGTGACCTTCGGCCATATCGGCGACGGCAACCTCCACTATAATTTCTCGCCGGCGCCAGAACAGGACGCCGCCGCGTTCCTGGCGATGCAGGACGATCTCAACACGCTGGTCCACGACATAGTGATGCGGCACGGCGGCACGATTTCCGCCGAACACGGGCTCGGCGTGCTCCGCCGCGACGAAGCGGCGCGCCTCAAATCGCCCGTGGAGTTGCGGCTCCAAAAGGCGATCAAGCACGCGTTGGACCCATTGAATATCCTGAATCCGGGCAAAGTGATCGGAGGAGCGAGCTGATGTCACTCGACCAAGGCAGCGTCGCGGAGCTTGCCCGCCGACTCGATCAGGCCGAGCGCAACCGGTCACAGATCGCGCAATTCTCGCTGCAATTTCCCGACCTCACGATCGACGACGCCTATGCGATCCAGCGCGCCTGGGCCGACGCGAAGATCGCCGGCGGGCGGTCGGCGATCGGGCACAAGATCGGGCTCACGAGCCGCGCGATGCAGCGCGTCGCCAACATCACCGAGCCCGATTACGGTACGTTGCTCGACGACATGCTGTTCGCCGAAGGCGGCGATATTCCGTTCGATCGCTTCATCGAGCCGCGCATCGAAGTCGAGCTTGCGTTCGTGCTGAAGCATCCGCTCGAAGGGCCGGGGATCGCGATCACCGACGTGCTCAATGCGATCGACTATGTGATCCCCGCGCTCGAAGTGATCGACGCGCGGATCGAACGCGTGGACCCGGCCAGCGGCGCGACGCGCAAGGTCACCGACACGATCGCCGACAATGCCGCCAACGCCGCGATCATCCTCGGCGGCCGGCCGGTAAAGCCGGACGCGGTGGACATGCGTTGGGTTTCGGCATTGCTCTATCGTAACGGCGGGATCGAAGAGTCCGGCGTCGCCGCCGCCGTCCTCAACCATCCGGCGCATGGCGTGGCATGGCTGGCCAACAAGCTCGCCCCGCATGGCGTTTCGCTCGCGGCGGGTGAGATCGTGCTCGGCGGCTCGTTCGCCGCGCCCGTGCCGATCCGCGCGGGCGACACTTTCCACGCCGATTACGGCCCGCTTGGTGCGATCGCGGTGCGGTTCGCATGACCGGCGCGTTCCCGCTCGCCAACGGTTTCAAGGCGGCGCTCCGCGAGGGCCGGCCCCAGATCGGGCTGTGGCAAGTACTGGCGAGCCCTATCGCCGCGGAAATATGTGCGGGCGCGGGGTTCGACTGGCTGCTCTTCGACGGCGAACATGGACCCAACGACATACCGTCGTTGCTTGCGCAGCTGCAGGCGGTGGCGGCTTATCCGGTGCATCCGGTCGCGCGGCTGCCGTCGGGCGAGACATGGCTGACCAAGCAATATCTCGACATCGGATTCCAGACGCTGCTGATCCCCTTCGTCGAGAGCGCCGAGCAGGCGGCAGACCTGGTCCGCGCGGTCCGCTATCCGCCCGAAGGCGTGCGCGGCGTCGCTGCAGGGATCGTCCGCGCATCGCGCTGGGGCAGGGTCCCCGATTATCTCGACCGCGCCTCCGAACAGGTCTGCCTGCTGCTCCAGATCGAGACAGCGGCGGGCTTGGCCAACCTCGACGCGATCGCGAGCGTCGATGGCGTCGATGGCGTATTCATCGGTCCGGCTGACCTTGCCGCCTCGCTGGGGTATCGAGGGCGCCCCGGTTCAGAGGAAGTGGTCGAGCGGATCGAGGTGGCCATCAAGCGGTTGAAGCAACTCGGCAAACCGTCCGGATTATTGACGACCGATCCGGTGTTCGGCCGCGCATGCCTCGATCTCGGCAGCGCGTTCCTGGCGGTCGGTACCGATGCCGGATTGCTCACGCGCGGCAGCGATGAGCTATTGCGCGATTTCGTTGGTGGCGGCGGCAAGGCCACCACCGCCGTCTATTGAGAGGAACGACCATGCGTATCGCCATTGCCGGAGCCGGTGCGATCGGCGGATGGATGGGCGTCCGCCTCGCGCGGTCCGGGCAGCAGGTCTCTGTGGTCGCCCGTGGCAACACGCTGGCGGCGCTACGGTCGGGGCCATGGTGGCTGGAAACCGCCGGCGAAACCGTCGAGGCGAGCGTTGCCGCCGCCGAGGACGCGGCCGAGCTGGGCGAGCAGGACGTCGTCGTGATCGCGGTCAAGGGCCCCGCACTCGCGAGGCTGGCGCCGCGGCTGCGTCCCCTGATCGGGGAAGACACGGTCGTTGTTCCGGCGATGAACGGCATTCCCTGGTGGTTCCTGCTTGCCGGCGGCGGCGAACTCCCGGCGATGCCGCTCTCCAGCATCGATCCGGACGGAATCATCGCGGAAGCGCTGCCCTTCGACCGGGTAATCGGCTCGGTCGTTCATGGCTCGGTCACGGCGCCAGCACCGGGCCGCGTGGTGCACAAGGCGGGCAACGGACTCATCCTCGGCGAGCCGGTGGGACAGCGCAGCGAGCGCCTCGACAGAGTCGCCGATGCATTCGCGGCGGCAGGCTTCGACGTTACGCGAAGCGGATCGATCCGGCAGGACATCTGGTACAAATTGTGGGGCAACATGACGATGAACCCTATCTCGGCGTTCACCGGCGCTACCTGCGACCGCATTCTCGACGATCCGCTGGTCAATCGCTTCGTGCTCGCGGTCATGGCCGAGGCGCGCGAGGTGGGATCGCGCATCGGCTGCCCCATCGGCGAGCGCGGCGAGGACAGGAACCAGGTGACCCGCAAGCTCGGGGCGTTCAAGACGTCGATGCTTCAGGACGCCGAAGCGGGCCGGGCGCTCGAGATCGACCAGATCGCCGCCGCGCCCGCGGAGATCGCGAGCGCGCTCGGCATCGCGGTGCCGAACATCGAGACGCTGCTCGGGCTCGTCCGGCTGTTTGGCCAGGCGAGGGGGCTTTATACTCAGGCCTGATCGATAGGCTGCGCCGGCACCGTCGCAGCCCGGCTATTCCGCGATCAACAGCGTGAACAGGCCCTTGGCAAAGCTCATTAGGTCCTTGCCGGCGGTGCGGTTTTCCGGAGACGCCATCGCCTCGTCGAACTGGGCACGATCGGGAAAATACATCTCGGCGATCAGGAAGTAAGCGGGTTCGCCGAACGGTGCGCCGGTCACGCGATGGATCACCGTCTTCTCGAGATGCGGCGTCTGTTCGACGAGCGGCAGGTGGACCGTTTGGTAATGCTCCAGGAAGGCCGCCTCGTCGTCGGGCTTCGTGTACAGGGCGATGAGCTTGACCGTCATGGTTCGACTTTCTGTGGAGAGGGTTGTAAATCGCCGAGCTTGGCGTCCAGCCAGCGGACCGCGGCATCGCGATCGTGGCAGACATGTGCCGCGGCACCGAGGAAGATGCGGCTCAACTGGCGGCCGGCGAGTGCGCTCGCGTTGACCAGCGCGAAAGCGGAGGTTCGTGGTGAGTGAAGCGCCGCCTGTCGAAGCGCATGGACCACCTCCTGCGATTGGATCTTCGCGGCTGACACGTCGTAGAGAAGCTGATGCGGACCGCGATGCGACGGTAATTGAGTAAACGCCAGCCGCAAGTCTTCCTCGAACCGCCGCACGTCATCCATCGACGCGAACCCTGTGAGGGTGATGTTGAGCCGATTGCGCTCAGTGTCGATGTGAACTTCGAACGGCACGTTGCCTTTTCCCTGGATGGATTCCGTTCTGCTCGGGGCTCCTAACACGGTGCCCCGGCAAATTCGCGTTCGCTCGGACGCAGATCCCGAACGTGCGACGCCTTGCCTTGCGATCGGGCAATGCGGCCGGGTTCGCAAAGCGCCACACGTGCGCTGATGCCGACATTCTCCTTGATATAGCCCGACAGCATCGCCGCGTGCGCCTGGCCATGCGACGGATCGATGCCGGCGCGAGGCTCCACTTCAATCGTCACTTCGTCCATGCGGTCCGCCCGGCTGATCTCGATCACGAAATGCGGTGCGAGTGCCGCGCATTTGAGCAGCATTTCCTCGATCTGCGTCGGGAACACATTGACGCCGCGGATGATCAGCATGTCGTCCGACCGGCCGACGATCTTCGCCATCCGGCGATGCGGCACTGTCTGGCCCGGCAGCAATCGAGTGAGGTCGCGCGTTCGATACCGGATTATCGGCAGCGCCTGTTTGGTTAGCGAGGTGAAGACGAGTTCGCCCTCCTCGCCGTCGGGAAGCGGTTCGCCGGTCTTGGGATCGACGACCTCGGGCAGGAAATGGTCTTCCCAGATGGTTGGACCTGACTGGTCCCGGAACTCCTGCGCGACGCCCGGCCCCATGACTTCGGACAGACCGTAAATGTCGGTCGCGGCGAGATCGAACGCACTCTCGATTTCGCGCCGCATCGCTTCGGTCCAGGGCTCGGCGCCGAAAATGCCGATGCGCAACGACGAGCTTCGCGGATCTATACCTTGCCGCCGGAATTCGTCGAGGATCGCGAGCATGTAGCTCGGCGTGACCATGATGACCTCGGGGCGGAAATCCTGGATCAGCTTGACCTGCTTCTCGGTCTGTCCGCCCGACATCGGGATGACCGTGCAGCCGAGGGCTTCGGCGCCGTAATGCGCGCCGAGCCCGCCGGTGAACAGGCCATAGCCATAGGCGATATGCACCTTCATGCCAGGGCGCCCGCCAGCTGCATGGATGCTTCGAGCGACGAGCGACGACCAAGTGCGGATGTCGTCTGCGGTGTAGCCCACGACCGTCGGTGTGCCCGTCGTTCCCGACGATGCATGAATGCGGGAGAGTTTGTCCTGCGGCACGGCGAACGAGCCGAAGGGATAAGTGGCTCTCAAATCGGCCTTGGTCGTGAACGGCAGGCGCGCGACATCGGCGAGCGACCGGATTTCACGAGGCGTGACGCTCTTGGCCTCACACGCGGCACGAAACGTGGCCACGTTGCGCCAGGCGTGCTCGACCGTCCACCGCAGGCGTTCGAGCTGAGTGCGCTGCAATTCCTCCTTTGTCGTCGGACCGTAATCCATGTCCCGTCGGCCCCTTAGAGCGCGTTCATCGTGAGCAGGTCGTAGGTTGCGACGGTATCTCCACTGCTATCGGTCACCGCGACCGCCCACCGGACCTCGCCATATTGCTCGTTGCGCCGCGTCTTGCTCCCTACCGTCAGCGCGACCTTGATCGCTTCGCCCGGCGTCACGGGCTTGAGGAACCTGAGGTTATCGATTCCGTAATTGGCGAGGACTGGCCCGGGCGCCGGGTCGACGAACAACCCGGCAGCGAACGACAGGATCAGATAGCCATGCGCGACGCGACCGGGGAAGAACGGATTGGCCGCGGCGGCTTCCTCATCCATGTGCGCGTAGAAGGTGTCGCCGGTGAAGTCGGCGAAATGCTCGATATCCTCCAGCGTCACGGTGCGCGACGCAGTGTTGAGCGTGTAGCCGATATCGAGCTCCCCGAAGCGCAAGCGGAACGGATGGACGTCGCCGCTCGGCTGGGGCGCA
>NZ_JAQGKZ010000029.1 GCF_028289855.1 Sphingomonas bacterium | reverse complement strand
GAGGCGTATATGCGCCGCGCGATCGACGCCGCCGGCTATCGCGAGGTCAAGACGCCGCAGGTAATGGATGCGCGCCAATGGGAGCAGTCCGGCCATTGGGGGAAGTATCGAGAGAACATGTTCGTCATCCCCGACGAAGTGCCGAACGTCGAGGATGAGGGCGCGTTGGTGTCGGGCAAGGGCGACTGGATGGCGCTCAAGCCGATGAACTGCCCGGCGCACGTCCTGATCTTCCGCCAGGGGATCAAGTCGTACCGCGACCTGCCGCTCAGGCTGTATGAAAACGGCTGTTGCCACAGGAACGAGCCGCACGGCGCGCTTCACGGGCTGATGCGCGTGCGCCAGTTTACGCAGGACGATGCGCACATCTTCTGCCGCGAGGACCAGATCGTCGACGAAGTGCAGGATTTCTGCCGCCTCGCCGACCGCATCTATCGCGATTTTGGGTTCAAGTACGCGATCAAGCTCGCACTACGCCCCGACAATCGCTTTGGATCGGAAGCGGATTGGGACAAGGCCGAGAACGAACTGCGCGACGCGGTCGCAGCAGCCGGGCTCAATACACCCGAATACGGCTGGGAGGAACTGCCGGGCGAGGGCGCTTTCTATGCGCCCAAGCTCGAATGGCATCTGACCGACGCGATCGGGCGGACGTGGCAGGTCGGCACGATTCAGTCCGACCGCGTACTGCCCGAGCGGCTCGACGCGAGCTATGTCGGCGAGGACGGCGAGCGCCACCGCCCGGTCATGCTCCACCGCGCGATCTTCGGCAGCTATGAGCGCTTCATCGGCATCCTGATCGAGCATTATGCCGGCAAGCTCCCGGTCTGGCTCGCGCCGGTGCAGGCGGTGGTCGCGACGATCGTGTCGGACGCCGATGAATATGCCGAGCAGGTTGCGGCCGAACTGCGGAAGGCGGGGCTGCGGGTCGATACCGATCTTCGCAACGAGAAGATCAACTACAAGGTGCGCGAACACAGCTTGGCCAAGGTCCCGAACCTCCTCGTTGTGGGCAAGCGCGAGGCCGACGAAGGCACGGTCGCGCTGCGCCAGCTTGGGTCCGAACGGCAGCAGATTTTGAGCCTCGCCGACGTGACCGCGCAGCTAGTCCAGGCGGCGTTGCCGCCCGATCTGACCTGACATCGCGGGGAGGCTTTCGCCTTTCCCACAAAAACACTATATCGACCGTCCAACAACCACAGGAGCTCTACCTATCCCACCGCCCAATATGCGCCGGCCTTTGCAGGCGCCGCCGATGAACGGCCCCCGATTCAACGAATTCATCCAGTCGCCCAAGGTCCGCGTGATCGACCACGAGGGCGAGAATCTCGGTGTCATGTACACCAAGGAAGCGATGGAGCAGGCCAACGAACTGGGTCTCGACCTGGTCGAAGTGTCGCCCAACGCCGACCCGCCGGTCGCCAAGTTCCTCGATGTCGGCAAGTTCAAGTACGAGGCCCAGAAAAAGGCCAACCTCGCGCGCAAGAGCCAGAAGACGCAGGAGATCAAGGAGATCAAGATGCGTCCCAACATCGACGATCATGATTATGAGACGAAGATGAAGGCGGTGCACAAGTTCATCGGCGAGGGCGACAAGGTCAAGATCACGCTGCGCTTCCGCGGTCGCGAACTGAGCCACGGCCAGCTCGGCATGAACTTGCTCAAGCGGGTCCAGGACGACACCGTAGAGGACGCCAAGGTGGAGTCGTACCCCCGAATGGAGGGGCGACAGATGTTGATGGTCCTATCGCCTAAGTAACCGGGAGGTGCGATGATCAACGGCGCGCATGTCGTCATCTATTCGTCCGATGCCGATGCCGATCGCGCGTTCCTGCGCGACGTGCTCGAATTCCGTCACGTCGATGTGGGGCATGGCTGGCTGATCTTCGCCTTGCCCGAATCCGAGGTCGCCGTGCATCCGGGCGAGACCAACAACCACCACGAATTCTTCCTGATGTGCGACGATGTCGATGCCGAGATCGCCGCGCTCGCGGCGAAGGGCGTGGCGTGCGACCCGGTGACGGCGCAACCATGGGGCCGGCTGACCAAGATCACGTTGCCCGGCGGCGGTAAACTAGGATTGTATCAGCCACGCCACGAACGGCCGTGACGCGTCCGGATTACGCCGCCGGCGGTTCCCACAACTCGATCGCGTTACCCTCGGGATCGTGGGTCCGTGCGAACTTGCCGATCGACGGGTCGTTCCATTCGGGCTTGGTGATCACCTCGATCCCGCTCGCGGTCAGGCTGGCGATCAGCCCGTCGATATCGCTCACGCGCAGGTTGAGCATGTACTGCTTGTCCGCCGCCCAATAATCGGTTGCCGCCTTGAACGGCGAGAACACGACGGGCCCGCCCTGCGTGTTCCAGCTCCATTCGTCGACCGGCCCGGTATCCTCGGCGGCGCATCCCGCACCGACGCCGAGATGCTCGCGATACCATGTGTTGAGCGCGTCCGGGTCGGCCGCCCGAAAGAACAATCCGCCAATCCCCAATACCGGCATCGTCGTGTCTCCTCTGTCTGCCGCACCGTTATCGCCGTTGGTGCGACGCTACACCATCGCCCGAACGGGTGATTTTCGCGAATCCGCTTCGATCTCTTCCGCGACTTCGCCCGACGCGGCTTCGACCAGTCGGCGTTCGAGCGCCTTGACCCGGCTCGCGGTGTCGATCTTGTCGCCGGTCAGGTCGGTCACATAGAAAGTGTCGACCGCGCGCTCGCCATAGGTCGCGACGTGCGCCGAATGGATCGTCACCTTCGACTGGAACAGCGCATGCGCGAGGCTGGAAAGCAACGCCGGACGATCGCGCGCATTGACCTCGACCACGGTAAAGCGGTTCGAGGCGTGGTTGTCGATGAACGCCGCCGGGCTGATGTCGAACGCCTCAGCGCGCGGGCGCGGCAGCGGCTTGGCCTTGAGCCGGTCGGCGAGCCTGGTGCGGTTGGCCAGCGCGTCCTCGATCGCGCGGGTCAACCGGCTAAGCTGCTTGGCATCGTCGAACGGCCGGCCGATCGGGTCCTGGACGAGGAAGTTGTCGAGCGCCATGCCATCGCGCGTGGTGTGGATTCGCGCGTCGATGATGTTGCCGCCCGCGACGCTGATCGCGCCCGCGATGCGATAGAAGAGCCCGGGATGATCGGCGGCGTAAATCGTCACCAGCGTCGCACCGCGGTCGCGATCGACCGCGGTGGCGATCGACAGGGGCGCTGTGTCGGCGCTGGCAATCAGCTTCAGGTTGGCCGCGAGCACGTCCTCGGATTCGGCAACCCAATAGGATTCGGGCAGGCGCTTGACGGTTTTGGCGAACAGCTTCGGCTCCCAGCCGAGCGTTGCCGCGACCGCCTCCTGCTTGCCGGCGACACGCTCGCTGCGGCCCTTCTGTTTGTGTCCCAACCGAAGCACCTCTTCGGCACTTTCGTAGAGCGTGGTCAGCAACTGGCGCTTCCACCCGTTCCACACGCCTGGCCCGACCGCGCGGATATCGACCACGGTCAGCGTCAATAGGAGGCGGAGGCGCTCGGGGCTTTGCACCGCCTCGCAGAAATCGAGGATCGTTTTGAAGTCGGAGAGGTCGCGCTTGAACGCGGTCGCCGACATCAACAGGTGCCAGCGCACCAGCCACGCCACCGTCTCGGTCTCGGCCGGGGTCAACCCGAAGCGCGGGCATAGCCGCATCGCGACCTCGGCCCCCAGCACCGAATGATCGCCGCCGCGCCCTTTGGCGATGTCGTGCAGCAACACCGCGACATAGAGCACCCGCCGCGACGCGATCTGCTTCATGATCTCGTGGCTGAGCGGATGGTCCTCCTCCAGCTCGCCCTTTTCGATCCGGCTGAGCAAACCGATCGCGTGGATGGTGTGCTCGTCAACCGTGAAGTGATGATACATGTCGAATTGCATTTGTGCCACGACGCGCCCGAAATCGGGTACGAAGCGGCCGAACACCCCGGCCTCGTTCATCGCCTTCAGCGCCAGTTCGGGATGATGGTGACTGGTCAGCGCGTCGAGAAACAGCGCGTTGGCGACCGGATCGCGGCGGATATCATCGACCAATTTGGCGTCGCGCGACGCGCTTCGCATCGCCAGCGGGTGGATTTCCAGATCGTGCTGGTCGGCCAGCACGAACATCTCGATCAGCCGGGTCGGTTTCTCTGTCAGGAACTTGTCGTTGGGCAGCGCCAGCCGCCCGCGGTCGAGCACGAACCCGTTGAGCTTGGACGGCCGCCTTCTCAGCGTCGGCAGCCCGAAGCGCCGCCCGCGCGCCGCGAATTTCTCGTCGAGATGCGCGAGGAACACGCCGGTCAGGTCGCCGACCGCCTTCGCCTGCAGGAAATAGTAATGCATGAATCGCTCGACCTTGGACTTGCCCGGCCGGTCGGCAAACCGCATCCGCTCGGCCACCTCGCGCTGCAGGTCGAAGGTGAGCCGGTCCTCGGCGCGGTGCGCGACCGCGTGGAGGTGGCACCGCACCGCCCACAGGAACGTGTCGGCACGGTGGAAGCGGGCATATTCGGCGCGGCTGAATAGCCCCTTGTCGACCAGTTCGGCCGCCGCCTGGACGTCATAGGCGTATTTGCCGATCCAGAAGAGCGCGTGGAGATCGCGCAAGCCCCCCTTGCCCTCCTTGACGTTGGGCTCGACGACATAGCGCGTGTCGCCCATCCGTTTGTGGCGCAGATCCCGCTCGGCGAGCTTTTCGGCGATGAAGGTACGCGCCGTGCCCGACTGAACCTCCGCCTTGAACCGGCGCGCGGCCTCTTCGTAAAGGTTCTCGTCGCCCCATACGTAGCGCGCCTCAAGCAGCGCGGTGCGGATCGTCACGTCGGACTTCGCCTGGCGCACCATCTCGTCGATGCTGCGGGTCGATTGCCCGACCTTCAGCCCCAGGTCCCACAGCGCATAGAGGATCGATTCGACCACTTGCTCGTGCCACGGGGTTTCCTTCCACGGCGTCAGGAAGGCGATGTCGACGTCCGAATAGGGCGCCATCTCGCCGCGCCCGTACCCGCCAACCGCGATCAGCGTAAGCCGCTCGGCGGCGGTCGGATTGCTCAGCGGATAGAGCCGCTGCGTCGTGAAATCGTAGAGCAACCGCAGGATCTGGTCGATCAGGAATGCCTGGCTGGCGGCAATCTCCAAGCCGCGTGACGGGTGTTCGACCAGCCGCCGGTCGATCTCGGCGCGGCCCGTGGTCAGCGCGGCTTTGAGGTGTTTCGTCGCCGTCTGGCGCAGCTTGACGCGATCGCTGCCTTCGATCGCCGTCAGCGTT
This sequence comes from Sphingomonas bacterium, assembly GCF_028289855.1. Classification (GTDB taxonomy): domain Bacteria; phylum Pseudomonadota; class Alphaproteobacteria; order Sphingomonadales; family Sphingomonadaceae; genus Sphingomonas. The sequence goes on along the minus strand of NZ_JAQGKZ010000029.1, from coordinate 4,889 downwards.
TCGGCCAGCGAACGCCGGTCGATGATTGCGCGGCGATGCGGCAGACTGGCGAAGCGCGAGGACATGCGCGCACGAATAGGCGCGAAGTCGCGGCGCGTCACGCCTTCGCGAAAGCCCGGCAGAATGCTACGATAACCGCCAAAGGGGGAGGCATCATGAGACCATTCGCGATCATCGGGCTGGCGGCAGGACTGTTGTTGGCGGTGCCGGCGCAGGCGCAAAACGGCGCGGTCGAGGCGCCGATCAAGACGTTTATCGACAGCTTCAACAAGGGCGATGTCGCGGGCGCGATGGCGACGCATGTCTCGACCGGCGCGACGATCGTCGATGAGATTGCGCCCTATATGTGGTCCGGCCCAAAATCGTTCGGCGACTGGGGCGCGAGCTACGACAAGGACGCGAAGGCGAATGGCATCACCGATCCGGCGGTGTCGGTTGGCGCGCCGACTCGCGAACTGGTCGATGGCGATGCCGCCTATGTGATCGTGCCGTCGGTCTACACGTTCAAGCAAAAGGGCGTGCCGATGCGCGAAAAGGCACAGATGACGTTCGCGTTGACGAAGACCGCAGCCGGATGGAAGATCGCCGCCTGGACTTGGACCGGACCCAACCCGAACCCGGTGAAATAGCCGGCTTCAACTCCGCCCGAAGCGCGCCGCGTGCGCGGCGCCTTCGTGGCTCCAGCCGAGATCGAACCGGCTGCGCTGCCCGAACTGCGCCTCGACCGCGTCGCGTAGGCAATCGCTGATCCAGTCGCGCGAGACGCCGACCGCGCGGGCATAGTTGCGCGCGAAGCCCATCACGTAGACGGGGGCGGCGAAGCCGTCGAACCGCGCCTCTTCCAGCGCGGCCAAATGACGCACAGCGATGCGCGTTTCGGCTGCGACATCCTGGAGCGACATGCCCATCCGTTCGCGTGCGGTACGCAAGGTCGGCCCCGCGACCGCGAGCGACGGTGTCGGCATCGCCAGCATGCCTGGCCCGGACGCCGGAAACAGCCCGCTTTCCGCGGGTGGATCGCTCAACCGCCGCATTTCCATGAGTCGCAACTCCCCCGGGGCGGAAGATCGCACCATTGTGTCGCCTGCGCAACAAGCGCGGGGTCAGCCGTTCCGGGCGAGAGTCTTGAGACGGTACAAGGTGTCGAGCGCGTCACGCGGGGTGAGCGCGTCGATGTCGAGCGCTTCGACCTCGGCGCGGATCGCGTCGCACTCCTCTTCCTCGGCCTCCACAGCCGCGGCGAACAGCGGCAAATCGTCGAGCCCGGCCGCCAGCCCGCCGGTCTTGGCGCGGCCGGCTTCGAGCTTGGCGAGCACCGATTTGGCGCGGGCGACCGTCGCGGGCGGCAGCCCCGCGAGCCGCGCGACGGCGAGGCCGTAGCTGCGGTCGGCCGGCCCGTCGGCGAGTTCGTGGAGCAGCACCAGTTCGCCCTTCCACTCGCGGGCACGGACATGGTGCAGCGTCAGCGCGTCGCAACGCTCGGCCAGCCGGGTCAGCTCGTGATAATGCGTCGCGAACAGGCAGCGGCAGCGATTGTCCTCGTGAATCGCCTCGACCACCGCCCAGGCGATGGCGAGCCCGTCGTAGGTGGATGTGCCGCGCCCGACCTCGTCGAGGATGACGAACGATTGCGGCGTCGCCTGCGCCAGGATCGCGGCGGTCTCGACCATCTCGACCATGAAGGTCGATCGCCCGCGCGCCAGATTGTCCGACGCGCCGACGCGGCTGAACAGGCGGTCGACCAGCCCGAGCGTAGCGCTGGTCGCGGGGACGAAACTGCCGGCTTGCGCGAGCACCGCGATCAGCGCGTTCTGGCGCAGGAAGGTCGACTTTCCGCCCATGTTCGGGCCGGTGACGAGCCACAGACGGTTGGTTTCGGACAGGCCGCAATCGTTGGCGACGAAGCGCTCGCCGGTGCGGCGCACGGCGTCCTCGACCACCGGGTGGCGGCCACCCGTAATGTCGAAACAAGGATGATCGACAAGGTGCGGCCGCGCCCATCCATCCTCGGCGGCGCGTTCTGCAAGGCCGGCCGCGACGTCGAGCTGCGCGAGCGCATCGGCGGTCGCGGCGATGGCCTCGCGCCCGGCCAGCGCGGTCGCGGTGAGGTCCTCGAGATGCGCGGCCTCGGCGGCGAGCGCGTGGCTGCCCGCCTGCGTCACCTTCATCGCCAGTTCGTGCAGCTCGGGTGCGTTGAAGCGTACAACCCCGGCGAGCGTCTGGCGGTGGGTGAAGCCGCTGTCGGCGGCCATCAGCGGGTCGGCAACCCTAGCCGGCACCTCGACATGATAGCCGAGCACGCCGTTGTGGCGGATCTTGAGCGCGGTGGCGCCGGTACGCCCGCGATATTCGGCTTCCAGCGCGGCGATCGCCCGCCGCCCGCCCGCGCCGACGTCGCGCAAATCGTCAAGCGCGCTGTCATATCCTTCGGCGACATAGCCCCCATCCGACGCGTCGATCGGCGGCATCGGCACCAGCGCGCGCTTGAGCAAGTCGATCAGCGCGCCGTGCCCGCGTAGTCGCGGCGCGATGTCCGCGAGCAATGGCGGTGGTTCGGCCAGCGCATCGATCCGCTCGCCGAGCAGCCACGCGCCGTCGAGCCCGTCGCGGAGCTGGCCGAGATCGCGTGGGCTCCCGCGCCCCGCTGCGATCCGCCCCAACGCACGGCCGATATCGGGCAGGCTGCGCAATGTCGCGCGCAGGCTCTCGCGCAAGCCACCATCGTCGTGGAGCCGCTGGACCAGGTCGAGTCGTGCGTCGATCGCGGTCTTGTCCATCAGCGGCGCGCCGATGTCCGCTGCGAGCAACCGAGCGCCCGCGCCGGTCACCGTCCGGTCGATCGCGTCGAGCAGGCTGCCCTTGCGCTGCCCGGTCTGGGTCTGGGTCAGCTCCAGACTGTCGCGCGTGGCGGCATCGATCGCCATCGCCTGCGCCGCGCTCGCGATACGCGGGGCGCGCAGGAAGGGCAGGGCGCCCTTGGCGGTATGCTCGAGATAGGCGACCAGCCCGCCCGCAGCCGCGAGCCCGGCGCGCGATAGCTGCCCGAAGCCATCGAGCGTCGCGACGCCATAAACGCGCTTCAGCCGAGTCTCTGCCGCGGTCGATTCAAACTCGCCGCGTGGACGTAGCGTGGTGGCATATTGCTCGGACGCGCTACCCTCGCATGCCAGCACCTCCGCCGCGTTCAACCGCGCAAGCTCCGCCGGCAATCCGCCGGCATCTGTCTCGACCAGCTCAAACCGCCCGGTCGAGACATCCGCCGCCGCAACGGCGATCCCACCCGCCGCCTCGCCGATCGCGACGCACCAGTTCGCCGTCCGCGCATCGAGCAAAGCTTCCTCGGTCAGCGTCCCCGCAGTCACCACGCGGACGATCGCGCGCGCGACCAAAGCCTTCGATCCGCCGCGCTTCCTGGCATCGGCCGGACTCTCGGTCTGGTCAGCGATCGCGACGCGGTGCCCCGCCTTGATCAGCCGCTGCAGGTAGCCGACCATCGCATGCGCGGGCACGCCGCACATCGGAATCTTCTCGCCGTCATGCTCGCCGCGCGCGGTCAGCGCGATGTCGAGCACCGCGCTCGCCACCTTCGCATCGTCGAAGAACAATTCGAAGAAGTCGCCCATGCGGTAGAACAACAGACAATCGTCTGCTTCCGCCTTGAGCGCGAGATATTGCGCCATCATCGGGGTAGGGGCGGCGTGGGCCATCGATCGCGGGTTAGCCCAGCCCCGTCATCGCGCAAATCCCGTTTTGCGGCTTTGCTGTGGGTAAATTGTGCGGATTTTCGCCCGTTGGCCGTCGGCGCGGGCGATCGGTGGCCGCGACAGGTGGGGGCAAGCCGGTTTCCTTATCGGGGCGCGGCCCGTAAAGACGGGTCAACAGAGAGGTTCCTGAATGACCGAAGAGAAATCCGCTCAATTCTCCGACCGCGAAGCGTTGCTGTTCCATTCCGAGGGTCGCCCCGGCAAGATCGAGATCGTCGCGTCGAAACCGATGGCGACGCAGCGCGACCTGGCGCTGGCCTATTCGCCGGGCGTTGCGGTGCCGGTGCAGGCGATCTACGACGATCCCTCGACGGCGTACGATTACACGACCAAGGGCAACCTCGTCGCGGTGATCTCCAACGGTACCGCGATCCTCGGCATGGGCAATCTCGGCGCGCTGGCGTCCAAGCCGGTGATGGAAGGCAAGGCGGTGCTGTTCAAGCGCTTCGCCGACGTCGATGCGATCGATCTTGAGGTGAAGACCGAGGATGTCCAACGCTTCATCGAGTGCGTCGAACTGCTCGAGCCCAGTTTCGGCGGGATCAACCTTGAGGACATCAAGGCGCCCGAATGCTTCATCATCGAGCAGACGCTGCGCGAGCGCATGAACATCCCGGTGTTCCACGACGACCAGCACGGCACCGCGATCATCACCGCCGCCGGGCTGATCAACGCCTGCCTGCTGACCGGGCGCCAGATGTCCGAGGTCAAGGTAGCGGTGAACGGCGCGGGGGCGGCGGCGATCGCGTGCACCGAACTGATCAAGGCGATGGGCGTGCGCGGCGACAACGTGATCATGTGCGACCGCACCGGTGTGATCTATCAGGGCCGTACCGAAGGCATGGACCAGTGGAAGTCGGCGCACGCGGTCAAGACCGACAAGCGCACGCTCAAGGAAGCGCTGGTCGGCGCCGACGTGTTCCTCGGGCTGTCGGCGGCGGGCGCCGTGACGCCCGACATGGTCAAGGACATGGCGCCCGCGCCGATCATCTTTGCGATGGCCAACCCGGAGCCCGAAATCCGCCCCGAACTCGCCAAGGCGGCGCGCCCCGACGCGATCATCGCGACCGGGCGGTCCGACTATCCCAACCAGGTCAACAACGTGCTCGGCTTCCCGTTCATCTT
>NZ_JAQGKZ010000009.1 GCF_028289855.1 Sphingomonas bacterium | reverse complement strand
AACCCGTAGGCGGTATAGTCCGCGTCCAGCTCTTCCTTGCGCGCGCGGAGCAGCACGCCCAGCTCGACCATGTCTAGCCCGGCCGTGCGCGCCTGGATGAACATGCCCTCCATCCGCGCTTCCTCTTCCTCGACATGGTGCTCGATCTGCTCGGACAGCACCTTGACCTTGGCGTCGTAATATTCGTCGCCGGGCCCGCCCGCCTCGATCTCCGCGATCAGCACCTTGGCGCCGTCATGCTCGACATAGGCTTCCTTGAGCAGGTCTTCCTCGATCTTGCCCTCGCATGCCGGGTAGAAAATCTCTTCCTCGATCTGGGCGTGGACGGTGAGCTCGAGGCAGATCTGCCTGGCGATCTTCTCCTTGGCGCCGTCGCCCTTGGCGCCCTCGAACTTCTCGAACAATTCCTCGACGCTGCGGTGATCGGCTTTGAGCAGTGCGATCGCGTCCTGTTTCGGGGTGTCGGCCATGTCCAAATCTCCTCCTGCGGTTCATCCGACAAATCGCGTTCGCGGTGCTTGGTTCCGCGAAACGGCGCGACCTTGATCGAGGTTGGCACGATTGCGGTCAGCCCCGCGTCAACCGTCCTCGCAACCACCGGTTGGCCGCGAATACCGCGAGCGCCCAGGCGGTGCCGAAGCTCCACCCGGCGAGCACGTCGCTCGGCCAGTGCACGCCCAGGAACACGCGCGTGCAGCCGATCAGCACCACGATCAGGCTCGCGAACCCGACCAGCGCCAGCCGCGCCGCCCACGACTTCGCGCCTTCCGCCAGCATCAGCGCGAGCGTCAGGTACAGCGCGGCGGAGACCATTGCGTGCCCGCTGGGGAAGCTGGCGTCGGTGACTTGCGCGAGGTGCGGGACCAGCGCGGGGCGCGGCCGTGCGATCCACGCCTTCAGGCCATTGTCGATCAGCGACGCGCCGATCAGCGACACCGCGATCCACCCGGCCTCGGCGCGCTTGTGCCGGTACAGCAGCCACGCGAGCCCGGCCACGCCGAACAGCCACATCAGCGTGCCGCCGCCCAGCGCGGAGATATCGACCGCCGATTGCAGCAACCAATGCGGCCCGATCGGCTGGCTGAGGTCGCCGGGGGTACGCAACCCGACCAGGATCGCAGTGTCGAGGCTGAAGCTCTCGCCCTCGATCAGCTCGTCGGCCAGATGCGCGCCGAGCCCGATCAGTGACACGACCAACAGCGCGAGCGCGGGCCACAACCACGGGCGCAGGAAATGGGGTTTGGGCGTGTCGTCGGTCACCGCGGTGACCTTGGCACAATCGCGCGGCGTTCGCCTAGCGCTCGACCGTCATCAGCGCCTTGTCGGCGAAGCGATCGTCGGCGGGGCTCCACAATTCGCTGGTCTGGAACGGGCGATCGGTCAGTACGATCTCGCCCAGCCCGTCGAGCTTGAACACGCCAAGCTTGTATTCCTTGGGCGCCGCGCCATCGCGCTCCAGCGTGACCGCACCGACATGCACCGCATCGTGCTTCATGAACAAAACGTGCGGTGCCAGGATGACGGGCTGGCGATTGTATGTCGCCGCCACGCAATGCTTGGTGACGATCGCCTGGAGGATCGTCGGGGTCGCTCCCGTGGGCGCCGGCTCGGACTGTTCGGTCAAGTACATGGCCTCCGCATAGCATTTATGGTGCAGTGCAGCAAGAACGGATCAATAACCGCTCATCGAATAGGGCCGCGCCGCGATGCTCGTCCCCCAGGTCTTGTCCGGCGTCGCGCTCATCGTGAAGCGCAACGTCCCGCCGCGCTCGATCTCATCGTGCGTGATATAGACGCGGGTCAACGGCTTGCCGTTGAGGCTGACCGCGCCGACGTATTTGTTGGCGTCGCTCAGCCCGTCTGTGACGATCATGAAACGCTTGCCGTTTGGCAGCTTGATCGTCGCGCGATCGACGAACGGCCGGCCGATCACATATTGTCCGCTGCCCGGCGCGACGGGGTAGAAACCGAGCGCGGTGAACACCAGCCACGCCGACATCTGGCCAATGTCGTCGTTGCCCGACAGGCCCTTTTCGGTGTCGTTATACTGGCTGTCCACAATCTGCTTCAGCCGTGCCTGCGTCCGCCATGGTGCCCCGGCAAAAGCGTAGAGATAGGCGACATGGTGGCTCGGCTCGTTGCCATGGATGTACTGGCCGATCAGCCCGGCGATATCCTCCGACTTCGAATAATCGACCTTCGAATTGTCGAAATCGAACATCGCGTCGAGCTTGGCGACGGTTGCCGCGTCGCCGCCCAGCATGTGGAACAGCCCGCCCTGGTCCTGCGGCACGAACCACGAATATTGCCAGGCGTTGCCCTCGGTATAATCGGAGCCGTAGTTGATCGCGGTGGGGTCGAACGGCACGCGGAAACTGCCGTCGACCTTGCGCGCACGCAGCCAGCCGGTCTTGGCGTCGAAGCTGTTGCGCCAATAGGCCGCGCGCTTTTCGAACGTCGCGGCGACGTCCGTCCGACCCATCGCGCGTGCCATCCGCGCGATCGTCCAGTCGTCATAGGCATATTCGACCGTCTTCGACGCCGCCTCGGGCTCGCGGTCGATCGGGACGTAGCCGAGCTGCATGTAATCGCCGAGCCCGCCGTACGGCGCATAGGTCGCGCTCGCGACCATCGCGTCGAGCGCCTTGTTCGCGTCGAACCCGCGGATGCCCTTCAGATAGGCGTCGGCGATGACGGGCACGGCGTGATAGCCGATCATCGTCCACGTCTCTTGCCCCTGGAACTGCCAGACCGGCAGGATGCCGTACGGGCTCGCCTCGCGGCTGGCGACCAGCGAGCGTACGACGTCGGCGGTGGTCGATGGCGGCTGGACGATGGTGAGCAGCGGATGCTCGGCGCGGAACGTGTCCCACAGCGAGAAGGTCGAGCGCTGGACGTAGCCCCTGGCGAGATGGACCTGGTCGTCGGGACCGCGCCAGCGCCCGTCGGCATCGCTCCACACGCTGGGGGCGAGCAGCGCATGATACAGCGCGGTCATCACGCTGGTGCGCAGTGGCGCGTCGCCCTCGATTTCCAATG
>NZ_JAQGKZ010000120.1 GCF_028289855.1 Sphingomonas bacterium | reverse complement strand
TATTGGTGGAACAGCGACAAGTTCCTCGGCCCCGCGATCCTGCTCCAGGCGTATCGCTGGCTCGCCGACAGCCGCGACGAAATGACCGGCGAGCGGCTCGACCAGCTCGAGGATCCGTTTCGCCTTTATCGCTGCCACACGATCATGAACTGCGCGAATGCCTGCCCGAAGGGTCTCAACCCGGCCAAGGCGATCGCCGAGATCAAGAAGATGGAAGCCGAGCGGGTTGTCTGAGACGCCGCCCGCGACTCCCCTGTTCGACTATGACGACGACCCGGAGGCGCCGGGGTGGAAGACGTGGCGGTTCCGCGACCCGACGCGATTCAATGCGTTTCTCGAACCGCTCCAGGTCAGGCTCGAAGGCGACATCGCGCGCGTCCGGATGATGCCACGCCACGAGCACTCCAACATGCGCGACAACGTCCATGGCGGGGCGTTGCTCGGGTTCATGGACGTGTCGCTGTTCGCCGCATCCCGCGCGTTCGGCAGCCTGTCGGCAGGCGGCGCGGTGACGCTCGATTTGTCGGCGCAATTCATCGGCGGCGGGATGATCGGCGAACCGCTCGAGGCGCGGATCGAGCTCTTGCGCGAAACGAGCCGGATGCTGTTCCTGCGCGGGCTGATCGTCCAGGAAAACACCCCGACCATCGCCAGCTTCACGGGAACGCTGCGTAAATCGAGCCCGCCGCCCTCGTTCCGGTGACGACGGTTCGCGCCCAATACGACGCACTGGTCGCAGCAGGCGAACTGCGCGCCGATCCCGACCAGGCCGCCGCCGCCGTGCGGCTCGACCGGCTGCAACACGAACTCGAAGCCGTCCCCAAACGCGGATCGGTGCTGTGGCGCGCGCTGGGCCGGAAACCGGATAGTCCACGCGGCGTGTATCTGTGGGGCGATGTCGGGCGCGGCAAGTCGATGCTGATGGACTTGTTCTTCGGCTGTCTGAATATCGGCCGCAAGCGCCGCGTCCACTTCTCCGAGTTCATGCTCGAAGTGCACCAACGCATCGCCGAGGAGCGCAAGAAAGAGGCCGGCGACCCGATCCAGCCGGTCGCCGAGGCGCTCGCCGACGAAGCCCGCTGCCTCGCGTTCGACGAGATGATGGTGACCAATTCGCCCGACGCGATGATCCTGTCGCGGCTGTTCACCGCGCTGATCGAAGCGGGCGTGACGGTCGTGACGACGAGCAACCGCGCGCCGCGAGACCTCTACGGGAATGGCCTCAACCGCGAGCATTTCCTGCCGTTCATCGGCCTCATCGAAGAACGCCTCGACGTCCTCTCGCTCAACGGTCCGGTCGATTACCGCCGCGACCGGCTGGGCCAGCAGGAAACCTGGCTGGTCCCCAACGGCCCCGAGGCGACCGCGCAACTCTCCGCGGCGTTTTTTCGTCTGACCGATTACCCGCCTGAGGATGCCGAGCACGTCCCGTCGGAAGACCTGATCGTCCAGGGCCGCACGCTCCACGTCCCCAAGGCGCTCAAGGGCGTCGCGGTGTTCAGCTTCAGGAAGCTGTGCGGCGAAGCGCGCGGCGCCGCCGATTATCTCGCTATCGCGCGCCGCTATCACACCGTCATTCTGGTCGGCGTGCCCAAACTCGGCCCCGAAAACCGCAACGAAGCGGCGCGGTTCGTGTCGCTGATCGACGCGCTCTACGAGCACAAGGTCAAACTGCTCGCCGCCGCCGATGCCGAACTGGCACGACTGTATGAAAAGGGCGACGCCGCCTTCGAATTCGAACGCACCGTCAGCCGGTTGGAGGAAATGCGCTCCGACGCGTACCTGGCGCAGGGGCATGGTCAGGAATAGGGTCGCCGCAATGAGACGCCACCGCCTCCTGTTCGCCGCCGCGCTCTTCGCCTTCCCCGCTCCCGCGTGGGCCGGGCCGCCCTACGATACCGACGATCCCGAGCCGACCGATTACCGCCATTGGGAATTGTACCTGTTCGGCGCCGGCGCACGCAGCGGCGGGGCGTTCGATGGATCGGCGGGGCTCGACGTCAATTACGGGGTCGTGAAGGACGTCCAGCTGACCGCGACCTTGCCGGCCGATTTCACGCGCGGACCGGGCGCGCGAACCGGTGTCGGCGACGTCGAGCTCGGCGTCAAATATCGCTTCTACCACGACGCGGCGGCAGGCTTTTCGGTCGCCGCCTTCCCCCGCCTCATCCTGCCGAGTTCGGGCAAGAGATACGGTTCGGGCAAGACCGGCCTGCTGCTGCCCGTCTGGGGGCAGAAGGATATCGGCAAATGGTCGGCGTTCGCGGGCGGCGGCTATGCGATCAATCCGGGCGCGGGCAACCGCGATTACTGGCAGGTCGCGGGCGCGGTGACGCGCGAGGTGTCGAGCAAACTGAGCATCGGCGCCGAAGTAACGCATCGCGGCCCCGACGCGGCCGGCGCGCGGCCGACCACCACGCTGGGCGCCGGTGCGATCTATCGGCTCAAAGGGCCGCTGTCGCTGCTCGCCTCGGCCGGCCCCAGCTTCGGCGGGCGCGACGGCGACAAATATCATGCCTATGTTGCCTTGGGGCTGAGCTTCTGAGGGAGACCCCGATGACGCTGACCGACGATGAGCGCGCGATGGTGAGCAAGGTGCCGGCCGTTACGTTGGGCTTCTGGATCGTCAAGATCCTGGCGACCACGCTGGGCGAGACAGGCGGCGACGCGGTGAGCATGTCGTGGCTCGGCGAAACCACGCCCGAGGCCGGGGCGGGCGGCATCAACGGCTACCTGGTCGGCACGGCGATCTTCGGGGTGCTATTGCTCGGCTTGGTGTTCGTGCAGATCAAGGCGCGGCGCTTCAACCCGTGGCTCTATTGGGCGACGATCATCGCCTCGACCACGGCCGGGACGACGCTCGCCGACTTCGCGACGCGCTCGCTCGGGATCGGCTATACCGGCGGCTCGGCGCTGCTGCTCGCGCTCGTGCTGGCCAGCCTCGCCTCGTGGAAATTCACGCTCGGCAGCGTCGACGTGAACCGCGTCAGCACACCGCGCGCGGAAAGCTTCTACTGGCTCACGATCACCTTTTCGCAAACGCTCGGCACCGCGCTCGGCGACTGGGCGGCGGATACCGGTGGGCTCGGCTATCTCGGCGGTGCGACGATGTTCGCGATCGCGCTGGCGGTGCTCGCCGCGCTCTATTACGCGACCAGTATCGGCCGCGTCCTGCTATTCTGGGCCGCCTTCATCCTGACCCGGCCGCTCGGCGCAACGGTCGGCGATTTCCTCGACAAGCCGTTCGCCAAGGGTGGGCTCGACCTCAGCCGCCCGATCGCGTCGCTGGCCTTGACTGCGGCGATCGTTATTCTGATCCTCGTCCTTCCCCAGCGCGCCGGCAGGCATCCCGGCGCCGAGCCAGCAGGAGACACGGCATGATCGTCACCACCACCGAAAACGTCCCCGGCCACGCCGTCACCGCCGTGCTCGGTCAGGTATTCGGCGTGGTCGTGCGCAGCCGCGGGCTCGGCGGCAACATCACCGCGTCGCTGCGCTCGATCGTCGGCGGCGAGATTCCCGAATATACCAAGCTGGTCGAGGATGCCCGACGTCACGCGATCGACCGGATGATCCAGAACGCAACCGTGATGGGCGCGAACGCCGTTGTCATGATGCGGTTCGATTCGGGGGAGATCGCGCAGGCGATGAACGAGGTCGTCGCCTACGGCACCGCGGTGGTGCTCGACCCGGCGCCATGATGCTGCGTAACGTCATCCTCGCGATCACGCTCGGCTGGCTGGGGATCGGCGCCTATGCCGCGACGATGTTCGGCGCGTGGCCGATGCTGGTGTTCCCCGCGATCGTCGTTGCCGGGATCGTGTTCGAGCGCTTTCGCTATCAAGGCAACGCGACCGATGCCGCGCCGGGCGACTGGCGCCAGACCAACGAGCGCTTCCTCGACGAGGAAACCGGGCGCCCGGTCGTGGTGTGGTTCAATCCGACCACCGGCGAGCGCAAATATGTCGATGACTAGGCCAGCTATTGCAGTTGAGAATTAGTTGCAATACTATTAGTTAATCCTTGCCCTTTAGCGGTTGCACCACGCCAGCGTTCGGCCTAAGCGCCGTCGCGTCTCGCGCGCCCGGTCAGACATTGGCTCGTGCGCCCACGCGCTGAAGGAGTGCCCATGGCCCGCAAGAAGATCGCGCTGATCGGCGCCGGTAACATCGGCGGCACGCTCGCCCATCTCGCAGCACAGAAAGAACTCGGCGATATCGTGTTGTTCGACGTGGTCGAAGGCGTGCCGCAGGGCAAGGCGCTCGACCTCAGCCAGTGCGGCCCGATCGAGGGCTTCGACGCCAAGATCACCGGCTCGAACGATTACAAGGACATCGCCGGCGCCGACGTGATCATCGTCACCGCCGGTGTCGCGCGCAAACCCGGCATGAGCCGCGACGATCTGCTCGGCATCAACCTCAAGGTGATGAAGGCGGTCGGCGAAGGCATCAAGAACAACGCGCCGAACGCGTTCGTCATCTGCATCACCAACCCGCTCGACGCGATGGTGTGGGCGCTGCGCGAATTCTCCGGCCTGCCGCACCATATGGTGGTCGGCATGGCGGGCGTGCTCGACAGCGCGCGGTTCAGCCACTTCATCGCCGACGAATTCAAGGTTTCCGCACGCGACGTCACCACGTTCGTGCTCGGCGGGCACGGCGACACGATGGTCCCTGTCGTCCAGTACTCGACCGTCGCCGGCATCCCCGTCCCCGACCTGATCAAGATGGGCAAGTCGACGCAGGAGCGTATCGACGCCATCGTCAAGCGCACCCGTGGCGGCGGCGGCGAGATCGTCGCGTTGCTCGGCACTGGATCGGCCTATTACGCCCCCGCGACCAGCGGCATCGCAATGGCCGAGGCGTATCTCTACGACCAGAAGCGCGTCCTGCCGTGTGCGGCCTATGTCGAGGGGCAGTACGGGCTCGACGGCCTGTACGTCGGCGTGCCCGTCGTGATCGGCGCGGGCGGGGTTGAGCAGATCATCGAAATCGCGCTCGATGATGAAGCGAAGGCGAATCTCGGCGTATCGGTCGACGCGGTGAAGGAGCTGCTGGTGGCGTGTAAGGGCATCGACGGCAGCCTTGCTTAAACTTCTCGCCCTTGCCGCCCTAGTGGGCGCCGTCCCGACGAGCACCGCGAAAGTCGTGCTCGCACCGGTTGCTCCGGCGTTGATTGCCGCCGATACGATGGCTTGCCTGAAGCATATGAGCGTGAAGGGGCTGGATTCCGCCGGGCTGGAGGCGGATGGGTGGAAACGATATCAGCCGTCGGATTTACCCGGACGGCATTTCATAGCCTCTGTCGCGATCTATGCGGATGGAGATGGCATCGCGCTCGGAGATGATAGCGCGCTGAATCCGCAGTCGGCCTGTACGTTGGTAGCACTACCAACCCCATCGCCGGATTTCGGCCCGATCGCGGAACAGCTATCGGCGAAGTTGGATGCTCACCCGGTTTTTCAGAAACCCGGTTCTGTTCTGTGGGCACCGAACGGTCCCGACGATGTGCTGATCATGCTGACCAAGGATCCGGAGCGTTCCGATCTTGTCGATGTGGTGATGCGCGCGTCGCCGCGCCCCGCGAATCGCGTCAATGCGCCAATCGGACAGCAGGGATAATTGATGAAGGCGGCATGAGGCCGCGCTTCGTCAGCGAACGAATGACTGATATTCACCAGGAGCTTGCATGAGCATTCTCGTCGACAAGAATACCAGGGTCATCACCCAAGGAATGACCGGCGAAACCGGCAGTTTCCATACTCAGGCGGCGCTCGATTACGGGACGCAGATGGTCGGGGGCGTGACGCCGGGCAAGGGCGGGACGCAGCATCTCGGGCTGCCGGTATACGACACCGTCGCCGAAGCCGTCGCCAAGACCGGCGCGACCGCGAGCGTGATCTACGTGCCCCCGCCCTTCGCCGCGGATTCGATCCTGGAGGCGATCGACGCCGAGGTGCCGCTGATCGTGACGATCACCGAGGGCATTCCGGTGCTCGATATGGTCAAGGTCAAGCGCGCGCTATCGGGCTCGAAGTCGCGGCTGATCGGGCCGAACTGCCCCGGCGTACTGACCCCAGGCGAGTGCAAGATCGGGATCATGCCGGGCAGTATCTTTTCGAAGGGTTCGGTCGGCGTCGTGTCGCGGTCGGGCACGCTGACCTATGAAGCAGTGTTCCAGACGACCAATGCCGGGCTGGGCCAGACCACCGCGGTCGGGATCGGCGGAGACCCGGTCAACGGCACCAACTTCATCGACGTGCTGGAGCTGTTCCTCGCCGACGACGCGACCGAGTCGATCATCATGATCGGCGAGATCGGCGGCGACGCCGAGGAGCAGGCCGCGCAATTCCTGATCGACGAGGCGAAGCGCGGCCGCAAGAAGCCGATGGCGGGCTTCATCGCCGGCCGCACCGCGCCGCCCGGGCGCCGCATGGGCCATGCCGGCGCGATCGTGTCGGGCGGCAAGGGCGACGCGGAGAGCAAGATCGCGGCGATGGAACGCGCCGGGATCAAGGTATCGGCGAGCCCGAGCTTGCTGGGCGAGACGCTCTTGGAAGTACTCAAGGGCTGACGCGATTTCGCTCCTGTCGCGCGGGAGCATGAGGAGCCGATCATGGGCTACGAAGGTCAGGATTTCAGCGAGATCGCCGGGGGCGTGAGCCCGGCGTTCGTCGAGACTTTGTACAAGCGCTTCCAGGAGTCGCCGGACTCGGTCGAGCCGTCGTGGCGCGGCTGGTTCGAGGGGCTGGAGAGCGGACCCGCTGTGGCAAGCTGGGCGAACCCGGCCTGGCCGCCGACCGCTACCGACGATCTGACCGCCGCGCTCGACCCGACCCAGATGGAGCCGGCGGCCAAGCCCGCCAAAGGCCCCGCGCCTGCCCCAGCCGCCAAGCCCGCGTCGCAGGACGACATCCTCAAGGCCGCGAGCGATTCGATCCGCGCGATGATGCTGATCCGCACGTACCGCGTGCGCGGGCACCTCGCCGCCAATCTCGATCCGCTCGGGCTCTCGACCTACGAAATGCCGGCCGACCTCAAGACCGAATATCACGGCTTTTCGGACGCCGACATCGATCGCCCGGTCTATCTCGGCGGGCAGCTCGGGCTGCAATGGGCAAGCATCCGCGAGCTCGTCGACATATTGCGCGCCAATTATTGCGGCAATGTCGGGCTCGAATATATGCACATCGCCGATGTCGAGGAGCGCCGCTTCCTGCAGGACCGCATGGAGGGCAAGGACAAGGCGATCAGCTTCACCACCGACGGCAAGAAGGCGATACTGACCAAGGTGATCGAGGCCGAACAGTGGGAGCGCTTCCTCGGCAAGAAATATGTCGGCACCAAGCGCTTCGGGCTCGACGGCGGCGAGGCGATGATCCCCGCGCTCGAAAGCGTCATCAAATATGGCGGCGCGTTGGGCGTCAACGAGATCGTCTATGGCATGGCGCACCGCGGGCGGCTCAACGTGCTCGCCAACGTGCTCGCCAAGCCGCTACGCGTTATCTTCCACGAATTCGGCGGCGGATCGGCCAACCCCGAGGATGTCGGCGGGTCGGGCGACGTGAAGTATCACCTCGGCACATCGACCGACCGCGAATTCGACGGGATCAAGGTCCACATGTCGCTGGTCGCCAACCCCAGCCACCTTGAGGCGGCTGACCCGGTCGTGCTCGGCAAGACCCGCGCGATCCAGACGCTCGCCGACGATCTCGAGGATCACAGCCATTCGCTCCCCGTCCTGATCCACGGCGACGCGGCGTTCGCCGGCCAGGGCATCGTGTGGGAATGCCTCGGCTTCTCGGGCATCCGCGGCTACAATACCGGCGGCTGCCTGCATTTCATCATCAACAACCAGATCGGCTTCACCACCTCGCCGCAATTCGCGCGCTCGTCGCCTTATCCGTCGGACGTGGCGAAGGGCGTCCAGGCGCCGATCTTCCACGTCAACGGCGACGATCCCGAAGCGGTGACCTTCGCGTGCAAGATGGCGATCGAGTTCCGCCAGAAGTTCCACCGCGACATCGTCATCGACATGTGGTGCTACCGCCGCTTCGGGCACAACGAGGGCGACGAGCCGAGCTTCACGCAGCCGTTGATGTACGCGCGGATCAAGCAGCATCCGCCGGTCAGCGAGGTGTACGGCAAGCGTTTGATCGCCGAGGGCGTGATCGACCGGGCGTGGGTCGACACGATCACGCACCAGTTCGACACCTTGCTCGAGGGCGAGTTCGAGGCGGGCGCATCCTACAAGGCTAACAAGGCCGACTGGTTCGCCGGGCGCTGGTCGGGCTTGCACGCCCCCGCCGATGCCGAGAGTTCGCGGCGCAACGTCGAGACCGGGATCGACAAGAAATTGTTCGACGGGCTCGGCCGTACGCTGACCACGGTCCCCGACGATCTCACGATCCACAAGGCGCTCGCCCGCGTGATCGACGCCAAGCGCGCGATGTTCACCAGCGGAGACAATTTCGACTGGGCGACCGGCGAAGCGCTCGCGTTCGGATCGCTGCTGTCCGAAGGCTATGGCGTGCGGCTGTCGGGCCAGGATTCGGGCCGCGGCACGTTCAGCCAGCGCCATGCCGTCTGGGTCGACCAGAACGACGAGCACAAATACGTGCCGCTGTGGAATGTCGAGCACGGCAATTTCGAAGTGCTCGACAGCCCGCTCAGCGAATACGGCGTGCTCGGGTTCGAATACGGCTATGCGATGGCCGACCCCAAGACGCTGGTGATCTGGGAGGCGCAGTTTGGCGACTTCATGAACGGCGCGCAGATCATGATCGACCAGTTCATCGCGTCGGGCGAGGCCAAGTGGTTGCGCGCCAACGGCCTCGTGATGATGCTGCCGCACGGGTACGAAGGCCAGGGGCCGGAGCATTCCTCCGCGCGGCCCGAACGCTTCCTGCAATTGTGCGCCGGCGACAATATGCAGATCGCCAATTGCACGACCCCGGCCAACATCTTCCACTTGCTGCGCCGCCAGATGCACCGCACGTTCCGCAAGCCTTTGGTGATCTTCACCCCCAAGTCGCTGCTGCGCCACAAGCGTGCGGTGTCGAAGGCGGCGGACTTCCAGGGCGACAGCCATTTCCGCCGGTTGCTGAGCGATCCCGATGCGGCGTCCGACGCGTCGACCAAGCGCCTCGTTCTGTGCACCGGCAAGGTCGCCTACGACCTGTTCGACGCGCGCGACGCGGCGGGCGACAAGGACGTGCAGATCGTCCGGGTCGAGCAGCTCTATCCATTCCCGACCGAGGCGCTGGCGAAGCGGATCGCGCGGATGCCCGTGCTCGAGGATGTAGTGTGGGCGCAGGAAGAGCCGAAGAACAACGGCGCGTGGTTCTTCGTCGAACCGTATGTCGAGGAAGCACTGGCCACCGCGAAGGCGAGTGTGAAGCGCGCCCGCTATGCCGGCCGGATGGCCGCGGCGAGCCCCGCGACCGGCCTCGCCAAGCGCCACCAGATGGAACAGGCCGCGCTGGTGGCCGAAGCGTTGGGGCATAATGTGCGCGAAGAGATCAGGCGGACGCGGAAGGGTTGATGCCTTGCTGTTCCCCGGCGAAGGCCGGGGCCCAGTCGGGAAGCGGACGTGATAACGCGCGGCGATCGCCAATGATCGTCGCGAAACTGGACCCCGGCCTTTGCCGGGGAACGAGGTAGAAGATGGCAACCGAAGTAACAGTCCCGGTTCTAGGTGAATCGATCGTCGAGGCGACCGTCGGCGAATGGCTCAAGCAGCCCGGCGACCCGGTCAAGCAGGACGAGCCGATCGTCTCCCTCGAAACCGACAAGGTCGCGGTCGAGGTGCCATCGCCCGTCGCCGGGGTGATGGGCCAGCACTCCGTCAAGGTCGGCGACAATGTCGCGGTCGGCGCGCTGCTCGCGACGGTCGAGGCTGGTGGTACGACCGTTGCGTCCGCTCCGGCACCCGCGCCCGCCACGGCTCCTGCCCCCACGCCTGCCCCCGCCGACACCGCCGGCCAGCAAGCGCCCAGCTCTACCGGCGATGCGCCCGCCGCGCTGTCTCCCTCGGTGCGCCGCGCGGTGCTCGAAACCGGGGTCGATCCGGGCACGGTCAAGGGCACCGGCAAGGACGGACGGATCACCAAGGACGACGTGATGGCGGCGGCCTCGACTCCTGCGCCGGCAGCAGCCCCCGCGCCACAGACGCCCTCGGTCGCAGCGGCTGCTTCGACCGGGCGCAAGGAAGAGCGCGTCCGCATGACTCGCCTGCGCCAGACCGTGGCGAAGCGGCTGAAGGATGCGCAGAACACCGCGGCGATGCTGACCACGTTCAACGACGTCGACATGTCGGCGGTTATCGAGGCGCGGACCAAGTACAAGGATCTGTTCGAAAAGAAGCACGGCGTCCGGCTCGGCTTCATGGGCTTCTTCGTGAAGGCCGCGTGCATGGCGCTGAAGGACGTGCCCAGCGTCAACGGCCAGATCGACGGCGAGGAAATCGTCTATCACGACTACGCCGATATCTCGGTCGCGGTTTCCGCGCCGCAGGGACTGGTCGTGCCGGTGATCCGCGACGCCGACCAGCTGACCGTCGCCGGCATCGAAAAGACGATCGGCGATTTCGGCAAGCGCGCCAAGGACGGCACGCTCAAGATGGAAGAGATGAAGGGCGGCACCTTCACCATCTCCAACGGCGGCGTGTTCGGGAGCCTGATGTCGACCCCGATCATCAACCCGCCGCAGAGCGCCGTGCTTGGCCTCCACCGCATCGAGGATCGCCCGGTGGTCCGCGACGGGCAGGTCGTGGTCCGCCCGATGATGTACCTCGCGCTCAGCTACGACCATCGCCTGATCGACGGGCGCGAGGCGGTGACGTTTCTGGTCGCGCTCAAGAACGCGATCGAGGACCCGATACGGATTTTGATCGACCTTTGAGGGCGTGCGCACATAGGCCAACGCTCCGGCCTTCGCCGGAGCACAGCGCCCTTTCAAGTGCTCCGGCGAAAGCCGGAGCGTTGGAGAGGGCGCGGTGAAGTCGGGATGCGTCTATTTGATGGCGAACCACCGCCGCGGACAGACGTATTTGGGTTCCACGAGCAATTTGCCACAGCGGGCTTGGCAACACCGCAACAAGATGGTCGATGGACATTCCAAAGACATGATTGCGTCCTGCTCGTCTGGTACGAATATTTCGATGACTTGCAGGACGCCCGAGCGAGCGAATATCGGATGAAGAAATGGAAGCGCGCCTGGAAATTGCGATTGATAGAAGAACGCAATCCTGAGTGGCGCGACCTATATGACGAGCTTGCGGCATAACGCCAACGCTCCGGCCTTCGCCGGAGCACGGAAGAAGGTTTGAGATGGCAGACGGTACTTACGATTTCGACGTTCTGGTGATCGGCTCCGGCCCCGGCGGCTACGTCGCTGCGATCCGTGCAGCGCAACTCGGACTCAAGACCGGATGCGTCGAGAGCCGCGAGACGCTCGGCGGGACGTGCCTCAACGTCGGCTGCATCCCGTCCAAGGCGATGCTCCACGCATCCGAGTTCTACGATCACGCGGCCAACGGCGCGATGGCGAAGCTGGGCGTCAAGATCGACAAGATGAGCCTCGACCTCGATACGATGCACGGCCAGCGCAAGGACGCAGTCAAGCAACTGACCGGCGGGATCGAGTTCCTGTTCAAGAAGAACAAGGTCGAGTGGCTCAAAGGCCGCGCGGCCTTCACCTCGGCCGACACCGTCCAGGTCGGCGACCGCAGCGTGCGCGCGAAGAACATCGTCATCGCCACCGGCTCGAGCGTCACCCCGCTCCCCGGGGTCGAGGTCGACAACGCCAAGCAGATCATCGTTGACAGCACCGGCGCGCTCGAACTCGCCAAGGTGCCCGGCCATCTGGTCGTGATCGGCGGCGGCGTGATCGGGCTCGAGCTCGGCAGCGTGTGGCGGCGGCTCGGCGCAAAGGTGACGGTGGTCGAATTCCTCGACCAGATCTTGCCCGGCTTCGACGGCGAGGTCCGCAAGGAATCGAACAAGATCATGAAGAAGCAGGGTCTGGAGTTCAAACTCTCGACCAAGGTCACCGGCGTAACCGTCAAGGGCGGCAAGGCGACGCTCACGGTCGAGCCGTCGGCGGGCGGCGGCGCCGAAACGATCGAGGCGGATACCGTATTGGTATCGATCGGGCGCAAGCCCAACACCGACGGCCTCGCGCTCGACAAGGCCGGGCTCGCCGTCAACCCGCGTGGGCAAATCGAGATCGACCACGACTTCAAGACCGGCGTGCCCGGCATCTGGGCGATCGGCGACGTCGTTCCCGGCCCGATGCTCGCACACAAGGCCGAGGACGAGGGCATCGCGGTTGCCGAGAACATCGCCGGCCTCACCGGCATCGTGAACCACGACGTGATCCCGAGCGTGGTCTACACCTGGCCCGAAATCGCCGGGGTCGGACTGACCGAGGAAGCCGCGAAAGAGCGCGGCGAGATCAAGGTCGGCAAGTTCCCGATGATGGCGAACAGCCGCGCCAAGACCAACCACGAGCCCGACGGCTTCGTGAAAGTCATCGCCGACGCCAAGACCGACCGCGTGCTCGGCGTGTGGTGCATCGCATCCGTCGCGGGGACGATGATCGCGCAGGCGTGTCAGGCGATGGAGTTCGGCGCGACCAGCGAGGACATCGCCTACACCTGCCACGCGCATCCGACGCACAGCGAGGCGATCAAGGAAGCGGCGATGGCGGTGCAGGGCAAGCCGATCCACGTCTGAGGCCATGCAGCACTACCGATATCGAACCAAAATGACTTAAACTGTCCGATCGTTTCGGTTGCGCTAGTGCTATTGGAACCCGGTTTCGGGGGGAATAACGCTATGATCGGGAAATCGCGTGCGCTGACGTTTTTGATGTTAACGTTAACGGGGTGCACCTCGCTGAGCGAGCCGCAAAGCATCGCCAAAATGCCCACCTCCCTCGACACGCCGCTTGCGACCGACGTCGATAACCTCAGGTATTTGTTCGCCTTGGATGCCAAGGCCTCCTTCGAGGATCGCTACAACGCCGCCAAGGTAGACGCCATGCTGAGTAGCGGCTTCAACTACATCAACGCGAATTGCGGTACATTCTTCCATGCTGCGGGGAAGAACCAGCGTTCCAGCGGTATCGCGCGTGACCTGATCGCCCCGATTACGTCTATATTGACCGGCCTTCTCGCGCTCGGGACGCTCAAAGACCATCCGGACCGGGACCGTGACCGTCTGGCGCTAATAACGCTGGGCAGTTCTTCCGTGACGGCCGGTCTTAATATCTACGATCAGCGTTTTCTGTTCGGCGCGGAAAATGTCGATGCCGTGGAAACGCTCACCCTGAATGCTTTGTCCGAATACCAGAGAACGCTCAACCTGACAGAGAACAAGCCGATAAAATTCGGAGATGCGTGGAATCAACTCTTGTTCGCCGAGCGAATCTGCACGCCACCGCACATCCTGCTCATTACGCGGGAAGCCATCAAGGCGGGCAAGGTGGAGGGTAGTGTGAACGGCGCGACATCTCCTCCTGCGCGCGGCGCGGGAGGTGCCGCAGGAGGTGCCGCAGGAGGTGCCGCTGGAGGCGCCCCAGCGGCAGGGGCTACGCCAACTCCTCCGCCTCCCGGCACGGGCCGAATTACAATTCAGGTGCGTTGACGGTCCAGGGGATCGGCGCATTTCAGACGGCGCGGAAATCATCCCGCGCCGCCTTACGATCAAACCTTAGCGATAGCGCCAGCCGCCGCGCCAATGTTCGCGGCGCTGGTAATAACGCCGGCCATCCCAATAGCCGCGATTGGGATAGTAATTGCCGATTACCAGCCGCACCCCGGGGGCCCCGACAACGACGGGAGCGGGCCCGCGATTTGGGTAACAGCGGCCATTTCCGCCACGGTGGAAATCGCGGCCGCAGCCGTCGCGCGCGAGCGCGGGAGCGGCGGTCGCCAGAACGGTGCCGGCGGCAAGCAAGGAAAGAAGCATTTTACGCATGATGAAACCCTTTCATCCGACTGGCCCGGCCGACGAATACGGCCGGACGGAGGTTAACGGCCGAACCGCGCTTACCCTTCGATTTTCATCGAGGAAGCGATGGCCGATGGCGGGGATAACGTTCCACCTGCGATTTATTTCCCGCATCGTTCCGGCGGGTCTTCAGGCCGCCAGCAGCGCCTTCCACCGCGCGCGGCCGGCATCGGACCACACGCCTTCGCTCGACGAATAGAAGGCCTCGAACGCGGGCACGCCGTCAGGCAACACCACCCAGGCCAGCTTCGATCGCGTGAAGATGTGTACGTCCGGCGGCACCGCGCCAGGATCGTCGAGCGTGCCCGCGCGGACGAACGACGATTTGCGCCCCGATCCGGCATAATGGCTCCACAACGCGACGCGGCATGTCGGGCAGCGCGCGATCTCCTGCCCCTTGCCGCTCGCCGACGGCGTCAGGACGTAATCGGGCGCGCCGGCCAGCAATGTGACTCGGTCGCTCTCGATCACCGCGTTGATCACGAACGCGCTCCCGGTTTCGGTCTGGCAGTCGGCGCAGTGACAGCAATGCACCACCATCGGCCCGCTCGTCAGCGCGTAGCGGATCGCGCCGCACGCGCAGCCGCCCTCACTCACCCTTCTTGTCATTGGGCGTCGTTTCGATCGGTTCCGGCGCAGCCGCCGCCGGAGGCGGCGGAGGCGGCGGAGGCGGGGGCGGTGGCGGCGGCGGCGGTGCTACCTCGACCGGCGGTGGCGGCGGGGGTGCCACCGCGGCAGGTGGAGGAGGGGGCGGCGGCGGTGGCGCAACCTCGACTGGCG
>NZ_JAQGKZ010000076.1 GCF_028289855.1 Sphingomonas bacterium | reverse complement strand
CCTCCTCGCGCAGCCGCGCGGCTTCGATCCATTCGAACTTGCGCAGGATGCTCGCGCGGATTTCCGGGTCGGCGAGCGATTTGGGATAACCGTGCTTGCCCGGACGCCGGCCCAGCCCATGGATGCGATGCTTGTGCATGTGGAGCAAGTGGATCGCCTGCGCCGCGGTCATCGGCGGGATCGGCGCATCGGGATCGAAACCGGATGCCCCGAACGTCGCGATGGCGTTCGCGACCAACGCCGCCTCGATCCGCAGATAGCCGATCTCCAGCGCCGCCTCCCATTCCCCCGCGAACCCGGGCCAGCGGCGATAATGGCTATAGGCCGATGCCGGGCTCAGCCCGACCGTGGCACACGCCGCCTTGACGTTGCAGCACGACGCCAGCGCGGAGAGAAAGCGCGCCTCGACCCGCGGCGTCCATTGCCTGAGCCGCGCCCGCGCGATCTGCGTGCGCCGCCCGTTGCCGCCGCGCACCACCAGCTCCTCGCCGTCGATCGACCGCCAGCCGGGTGCAGGCGTCATGTCGCCGCCGTCGGTCCGGCGCGCGGCGAGCCGTTCCTTGGCGGTGGCAATGGCGGCGTCGAGCTCGGCGCGAAACGCGGGGTCGGTCGATTGGTGCAGATGCACCCACGACCGCGACACCTTGGTGCTCTCCGCCGCGATGGTCTGGTTCCCGGTCTCCGCCACCGCCGCCATGAAAGCGGCGCGGCGCGCGGGGCTGGTCTTTGCGGACATGGGGGTGCCTCCTGTTCCAGGGGAAAGAGGCGATTGAACTATGCCGGAGCGGGGTTTGTAGGAAAGTCGTTTTTGCGTGAGGCCGGCAATGAGGCACGTAAGTCGCGTAGCTCGGCCAATCCGTTCCAGCGCGACCCGTCCGCTGCCGAACGGGCCGGTCTGCAACTGGATCTGGATCGCCCGGTCGGTCAGGCTTCAGGCCATCGCGGTATCGGCCCTCATTTCTTGACCACGGGCGTGATTTCCAGCGACCCCGGTTCGACGATATTCACGCCCGAGAAGACGATCATCCCGCCACGGAACTCGATCAGATTGTAATCCTTGTACCGGCCCAGATCGAACCCCCGCCACTTCAAAGGCTTGCCGACGAACGGGAGAAAGCCGTTGGTGGCGAGCTTGGCCTCGTCGTTCCGCGGGAAGGGCTGCGACCGATCGAGCAGCATCACGTTGACGGCGGTGTCCAGCTCGGCCGTCAGGACTTCCTTCAGACGCGCGCCGCTATTTTCGGTCAGGCTCGCCAGCGGGATCGCCTTACCTTCGCAGCAGAAATACTTGATCGTCTTGCCTTTATCGCCGGTCGTACCGTCGGTGACCTTCGTCTTCAGCACGACATAGGGTCGAACGTCCTCGGTCTTTTTGACGAACGTAAGCACCACATACGGCGTCACCTCCATCGTGCTGCCGCCCGGTTGGGGCGTGAGCGTGAAGGCGGTCCGGAACCTGTCGCCCGCCATGATCGCGTTGGTCGTCTCGATCGCCTTTGTCCGGACGTCGAAGCGCAGGTCGTCCTCGACATTGCGGACCTTGCCCGTGCCGGTCTGGGCGTTGATCGAGCTCTGCACCAGCATGCCGACCACGCCGAACAGCATCCCGATCCCGCCGCCGCCCTGATACCCGGAGACGACGACGTTGCTGTCGGGGATGCGGTGAACGCCCATCGGCAGGTCGCTCATCCCATTCGCGCCTTTTTCCGAAAAGACGATGGTGGTCGGCGCGGTCGGGGCCGTTGTCGGGGCAGGAGGCGGGGCCGCGGCGGTCTGCGCTTGCGCGGCCGTCGTCTGGGCCGTCAACGCGAACGCGCTCGCGATCATGGCGAGAGGAACTTTACGCTTCATCTTTTCCCCCTGAACCCCGGCTCAAGACGCCCCCCCGGCGTTTGATTGGCCGCTTCGATTGTTAGCCCGCGGGCTTCGCCGAAAACAACCGTATAAAAGCGCGGCGCCAGGATTTAGCGAAGCTAAATCGCGTGTCAGTGCCGCGCCGGCCGGCGGCGCCTCAAGCGCCGTCCGACGACGCGGGATTTACTCCCGCGGCGGGCGTCTGATTGTGTCGTTTGCGGAACGGTCAGCGGTCGGCAGCCAACTTGTTGGAGCAAATGGAGTTAAGCTGCGAGCCTTTTTACGGTTCGGGCAATGTGTAACAAAGAATAATGGCTCGCGTGATCCCCGAACGACCGGACTTGGACTCGCTCCCTATTCGTCCAAGGACCAACGGCCTATCATGCGAGCACGATCGCTGAGTTCCTCAACAATATCCGTTGGGGAATTTATCAATATTTAAAGCCAGAATTCAGTCGAGCGTTTACTAAAAACGATGACGCGATCGGGAGCTACCAGTTCGACGTGCCCTCCGGAATTCAACAACCCCTTAACTGTTAGTCGCCGCAGCCGACACGGAGTAAATCCGTGTCGTCG
Source organism: Sphingomonas bacterium (assembly GCF_028289855.1). Classification (GTDB taxonomy): domain Bacteria; phylum Pseudomonadota; class Alphaproteobacteria; order Sphingomonadales; family Sphingomonadaceae; genus Sphingomonas. Next base: position 177 of record NZ_JAQGKZ010000076.1, on the reverse strand, counting down.
GTCCTCGCTGCGCGAGGCCGGCCGGGCGGGCGGCGAGTCCGGCGTGCGCGTCCTGGTTTGCGCCGCAACCCGACGCGAACGCTGGCCGCCTTCGCTCCCTCCCGATCGCCCGTCAAACACGCCGGCGCGAACTCGGGCGCGGGGCCGTCGTCGTTGCCGCCGTCGCGCGGGGGACGC
>NZ_JAQGKZ010000073.1 GCF_028289855.1 Sphingomonas bacterium | reverse complement strand
GCGAGCCACGCCTCCCACGCCTTTGCGTCGGCGAAAGCGAGGATCGGCAAGCCGGCGCGTTCCTCCACGATCAGGCCGCCCGTTTCTCCAGCGCGTGTGCCGCCTCGGCCATCAGCGCCGCGATAATATCGACCAGTGGCTCTTCCTTCGTCACCATGCCGACCGATTGCCCGGCCATCATGCTGCCATGCTCGACATCCCCGTCGATCACCGCGCGGCGCAACGCGCCCGCCCAGTAATGCTCGATCTGGAGCTGCGCCTCCATCATCTCGACCTTGCCCTCGTCGAGCAATTGCGCGACTTCGCGTTGCTTGGCGGTGAACAATTCGCCGCCCGAATTCTTGAGCGCGCGGACCGGAATGACGGGCAGGCGCGGGTCGATCTGGATGCTCGACACCGCGTCGCGCGCCGACGCGCGAAAGAACGCTTTTTTGAAATTGGGATGCGCGATGCTTTCCGTCGCGCAGGCGAAGCGCGTGCCGAGCTGGACCCCCGCCGCGCCCATGTCGAGATAGGCGCTGATCGCCTCGCCGCGCCCGATCCCGCCGGCGACGAACACCGGTACTTGCTCGGCCACCTCGGGCAGGATTTCCTGCGCGAGTACGCTCGTCGAGACCGGCCCGATATGCCCGCCAGCTTCCATCCCCTCGACCACCAGCGCATCGACGCCCGACCGGATCAGCTTCTTGGCCAGGCTCAGCGCGGGGGCGAAACAGATCACCTTGGCGCCGGTGTCCTTGATCGCCTCGAGCGACCCCTTGGGCGGAAGTCCGCCGGCCAGGACGACATGCGTGACCCGGTGCTTCGCACACACCGCGATCAGCTCGAACAGCATCGGGTGCATCGTGATCAAGTTCACGCCGAACGGTTTCGAGGTAAGCGCCTTGGTCCCTGCAATCTCGGCGTCGAGCAACTCCGGAGTCATCGCCCCGCACGCGATCAGCCCGAACCCGCCCGCGTTGGATATCGCGGACACCAAGTTGCGTTCCGACAACCACGACATCGCCCCGCACAGGATCGCGACCTCCGAGCCGAGGAAATCAACACCGCGCTGCATGCGGCGAGTAAGGCGCTCGGCGCCGATGGAAGATGCGGTCATTGGCGGGCGCGTAGCGCCATTTTCCATAAATGAGAACTATTGCCTCTGCGCTGGCGATCGCGGTGTTGAAGCCGAAGAAACCCGCATTACCTGAGGATCGCGAAAAAAAGGAGTTTCAACGATGGCCAGCCTAATTGAAGCAGAGATTGGCTATGGGTCGATCAAATTTATTAAAGCGATCGAGCCAACTCCGACTACGTCCGAAACCGAGGGCAACGTAACTGTAAAAAACATGGGCTCTCCGGGAGTGCCCGCATATTATGATGCCTCGTTCATGCTCCATGCAAAGCACGACAAATCCGGCGTTACTTTCTCGAATATCTTTCATTGGAATGTGATCGTGAACGCAAAAACGATTGATGCTCCCTACTCGGAAATAGAGGGAGCCGCGGCACTTCAGATTGCGCCGATGCTACGCGAATTGGCTGATGAGATCGAAAAGCAAGTGGCAGGCTCCGCTACCAAAACGGAATAGTCGCAACCTTACGCCGCTTCCTCCGCGTCCAGTCCGTACGCCGTGTGCAGCACGCGCACCGCGAGTTCGGTCTCGTCCTCGTGGATCAGCACGCTGACCTTGATCTCGGAGGTCGAGATCGCCTGGATGTTGATCCCGCGCTGGCCCAAGGTCGTGAACATCGTCGACGCGACACCGGCATGGCTCTTCATGCCGACCCCGACCACGCTGATCTTGGCGACGCGCGTGTCATGGACCAGCTCCTCGAAGCCGATCGCGTCCTTCGCGTCGTTGAGCGCCTGGATCGACTTGGCGAGATCGACCGCGGGCACGGTGAAAGTGACGTCGGTCGAGCCCGCGCGGCCGGCCGACTGGTGGGCGATGTTCTGGATGATCATGTCGACGTTGATGTTGGCGGCGGCGAGCGGCGCGAAGATCGCGGCGACCGATCCGGGCGTGTCGGCGACGCTGGTCAGCGTGATCTTCGCCTCGTTCTTGTCGTGCGCGATTCCCGTGATCAGCTGGCGTTCCATGACGTCGATCTCCTCTTCGCCCACGATCATCGTGCCGGGCAATGTGTCCGCCATCGGCGCGTCGTCGCCGGTGAACGACGACAGCACCTGGACTCGGACGTTTTCCTTCATCGCCAGACCCACCGAGCGGGTCTGGAGCACCTTGGCCCCGACGCTCGCGAGCTCGAGCATTTCCTCATACGTCACCTGGCGCAGCTTGCGCGCGCGCGGTACGATGCGTGGGTCGGTGGTGTAGACGCCGTCGACATCGGTGTAGATGTCGCAGCGGTCGGCCTTCATCGCCGCCGCGATCGCGACTGCCGACGTGTCCGACCCGCCGCGGCCGAGCGTGGTGACACGCCCGCCATCGGCGAGCCCCTGGAACCCCGGGATCACCGCGACCTCGCCGGCGTCGAGCGACGCATTGAGCGCCGCGACGTCGATATCCTCGATTCGCGCCGAGGCATGCGCGTCGCTGGTCTGGATCGGCAATTGCCAGCCCATCCAGCTGCGCGCCTTGACCCCCGCCGCCTGGAGCGCGATCGCGAGCAAACCGCTGGTGACTTGCTCGCCCGACGACACCACCACGTCATATTCGCGCGGGTCGTAGAGCGACGAGGCTTCGCGGCAGAAATTGACCAGCCGGTCGGTGTCGCCGGCCATCGCCGAGACCACCACCGCGACCTGGTTGCCGGCATCGACCTCACGCTTGACGCGCCGCGCGACGCTGCGGATGCGCTCGATCCCGGCCATCGACGTGCCGCCGAATTTCATCACGATGCGAGCCATGAGAGTGCGCAAAGTTCCTTTGGAAGCAGGAGGGGCGCTGATAGGAAGGGTGCATGAGTAGCGCAACCGTAACGTCCGCGACCATCGATCCGTCAGAGGCGGAGCATTTCGGCAAGCTGGCGAAGGACTGGTGGGATCCCAAGGGCTCGTCGGCGATGCTCCACCGGCTCAACCCGCCACGGCTGAAATATATTCGCGATCAGATCGACCGGCATTGGTCGGGGGATGGGGTCGGATTCACCCCGCTCGCGGGCAAAAACGCGCTCGATGTCGGATGCGGCGCGGGACTATTGTGCGAGCCGCTCGCCCGGCTCGGCGCGGCGGTGACCGGAATCGATGCGGCGGCGGAGAATATCGGCGTGGCGCGGGCGCACGCCGCGGCGAGCGGGCTGGCGGTCGATTATCGCGCGGGCGGGATCGAGGCGCTGGCGGGCGAGATGTTCGATCTCGTCACCAGCATGGAGGTGATCGAGCACGTCACCGACCCGGCGGCGTTCGTCGCGGGGCTGGCGGGCGCGCTGACCGGGGATGGGCTGCTGATCCTGTCCACGCCCAACCGCACACCGCTGTCGCGGCTGGCGATGATCACGGTCGGCGAAGGCACGGGGATGATCCCGCGCGGGACGCACGACTGGGAAAAGTTTCTAACGCCCGATGAACTGACCGCGCTGGTCGAGGCGGCGGGGTTGCGCGTGATCGACGTGAGCGGACTCGGCTTTTCGCCGGGCAAGGGGTTCAAGGTCGGCGAGGACACGCGGCTCGATTATTTCGTGACGGCGGTGCGGGCTTAGCTCCCTCTCCCACCGGGAGAGGGAATTTAGGCCATCACATTCCGCCCGCGCGTGACGGTCGCGGTATGCCCAACCACCGCATTGGCCGACCGCGTCTTGATCGAATCGACGAACAGCCAGTCGTTCGACACTTTCGTCGGCGTGATCGTCAGCGCCATGTAGCCGCGGCGGCTGGTGTCGCACCATTTGAGCTCAGGGTTGCTCGCGACGAGTCCCGCCGCGACGACCTTGGGATCAGTCTTGACCGCACTTTCATAGCCTGGCGAACTGACGCTGTGCCCGGCGAATTCGACCCCGGCCGGCTTCCTGTCCTGCCCGAGATCGTACGCCCAGCCGTTGTGGCTGTCGCCGGAGATGACGACGAGGTTCGCCCCCGATCCTTGCGCCGCGCGCAGGAAGCGCGCGCGTTCGGCCGGGTAGCCGCCCCAATTGTCGTAGTTGAACGGCAGCCCGACCTTTGCGGCTTCGATTCCCTTGAGGATGAACCCCTTGGTGCGCTCACTCGCGCCAGGGTCGAGCCAGCCCATCGCGGCAGCGGGCATCACCGTGCCGCCCATGATCGTGCCGAACCCGACAATCTGCCATTTCTGCCCGGCCTTCACCGATCGGCGCAGCGTGTGGAACAGCCAGTCCTCCTGTTGCGTCCCCATCATCGTCGCCGCCGGATCCATCCACACGCCATCGCGGAAACGCTTGAGCGCGGCGGCCGGGTCGGCTTCCTTGAACAGCGGTGCGACATCGGGCTGCTCGGTGCGTGCGAGATCGCGAGTCTCGGTGCGGAACAAGGTGGCGAGCGTGCCGATCTCATAGCTCTTCCACGGCTCGTCGCTGACCGGCATCCATTCGCGATACGCCTGGAGTGCGGCGTTCTTGCGCATGCCCCAGTCGCCTTCGTCGGGCTGATGGTTTTCGGCACCGCCTTCCCATGAATCGTTGGCGGTTTCGTGATCGTCCCATTGCACGATCATCGGCAGCCGGGCGTGGAGCGCCTGAAGGTCGGGGTCGCTGCGATAACTGGCATAGCGGATGCGATAGTCGGCGAGATGGATCAGCTCGTTGTCGGGCGCGGTCGGGCGCACCTGATCCTTGAGCGGGGGATAGCCGCCGGTCTTATATTCGTAGAAATAGTCGCCGAGATGAATCGCGAGGTCGAGATCGTCGCGCGCCGCGGCATGGGCATAGGCGTTGAAGAACCCGAACGGCATGTTCGAGCACGAAAAGATCGCCGCCTTGAACGACCGCGCCAGCGGCCCCTCGGGCAATGTCTTGGTGCGCCCGACCGGCGACGCGGTGCCGTCGGGGCCGATGAAGCGGTAGAAATAGCGCGTACCCGGGGTGAGCCCGTCGACGGTGATCTTGGTCGTCCAGTCGCGCCACGGGCCGGTGATCGCCATGCCTTTCGCCACGACGCGCGCGAAATCGGCGGTGGTGGAGACTTCGGCGATCAGGTGGATCGGCTTGCCGTCGGCCGGGACGAAGCGCGTCCATAACAGCATCGAATCGGACGCGGGCTCGCCCGACGCCACGCCCGAACTGAAACCGGTCAGCGCCGCGACACCATCGGTCTGGGCAAAGCCTGGGACGGCATAGGCGCCGAGGCCCAAGGTCGCGGTCATCAATAGCGAGCGGCGATCGATCCGAAACATCCTCTTCTCCCTTTTGCCAAGCACTGTGCGCCGCGCCGATGTCGCTTTGGTGACAGTCGCCCCACCGGCTGGTACGGGCGCGGCGTGACGCGTCCCGACCGGTATCTCGAACGACTGCCGCGCTGGGCGATCCTGTTGCTGGTCGCGATCATCGCGCGCGCGGCCACGTTCGGCAACCCGATCGTGCATGTCGACGAGAGTTTCTATTTCGTCACCGCGCGCTCGATGCTCGACGGCGCGCTGCCCTATGTCGATGTGTGGGACAGGAAGCCGATCGGGCTGTTCCTGCTCTATACGCCCGCTGCGGCGTTCGGGTTGCCGCTCGGCATCTGGGCCTATCAGGCGATGGCGCTGGCGGCGGTGGTGGCGACCGCGTCGCTGATCGCGCGGCTGGCGGATCGCGCGGGGTGGCGGCGCGGCGCACTGGCCGGGGCGATCGCTTATATCGTCTGGCTCGACTTGCTCGAGGGACAAGGCGGGCAAGCGCCTGTCTTCTACAATCTGCTGATGGTCGCCGCCGCGGCGCTGGTCGCGCCGGGCGGGCGCGACGGCGAGGCGGGGGTGCGGTTCCGCCGCGGACTGCTCGCGATGGCGTTGGTTGGTGTTGCGCTGCAGATCAAATATTCGGTGGTGTTCGAAGGACTGTTCTTCGGGCTGTGGTGGATGTGGCGCGAGCGGCGGCGGCGGACGCATGTGGTGCCGTTGCTCGCCGCCGCGGCGCTGTTGGCGCTGGTCGCGGTGCTGCCGACCGCCTTGGCGTGGGGCTATTACGCCTGGATCGGGCAGGGGCCGGCGTTCCTCTACGCCAATTTCGAGTCGATCGCCGCGCGCCAGCCCGATCCGATCGGCGAGCAACTCGGCAATCTGTTCAAGATCGTCGTCATCGTCTCGCCGCTGGCTGCCGCCGCGATTCTGGCGTTCCTGCGCGGTGCGCGAGAGGGGTTGGCCGGCTGGCTGTTCGCCTGGACAACGGCGGCACTGCTTGGGCTGCTCGTGTTCGGGTCGTGGTTCGATCACTACGCGCTGCCTTTGTTGGTGCCATTGTGCATCTGCGCGGCGGGGTTCGCCGACGATCCGCGCCGCTCGCCAAGGATTACAGCGATCGTGCTGCTGATCGCGTTCCTTGGCGGCGAGGTCACCGTCCTCACCAAGCGGCTCAATCGCGGCGGGCCGGCGCAATTCGCGCAGGTGGTCGATGCGATCGGCCACGGCCCGGGGTGCCTTTATGTCTATTCGGGCGATCCGATGCTCTATCCGATGAGCGGGCGGTGCCGCTTGAGCCGCTACGTCTTTCCCAGCCATCTCGGCCGCAAGCGCGAGCGCGGCGCGATCGGGGTCGACCAGCAGGCGGAGGTCGAGCGGATCCTGGTGCTGAAGCCGGCCGTCGTCGTGCTGCGCACGCCCTATTTCGGCGAACGCACCGAGTTGCGGGCGCTGGTCATCATGCGAATGGCGAAGGATTACCGGCTGCGCGCGCAAGTCCCGATCGGGCGCGACACCAATTTCGTGTTCGCGCTGAAATCAGGCCACTAGGCGCGGCGCGCGACCGGCCTTCTCGGCGATCAGCCCGGCGTAGTGCGCCATCAGGTCGATCGTATGGTCGCGGTCGGTGCGTACCTTGCCGGCGGCGACCACCGCCGCCTTGCGCAGGATCGCCGGTTCGCGCGCGAACAGCCGCTCGATCGCCAGCGCCGCGTCGGCGGCATTGCGTGGGCGGAACGTCTCGCTGGTCAGCGGATCGGCGATTTCCGCGCACCCGCCGGTATCGGGCACGATCAGCGGGAGGCCTGACGCCATCGCTTCGGACGGCACCAGCCCGAACGGCTCGGCCTCCGATCCGTGGATCAGCGCGTCGCAACTCGCCATGATACGGGCCAGTTCGGTGCGGTCGTAGACCGGGCGGAACATCTTGATGTGCGGGCTGCCGGCGATGCGCGCCTCGATCCGCTTGCTCTCCGGACCCGTGCCGAGCAGCATCAGCCCGACCGGCAAGCGCTCGCCGGCACGTTCGACCGCATCGACCACCATCGGCCAGCGTTTCTCGCCATGGTGCCGCCCCATCCCGAGCAGCAAGTGTCCGTCGGCGGGCAAATCGAGCTGATGCAGCATCGCCGCGCGCAGCCGCTCGTCGCGCAGGCCGGGCGAGAAATGGCGGCGCTCGATCCCCAGCGTCATCGCCGCGTCGATCCGCACGCCGCGCCGTTTCAATCGTTTTTCCAGCGCCGGGCCGTTGGTTACGACTGTGTCGTACAAGCGTAGCGCGCGGTTGGTGTAGCGCGCGTAGATAAAGCACCCGGCCTCGATCCGCTCGGGCGACGCCAGCCCTTCGAGCCAGCGCATCGGATAGGCCGCGATATTGTCGTTGTGCATGAAAAACGATTTGAGCGCGCGGCCTTGCCACCGGCCGACGATCCAGGCCGGGCGCCATACCGACGAGGTTTCGACCACGTCCGGGTCGAGTGCGTCGAGCAAGCGCCAGATCGGCTCTTGTCTAGAAAATAGCCCGTAATTCTTGTCGAACGGCAGCCCCGGCGACTTGACGTAGATAATCTTGCCGCCGCCGACGCGCTCCTCGACGCTGTCTTCCTTGCCGCACGCGATACAAATCAGTTCGTGGCCCAGATCGGCCATGATCGCCATCTTGCGGTCGATATAGGTGCGCACCCCGCCGCCGGTCGGCGAATAGAATTCGTTGACGTCGACGATGCGCATCGCGAGTCAGATCTGCCGCTTGATCAGGCTCTGCAAGCCAAATCCGGCGGCGAGCACGACATGGACGAGCAGGATCAGCGCCGCGGTGAACGCCATCAGGCTGGACAGGTCGTTGTTCTCGCCGAGCATCGCGATGGCGACCGTCGAGAACAAGGCCTCCTTGTTCGGCAGAAACGGGAGACGGCCGACAACCAGCCGGATTGCCGATAATATCAGCCATGCACTCAGCGTGACGCCCGGCAGAGCGAAATGCCACGCCAGCGCAATGAACAGGCTGGTGGCGAGGAGCCGCACCATATGGACGCTGAACACCCACCACAGCGTCTTGCGGTCGAGCGAAAATACTCGACGCGAAAAGATCAGGAAGGGCAGACACATCGCCACGACGACGGGCATCGCGATGACCAGGCTGTGGATATAGCGCGGGGGAAGTCCGGCATTGATGTTGGGGTAAAACATCGGAAGGCCCGCCGCCAGACTGGCCGCCAGCAGCGTCATCACGTTGCCGGCCATCGCCGACAGGATCATCACATCCTTTACCGCGCCGAATGGGGCCGTGACCATCTGCGCGCGCTGGCGTGCCCAAGCGTAGAAATAGGCCTCGCCTGAATAACCCAACACCACTTCGTTCGCGATCCGCTTGCGCATCAACGCGCCCAGCCCTTCAAGCGGGATGCGCCACAAGCGGCGGAAAATGACGTAATCGGCAACCGGCGGCGCGAGATAGAGTAGCGCAAACGCCAGGTAATAAAGCCAGCTATCGGGCGTCGCATGGCTCAGACCGGCAAGTCCTGCCTTGAGCAACTGGCGCACCAGTCCGACGACCATTGCCAGGGTCAGTACCCCGGCGATCACCATTGGCCAGCGGCTTTTAAGCGTTTTTACCGGTTCCAGCCCGGCCAGATCCTCCGCCGCGCCCGTCAGGTTTGGGGACAGATTGCCCGCAGGATTGGTCGATGCCTCGACAAAGCCGCTGTTCATCGACGCTCCACCATCATGTCCGTCCACGGGTCCAGTTCCGAGTTTTGCCGGACCTGCCCCGCAATAATGGCCGCTTAACGGCAAGGTTCCGTCCGCGCGATGATATGCCACCGGTGCGGTCGGCGCGGCATTTGGGGCGGCAAACGCGATTTGGCAAGAGGATGTTGCAGCGCAACATTGGCTAACCGGCCATTTCCGACGATTATGTCGAGCTTGTCTGCGCGTTGCGAAACTTTTGACACAAATCGACGTTAAGCGGCCTGAATGCTCAGTCCTTACGCTCCCGTAAGAATTCTCACTTTCGCTCAGTCGCTCGACCGCGGCGGGGTGGAAAGCGCGTTGTTGCGCCTGGCGCGCGGGTGGATCGCGGCGGGCCATCGCGTGACGTTGGTCACCGGGCCGTCGCGCGGGCCGGTCGCCGCCATTCCCGACGGGGTCGAGGTAATCGAGACCGACGGATCGTATCTCGGCATGGCGCGCGCGCTGCCCGGGGCGGCACGGCGGATGCAGGCCGACATCGTCTTCTGCCCCGGCAACCATTATTCGAGCGCGGCGGCGTGGCTCCACGCAAGGTTGGGCAAGGAGTGCCCGCCGATCGTCGCCAAGGTGTCGAACCGGCTGAACCGCGACGACCAGCATTTCCCGGTCACGCAGGGCTATCGCGTGTGGTTGCGCGCGCATCGCGCGTTCATCGACCACATGGTGGCGATGACACCGGCGATGGCCGAGGAGACGGTGGCGATGACCGGCATCGGCGCCGATCATGTCAGTGTGATCGCCAATCCCCCGGGACTTGCCGGCACCGGCGTCCCGACCCCGCCGATTACGGGCAGCGATTATCTGATCGGGATCGGCCGGCTGGCGCCGCAAAAGCGCTGGGACCGCGCGATCGCCGCGCTCGCGGATGTCCAACGGCGCGAGACCAAGCTGATGATCCTCGGGGAGGGCGAGGCGCGGGGCGAGCTGGAACAGCAGATCGACTCACTCGGCCTGGGAGACCGAGTCCGCCTGCCGGGCTATTCGACCAATCCGCTGTCCGCGCTGACCAGCGCACGCGCGCTGGTGCTGACGTCCGACTTCGAAGGCGTGCCCGGCGTGCTCCAGGAAGCGCTGGCGGTGGGAACCCCGGTGGTGACGACCGATTCGAGCGTCGCCATCCGCGAAATCGTCGCCGACCCGCGCCAAGGCAGCGTGGTGCCGACCGGCGACGCCCCCGCGCTCGTCGCGGCGCTCGACCATTGGCTCGCGCCGGGACGCCCGCGCCCCGACCCGGTGCCCGAACGCGGGCGCGATTCGGTCGAGCGTTATATCCGGCTATTCGAAGAACTCGTGCTCAGGCGGCGGCTTCTTCGTAGTTGAACGGCACCGGCCCGCTCCCCCATCCGCGTTAGCGGATCATAACAGCGCTGGCTCGTCTTCCATCGCGCGCTCCGAATTGCGTTCGAGCGCGACCTTGATCATCGCGGTCAGCGGATCGGCCAGCGCCAGGCCCAGTACCCCAAATAGCGTCGAGGCAAGAATCTGCATCGACAGCGTCAGCGCCGGCGGCAGATCGACCGTGCGCCGCGCGACCAGCGGGATCACCACCCAGCCGTCGAACGTCTGAACGGTGAAATAGATGAAGATAGCCCACAATCCTGTGTCAATCCCGGCGCTGAACCCGACCGCGACCATCAGCACCCCGCTGATGAACGCTCCGATATTGGGGATGAACGCGAGCATGCCGGTGATGATCCCGAGCACAAGCGCCATCGGAATGCCGGCGATGCTGAGGGCGATCCATGTCACCACGCCCTCGAATGCCATTCCCGCCAGCCGTCCGGCGAGCAGGCGGCGCAACTGGCTCGCCATGCGACCCAGCGTCAGCGCGAATTCGGCGCGGTGATCGCTCGGCACCATCCACTGCAGCCCGCGGTCGTAGATCCTGGGTTCCATCGCGACGAACAGCCCGATCACCATGATCATGAATAGGGTCGTGACTGCGCCCAGCGCGGTACCGATCCAGCTGGTCAGCTTGCCGACCGATCCCATCGCTTGCTGCGCCAATCCCTTGAGGTCGTCCGCGCTAGGGACGAAGCCTTCGCCCGCCGCCCATTGCGACAGCCGGTCGAATTGGATCAGCAATGTCGCCTGAAGCTGCTTGAACTGGACCGCGACCCCGGCGCCCGTCTGGTACACCGTAATGCCGATGAACAGCATCGTCAGCACGACGACGATCACCAACCGCCAGCCGCGCCCGATCTTGAGCACGCGGCCGAGCAACCGCGTCCCGCCGTCGAGCATCGAGGCGAAGACCAAGCCCGCCAGGATGATCAGGATCGGCTGGATCAGGATCACCACCAGCGCCATCGCCGCCGCCAGCCCCAGCCATACCGCGGCGCGGCGCAATTCGCGCCGAGTCTCCGGGTTGCGCATCTCGTGCGGGCTGGGCTCGGTGACGAGCGGCTCGGGCGTCCCGGCCACCTATTTATCCCGCGCCGGATGGAGCGAGGTGCCGGCGCGCCCGCCGCGCAATCCGCCCCACCAGGTCAGCGGGTTCCACGTCGCGTTGCCGTTCTTGCTGAAGGTGATGAACTCGGCGCGCCCGCCGACATATTCCCACGGCACCGCGCCGCCGAGCCCCATCCCCTCCAGCGATACGCGGCTGTCGGCCGACTGGTCGCGATTGTCGCCCATCAGGAAGACGTGGTCGGCGGGGATCGTAATCGGCCCGTAATTATCGGCGAAAGTGTTGCCCAAATCCACCGTGTCATAACTGCGACCGTTGGGAAGCGTCTCGCGCACCAATGGCAAACGGCACCAAATTTTTCCGTCAGGGCCTTTATGCTGGGCGCCCGGATAAACGCCGGGATCGCAGGTTTCACTACGACGACCATCGTCCGCCGGCAGGAGGACGCCGCCATATTCGGGCAGGTCGACCTCATGCACCGGCCCGCGCTTGACCGCGACGTTGTTGATCAGGACGACGCCGTCACGCACTTCGATCTTGTCACCGGGCAAGCCGATCACGCGCTTGATGTAATCCTGGTTGCGCCCGGGCGGGGTCACGATCACGACATCGCCGCGCTCGGGCAGCCGCCCGAACAGCCGCCCCTTCACGAACGGCAATTGCACCCCCCAGCTTTCCTGCGGTTGCTTGAGCACCAGGCTCCTCCAGATCGCCACCGGGTTGGGGATGGTCGGCGAAATGAACGACCAGCCATAAGGATATTTGGTCACGACCAGCTGGTCGCCGACCTGCAGCCCGGGCAGCATCGATTCGGACGGGATGTAGAACGGTTTCGCGACGAAGCTGTGGAAACCGAGCACCGCGAGCACCAGCCAGGCGATACCGCGTATTTCGCGCCACACCGATCCGCTATTCACCCGCCGCCAGCGCCAGCCTGGCCGCGGCTTGGCGGTTTCCACGCTTTCGCTGTCGATATTTTCGCTGTCCAACGCCAACTCTTCGCTCATATTACGGGGTTCCGTCAGGCGCCGGCAGCGCCTCGATTACGACGAACGCCTGCGCCCAGGGATGATCGTCGGTCAGGGTGATGTGGATGTGCGCCACGTGGCCCGCCGGCACCATCGCGTCAAGCCGCGCGCGGGCGCCGCCGGTCAGCGCCAGGGTTGGCGCGCCCGAGCGGGCGTTGACTACGCCGATGTCCTTCATGAACACGCCCGCCTTGAACCCGGTGCCGACCGCCTTGGAAAACGCTTCCTTCGCGGCGAAGCGCTTGGCCAGCGTACCCGCCTTGGTGAAGGGGCGGCGATTCGCCTTGGCTTGCTCGATCTCGGTGAAACAGCGCCGCTCGAACCGCTCGCCGAACCGGTCGAGCGACGCTTGGATGCGCTCGATGTTGCACAGGTCGGAGCCGAGGCCGATGATCAACGCGCCGCGTCCATCAAGTCGCGCATCCGCCGCACGACCGGGGCCAGCCCGTCGAAGATCGCCTCGCCGATCAAAAAGTGCCCGATATTCAACTCGGCGAGTTGCGGGATCGCGGCGATCGGCAACACATTGTCGAAGGTGAGCCCATGCCCTGCATGCGGCTCGATCCCGTTCTTGACCGCGAGCGCGGCGGCGTCGGCGATTCGGCGCAGTTCGGCGCTCTGCTCCTCACCCGATAGCGCGCAATAGCGCCCGGTGTGCAGTTCGACGACCGGCGCGCCGAGGCTCAGCGCCGCCTCGATCTGGCGCGGGTCGGGCTCGATGAACAGCGACACACGAATGTTCGCGCCGACCAGTTCGCGGATCATCGGCGCGAGGCGGTTGTGCTGGCGCGCGGCGTCGAGTCCGCCCTCGGTGGTCAGTTCCTCGCGCTTTTCGGGGACGATGCACGCGGCGTGCGGGCGATGGCGCAGCGCGATCGCCAGCATTTCGTCGGTCGCCGCCATTTCGAGGTTGAGCGGGATCGGCAGCTCGGCGGACAGCCGCGCGTTGTCGTCGTCGGTGATGTGCCGCCGGTCCTCGCGCAGATGCGCGGTGATGCCGTCGGCGCCGGCGTCGGCGGCCAGCAACGCGGCGCGCACGGGGTCGGGATAGCCCGATCCGCGCGCGTTCCTGACGGTCGCGACATGGTCGATATTGACGCCCAGCCTCAGGCGCGTGGCGGCGGAAATGCTCATTGGAGGCGACAGATACGGACCCGGCCGGGGCCGCGCAACGTTGGCGCTTCAGTAAAAGTGCGCGGCGAGCCTTGATGATCGCGTAGCCCGCGGCGTATAGGCCCGACCAACCGGGTGTGTTCGCCCGAAGACGTGAATTCCAACGATCGCCGCGGCCTGCGGCGGTTCGTATCAACAGGGTGATGCGACACGATGCGCTTGATCGGGCTCAAATCTGCGATGCTGGCGGCGGGGCTGATGCTCGCCGGCGCCGGCCATGCCGCGCCGCAAGGAACGACGGCGCCTGCGCCTGCCGCGGCGCCGACGACCGCGGCTGCGACGGCGGCACCGGCAACTGCGACGCCGGCCCCGGCGGCCACGCCGGTTGCCGACCCCGAGATGCTGGCGCTGGACGGCGCCCCCAAGATGCTTCCGGTCAAGGGCATCGGCGACGCGGTCGACGGCGATATCGGCATCCAGCCGCAGGTCACCAAGAACGGCGAACGCGCGCGCGATTTTCACAACAACATCCTGGTGCCGGTGATCGTCGTGATCTCGCTGTTCGTGCTGATCCTGCTGTTGTGGGTGGTGTTCCGCTATCGTGCCGGCGCAAACCCGATCCCTTCGAAGACCGCGCACAACACGACGATCGAAGTGGTGTGGACATTGGTCCCCGTGCTGATCCTGGTGCTGCTGGCGATCCCGTCGATCGGGCTGTTGTCGGCGCAGTTCAAGCCGCCGCCCAAGAACGCCATCACGCTCAAGGCGACCGGCAACCAATGGTATTGGACCTATTCCTACCCCGACAATGGCGGGTTCGAGATCACCGCCAATATCCTCAAGGAAAAGGACGAAGTCGGCCCTGGCGAGCGCGCGCGGACCGACGATGACGGGCCGCGCCTGCTCGCGGTCGACAACCGCGTCGTGCTGCCGGTCGGCGTGCCGATCCGGCTGATCACCACCTCGGCCGACGTGATCCATTCGTGGGCGATGCCGGCGTTCTGGATCAAGCTCGACGCCGTCCCCGGGCGGTTGAACGAGACGAGCTTCACGATCGAGAAGCCCGGCCTCTATTTCGGGCAATGCTCCGAATTGTGCGGCCCCAAGCACGGCTACATGCCGATCGCGGTCGAGGCCGTGCCGCTCGACGTCTATAACCGCTGGGTGGCCGCCAAGGGCGGCACCGTCGCGGGCGCCAAGCCGGCCCCGACGCAGCCCGATACGGCAGCCGTCGCGAACACGACCGGCCCGACCGTCAATGCGACGGTCGCCGCGCCCACCAGCAATCAGGCCGCCACGGCGAATCCCGCCGGCGCCGGCAACCCCGGAAATTGAACGACATGAGCGACATCGCCCTCCACGACGATCACGGCCACGATGCCGATCACAAGCCCGGCTTCTTCGCGCGCTGGTTCATGTCGACCAACCATAAGGATATCGGTACGCTGTACCTGCTCTTCGCGATCACCGCGGGGATCATCGGCGGCGCGATTTCGGGGCTGATGCGCATCGAGCTTGCCTCGCCGCACCTCCAGTATCTCGGGCAATGGGCCAACGCGCTCAACCACCTGCGCGGCGGCGGCGACGTCAATGTCGATCAGGCCAAGCATCTGTGGAACGTGCTGGTCACCGCGCACGGGCTGATCATGGTGTTCTTCATGGTCATGCCGGCGATGATCGGCGGGTTCGGCAACTGGTTCGTGCCGCTGATGATCGGCGCCCCCGACATGGCGGTCCCGCGGATGAACAACATCTCCTTCTGGCTGCTGAGCCCCAGCTTCTCGCTGCTGCTGGCTTCGCCGTTCTTCGGTGGCGCCGACGGCGGCGCCGGGACCGGCTGGACGGTCTATGCCCCGCTCTCGACGCAGGAAGCGGGCCCGTCGACCGACATGGCGATCCTGTCGCTCCACCTGGCGGGCGCGAGCTCGATCCTCGGCGCGATCAACTTCATCACGACGATCTTCAACATGCGCGCGCCGGGTATGACGCTGCACAAGATGCCGCTGTTCGTGTGGTCGGTGCTGGTCACCGCGTTCCTGTTGCTGCTGGCGTTGCCGGTGCTGGCCGCCGCCATCACGATGCTGCTGACAGACCGCAATTTCGGCACGACCTTTTTCCAGGCCGAAGGCGGCGGCGACCCGATCCTGTACCAGCACCTGTTCTGGTTCTTCGGCCACCCCGAGGTCTACATCATGATCCTGCCGGGCTTCGGTATGGTCAGCCAGGTGATCGCGACCTTCTCCAAGAAGCCCGTCTTCGGCTATCTCGGCATGGCGTACGCCATGGTCGCGATCGGCGTGGTCGGCTTCATCGTGTGGGCGCACCACATGTTCACGACCGGTCTCAGCGTGAACACCAAGATGTATTTCACCGCCGCGACGATGGTGATCGCGGTGCCGACCGGCATCAAGATTTTCAGCTGGATCGCGACGATGTGGGGCGGATCGCTCTCGTTCAAGACGCCGATGATGTGGGCGCTGGGCTTCATCTTCATGTTCACCGTCGGCGGCGTGACCGGTGTCGTGCTCGCGAACGGCGGCGTCGACGATTACATGCAGGACACGTATTACGTCGTGGCGCACTTCCACTACGTGCTCAGCCTCGGCGCGGTGTTCAGCCTGTTCGCCGGTTTCTATTACTGGTTCCCCAAGATGTCGGGGCGGATGTACAACGAGTTCCTCGGCCAGGTGCACTTCTGGGTGTTCTTCATCGGCGTGAACGTGCTGTTCTTCCCGATGCATTTCCTGGGGCTGCAAGGCCAGCCGCGGCGCATGCCCGATTTCCAGGATGGGCTCGCGCACTGGAACCATATCGCCTCGGCGTGGGGCTATTCGATCATGGCGGCCGGGATGGCGGTGTTCTTCCTCAACATCCTGTGGTCGCTGTTCGCGGGCAAGAAGGCGCCCGACAATCCCTGGGGTTCGGGTGCGACGACGCTCGAATGGACGCTGTCGAGCCCGCCGCCGTATCACCAGTTCGAAACGCTGCCGATTATAGACGGGGGCGATGCCCATCATCACTGATCGACGCATGTCGGCACGAATGAGCGCCCCGGAAGAAATTCCGGGGCGTTTTTCGTTTAGGCGCCCAGGAACCGCCGCAGCGCCGCGACGTAGCGCACCGGCTGCTCAATCATCGTCAAATGCGAGCAGCCCGCGAATATCTCCAGCCGCGAGCCCGCGATGCCGCGCCGGATCGTCTGGTGGCAGTCGAGCGTGATCTCGTCGAACGCGCCGGTGGTAATGTACGTCGGCACCTTGATCCGCCCGAGGTCGGCGCGGCGGTCCCAGTCCTTGATCACGCCAGTAATGGTGAACTCGTTGGGGCCGTTCATCACGCGATAGGCGATCGATTTGCCGAGGTTGTCGAACGTGGCCAACGCGTCGGGCGTCGGCGGCACGCGGCAGACGTGCAGGTCGTAGAATTGCTGGACCAGCTTCTGGTATTCGGGGCTGTCGGTCTTCCCCGCTTTCTCCAGCGCGTGCATCCGCGCCCCGCCGCCGTTCGGCATCGCCGCGATCAGCCGCTGCTGCCCCGCCATCGCTTGCGGAATGCTGGCAAGCGCGCCGCCGAGGATCAGCTTCTCGATGCCCTTGCCGCGCCCCTGGCACAGATATTCGATCGCCAGCATCGATCCCCAGCTATGTCCGAACAGGATCGCGCGATCGAGTCCGAGTGCGCGGCGCACCGCATCGACCTCGTCGACCGAGCGCTGAATCGTGTAGATTTTTTCGTCCGCCGGGCTGTCGGCGCGGCCGCAGCCGAGCTGATCGTAGAAGATCACTGGCCGCTGATCCGCGAGCGCGCGCAACGGCAGCAGATAATTGTGCCCCGCGCCCGGCCCGCCATGCAGCGTCAGCAACGGCGTGCCGCCCCCGCCGCCGACCTTCATCCACCAGATGCGCCCGCCCGGCACATCGGCATGGCCTTCGGTGACCGGAGGCGCTGCGGCGAGTCCCGGCGAGAGCGCCATGGCACCCAGTGCAGCCACAGCTTCGCGGCGCGTGATCCTCATGATGTCCCCCTTTCTAGTTCGAGCGGAAATCTATTTCCGCCGAGCGCGCGTGTCGAATCCGGCGTCCAGCACGCTTCCCTCCGGGCCGACACGCGCTTATAGGCCGCGCATCCCATGACCACCGACACGATCGCTCTCCCCGCCGACTGGCGCGATTTCCTGGCGTTGACCAAGCCGCGGGTGATGACGCTCGTCGTATTCACCGGGCTGTGCGGGATGCTTGCCGCACCCGGCCAAGTGAACCCGGTGATCGGCTTCACCGCGATCCTGTGCATCGCGCTGGGGGCGGGCGCGGCGGGCGCGCTGAACCAATGGTATGAAGCCGATCTCGACGCGAAGATGAAGCGGACCGCGGGGCGGCCGCTTCCTGCCGGGCGGATGGACAAGCAATCCGCGCTGCAATTCGGGGTCGGGCTCGCCGTGTTCTCGGTGCTGATGATGGGGCTGTTCGTCAACGAACTGGCGGCTGCCATCTTGCTGGCGTCGATCCTGTTCTACGTGTTCGTCTACACGATCTGGCTCAAGCCGCGCACGCCGCAGAATATCGTCATCGGCGGTGCGGCGGGGGCATTCCCGCCGCTGATCGGCTGGGCGGCGGCGAGCGGCAGCCTGGCGCCGCTCCCGATCCTGTTGTTCGCGTTGGTGTTCCTGTGGACCCCGCCGCATTTCTGGGCGTTGGCGCTGTTCGTGAAGACCGATTACGCCAATGCCGGCATCCCGATGCTCCCCGTCGTCGCGGGTGAGCGCGCGACCCGCACCCAGATCGGGCTCTACACGATCCCGATGGCGGTGGCGGCGATCGCACCATGGCCGCTCGGGCTGACCGGAGCGATTTACGGCGCGGTGGCGGTCGTCGCGACCGGCTGGTTCGGCCTGCTGGCTTTGTGGGTCGCGACGCGGACGACGCGTGAAAGCGACACGATGCGCCCCGAAAAGCGCCTGTTCGCTTATTCGATCGTCTATCTGTTCGTGCTGTTCGGCGCGGTCGTCGTCGATCGGTGGCTGGTATGACCCCTGACGAAGAGGAACGCCGGCTCGCGGTGCAGCGCCGCAACTCGCGCGTGATGGCGTGGCTGCTCGGCGGCTTCGTCATCCTGATCTTCGCGGTGTCGATCGCCAAGATCGGAATCGGGGCGCATTCGTGAGCCATACGACGCGAACGGCGCTGCTCGCGGTACTCGGCATCTGCTTCATGAGCGGGCTCGCCTGGGCGAGCGTCCCGCTCTACCGGATGTTTTGCCAGGCGACGGGACTCAACGGCACCACCGGGCGGGGTCTGCGAGCCCCCGGCGCGGTCGACGGCAAGGTCACGGTGGCGTTCGACACCAATGTCGCGCCGGGCCTCAAATGGAAGTTCGCGCCCGAAAACGAGTCCGAGACGATCGATATCGGCGCGCGTGACATGGCGTTCTTTACCGCGACCAACACGTCCGACCGCACGCTGACCGGTACCGCGACGTTCAACGTTACTCCCGCGCAGGCCGGCGCCTATTTCAAGAAGATCCAGTGCTTCTGCTTCACCCAGCAGACGCTCAAGCCCGGCGAGACTCAGCGCATGCCGGTGATCTTTTACGTCGATCCGGCGATCCTCAAGGACCCCGACGCGCGCGACATCCAGACGATCACGCTCAGTTACACGTTTTACCCGGTGGATTCCGGTAAAACTCCTAGCTAGAGCGAAACCATATCTGACAGGGAACCACCCATGGCCGGCGCCAAGAACCACGATTATCATATCCTCAAGCCCGATATCTGGCCGATCATCGGCGCGTTTTCCGCGCTGGCGATGGCGGCGGGCGGCATTTCGTGGATGCACGGCGGGCATGTCGGCCACCCCAATGGCGGCGGCTATCTGTTCTTCGCCGGTGTCGCCGGCGTGCTGTTCACGATGTTCAGTTGGT
This sequence comes from Sphingomonas bacterium, assembly GCF_028289855.1. GTDB lineage: Bacteria > Pseudomonadota > Alphaproteobacteria > Sphingomonadales > Sphingomonadaceae > Sphingomonas. Next base: position 10,099 of record NZ_JAQGKZ010000073.1, on the reverse strand, counting down.
GGGCGAACGTCATCCAGGAGGCGCATCAGGGCGATCATACCCCGGTAGTCCAGCTCCACCTGCGGTACGGCATGATCCTGTTCATCGCCTCCGAAGTGATGTTCTTCCTCGGCTGGTTCTGGGCGTTCTTCGACTTCTCGCTGTTCCCCGCGCCAGTTGTGTGGGACGCCGCGTCGAAAACCGCGAGCCTGGTCACCGACGCCGGCGCAAAGGCGGCCGCGGTGTGGCCCCCCAAGGGCATCGAGGTGATCAACGCCTTCCAGTTCCCTTTGCTCAACACGCTGATCCTGCTGTTGTCGGGCACGACGGTGACGTGGGCGCACCACGCGCTGATCCACAACCAGCGCGGCGGCGCGATGAAGGGTCTGTGGGGCTTGATCGGCGTCGGCGAGAATGACAGCGTCAAGAAGGGGCTGTGGCTGACGATCGTGCTCGGCCTGCTGTTCAGCTCGATCCAGGCGTATGAATATTCGGACGCGCCGTTCCCGTTCAAGGGGCTCAATTATGGCGCGTCGTTCTTCATGGCGACGGGTTTCCACGGCTTCCACGTGCTGATCGGGACGATCTTCCTCAGCGTGAACCTGGTCCGCGCGTACAAGGGCGACTTCACCCCGCGCCAGCATTTCGGGTTCGAGGCGGCGGCCTGGTACTGGCACTTCGTCGACGTGGTGTGGCTGTTCCTGTTCGTCACCATCTATGTCTGGGGCGGCTGGGGCGCACCGATCCACGCCGGCTGATGACGCAAGAGCGGGCGGTCGCGGGCCCGACCCCCGCCGAGGTCGCGTTCAAGGGACTGTGCCCGCGCTGTGGGGCGCCGACCTTGTTCGCCGGTTGGGCGAAGTTCGCCGGCACGTGCTCGGCGTGCGGCTTGGACTTTAGCCGGTTTAATGTCGGTGACGGGCCGGCGGCGTTCCTGACTTTGATTCTGGGTGCGATCGTCGTCGGATTGGCGATCTGGCTCGAGCTCGCGGCACACCCGCCATGGTGGGTTCATGTCCTGCTCTGGGTGCCGATCACCGCAGCCGCCGTGCTAGGCGCGCTGCGAGTATCCAAGGGCGCGTTGCTCGCGCTCGAATATCGCAACCGCGCCGCCGAAGTCCGCAACGAGGACGCGATATGAAGCGCCTGCCGATCATTCCGACGATCCTGGTCGTGCTGGCGGTGGCGGCGATGATCGGGCTGGGTTTCTGGCAACTCCAGCGCCGAACGGAGAAACTGGCGCTGCTGCACGAGCTGGCCGCCAACGCCACGAAGCCAGTGATCGCGCTGCCGATCCCGGCGATCGGCGACGATCTGCTGTTCCGCCGCGCGAGTGCGCTGTGCCTCAAGCCCGTTAGCTTCTCTACCGAGGGGGCGGGCAATGCCGGCTACCGCATCATCGCGCAGTGCAAAACCGGCGCCGAAGGGCCGGGGTTCGCGGTGCAGATCGGCACGACGCGCGACGTCGATTTCAAGCCGGCCTGGACCGGCGGCCCGGTCAGCGGGATGATCAGCCACGCGCCGAGTCACAGTCCGCTGATCGCCGGGCTGTTCGGCAAGGCGGCGCCGCAACAATTGCTGCTGGTCGCCGACACGCCCGCGCCCGGGCTGACCGCCAACGCGGTGCCGAGCATCGAATCGATCCCCAACAATCACCTTGCCTATGCCGTGCAATGGTTCGCCTTCGCCGCGATCGCGCTGGTGATCTACGGTCTCGCGCTGCGGTGGCGCGCGCGCAAGGAACCCTGATGCGCTACGTCAGCACGCGCGGCACCGCGCCCGCGCTCGATTTTCGCGAAGTCACGCTGGCGGGGCTCGCCAATGATGGCGGGCTGTACCTGCCCGACGCATGGCCGAGCCTGACGCGGGACGAGATCGCCGCGTTTAACGGGCTGTCCTACGTCGAAACCGCCGTCCGCGTGATGCTACCGTTCGTCGGCGATGCGCTGAGCGAGGACGACCTGCGCTCGCTCTGTTCCCAGGCGTACGGGCGGTTCGCGCACGACGCGGTGACGCCCTTGGTCCAGCTCGACCACCGGCACTGGCTGCTCGAACTGTTCCACGGCCCGACCCTGGCGTTCAAGGACGTCGCGCTGCAATTGCTCGGGCTGCTGTTCGAGAAGTTCCTGACGGGGACCGACCGTCCGCTGACGGTTGTGGGCGCGACCAGTGGCGACACCGGGTCGGCGGCGATCGACGCGCTGGCCGGGCGCGAGCATGTCGAGATCTTCATGCTCCACCCCAAGGGCCGCGTGTCCGACGTCCAGCGCCGCCAGATGACCACGGTGCTCGCCCCCAACGTCCACAACATCGCGATCGAGGGCAGCTTCGACGACGCGCAGGGACTCGTGAAGGCGATGTTCAACGCCAACGCCGCGGGTACCGGGCCGCTTGGGCATTTGCGGCTGTCGGCGGTGAATTCGATCAACTGGGCGCGGCTGATGGCGCAGGTCGTCTATTATTTCTACGCCGCGGTCCGGCTCGGCGCGCCCGAGCGATCGATCGCTTTCTCTGTCCCGACGGGCAATTTCGGCGACGTATTCGCAGGGTATGTCGCGGCGCGGATGGGGCTGCCGGTCGCCAGGCTGATCGTCGCGACCAACGTCAACGACATCCTTCACCGCGCGCTGTCGGCGGGCGATTATTCGGCGAAGGGCGTGGTCGCGACCCCGACCCCGTCGATGGACATCCAGGTTAGCTCGAACTTCGAGCGATTGCTGTTCGACCTCGGCGGGCGCGACGGTGCGGCGACCGCTGCGCAGATGGCCGGGTTCGAAGCATCGAAGGCGATGCGGCTGACCAACGCGCAACGCGAGGGCGCGGGCGAATTATTCGCTAGCGCGCGCGTCGACCTCGACGACATGGCGCTGGCGATGCGCTGGGCGTGCGAGCGCGCGGGGCAAGTGATCGACCCGCATACCGCGATCGGGCTGTCGGCGGCGCGATCGAGCGACCTCGACGTGCCGGTCGTCACGCTCGCCACCGCGCACCCCGCCAAGTTCCGCGACGCGGTCGAGCGCGCGACCGGCGTGCGGCCGATCCTGCCGGCGCGGATGGGCGACCTGTTCGAGCGCGAGGAACGCTACGAAACGCTCCCTGGCACGTTGGACGCGGTGGCGGGGTACATCGCCAAGACCGCGGCATGAAGCTCGAAACCCTCATCGGCGAACCATGGGCCGATTACGGCCTGATCGATTGCGGCCACGGGCGAAAGCTCGAACGCTATGGCCGCTTCCGCTTCATTCGCCCGGAGCCGCAGGCGATGTGGGCGCCGGCGAGCGAGGACTGGCGCGCCGACGCCGAATTCATTCCCGGGTCGGACGAGGAAGGCGGCGGGCGCTGGGAGTATAACGGCCCGGTTCCGCGCGAGGGCTGGGCGATGAAGTGGGACGACGTCGCGTTCACCGCACAAACCACACCGTTCCGGCACCTCGGCTTCTTCCCCGACATGGCGCCGGTGTGGAGCTGGATGCGCGAACGGCTCGATGGGGTGACCGACGCGGAGGCGCTCAACCTGTTCGGCTATACCGGCGTCGGCACGCTTGCGCTGGCGTCGCAGGGCGTGAAGATGGTGCATGTCGATGCCTCGAAGAAATCGGTCGAAGGCGCGCGGGCGAACGCGCAACTCGCTGGGTTGGCCGACAAACCGGTGCGCTGGATGATCGACGATGCGACCAAGTTCGCCGCGCGCGAAGTGCGCCGCGGGCGGCGCTACGACGGCATATTGCTCGACCCGCCCAAGTTCGGCCGCGGACCGGAGGGCGAGGTGTGGCGGTTGGAGGAAGGCTTGCCGGGGCTGGTCGCGGATTGCCGTCAATTGCTCGACGAGCAGTCGAAATTCCTGTTCCTGACGGTGTACGCGGTGCGGATGTCGGCGTTGGCGATCGGGGAGCTAGTGAGCCAGGCGTTCGCCAATTTGCCCGGGACGGTCGAAGCGGGCGAGCTCGCGGTGCGCGAGGAAACGCGCGGGCTGCTGCTCCCCACCGCGATCTGGGCGCGGTGGAGCCGCTAGTCAGACAATTTGGCAGATCGCGTAGATTATCGCCCCGACCACTGCCAAGGCCAGCAAACAGCCCCACAAGGGTATCGGGGTCGATTGATGTTCGCCCCAGCGCACTTCGTCGGGTGTGTAGCCAGCCTCCAGCGCTTCTTCATCGGTCATTGCGCGGCGCTCTCTGTTACCGCTCATTTCTTAGTCCAACCCCGCGCGGATCGCCGCCCCAGCCACAAATGGTGCGCCCGCGACCAACAGCAGGCTCACCGCCGCCAACAGCTTGAGCGCGCCGGTGCCGCCGTCGAGGCTGCCCGCGCCGAAGATCAGCAGCGGGATCGCCAGCGGCAGGATCAGCAACCCAGCGAGCGCGCCCGCGCCGCGCAGCGTGGCGGTGAGGGCACTGACCGCGACCGCCAGTGCCGCCAGCCCAGGCGTGCCGATCAGCAGGCTCAATTCGACCTGGATCAGCGTGTCGGTAGGCAAGTTGAGTAACGCGGCGGCAGGGAAGGCCGCAAGCAGGATCGGGGGGGCAAAACTGAGCCAGTGCGCGGCGAGCTTGGCGAAGGCGATCGCCGCGGGCGACTGTCCGCGCACCAGTAACTGGTCGATCACGCCGCTGGCCAGGTCGGGCGCGATCAGCCGCTCCACCGGGATCAGCGCAGCGAGCAATGCTGCCGCCCACAATACCCCGCCGCCGATCCGCGCGAGCAACGCCGCGTCGGGTCCGACCGCGAACGGGAACAGGATCGCGACGAGGAGGAAGAACGCGACGGGCAGCAGCGCGCCACCGCCGATCCATGCGCGCCGCACGTCGCGGGCTATCAGGGCAGTCAGGTTCATGCGCCCAACTCGACGATCTGCGCATCGGGCAACGCGACCGGGGTATGGCTTGCTACGATCACCGCGCCGCCATTTGCACGGTGATCGATGATGACGGTCTCCAACCGACCGAGCGCGGCGGTGTCCAACCCGTTTGCCGGTTCGTCGAGCAACCACACCGGCGCCCCGCTTGCCACCACACGGGCGAAGGCGGCGCGGCGGCGTTGGCCGGTCGAGAGCAAGCGGACGGGGATGTCAGCGAGATCGCTCAATGCCAGTGCGGCGAGTGCGCCGGACACTGCAGTCGGGCGCGCGTCGAGCCGCGCCCAGAAGCCGAGCGCCTTTGCGAGCGGCAATTCCTCGTCGAGCGACGCCGCTTCGGTCAGCAATGCGCGCGCCGTCTCGCCTTCGACCGTTCCGGCGGCGGGAGGCAGCAACCCGGCGGCAACGCGGATCAGGCTCGACTTACCCGCGCCGTTGGGGCCGGTGACCAGCATCGCACCGCCGGCGTCGAGTGCGAACGACAGTCCTTCGAACAAAGCTCGCCCGCCGCGCACGCACGTCACATCGCGGAACGCGAGCAGGCTCACGCCTCATCCTCCAGATGGTGCATATCGGCGTCGCTCAGCCCGAAATGATGCCCGACCTCGTGGATCACGATGTGGCGGACGAGCGTCGCCAGATCCTCCCCGTCGGCGACCCATTCGTCGAGGATCGCGCGGCGATAGAGGTGGATCCTGTCGGGCGGCGCGCCCGATTCCATCGACGATTTCTCGCCCACCGGACGGCCGTGATAGACGCCGGTCAGGTCGTGCGGATCCTCGATGCCAAGCGCATCGAGTGTCTCTTCGTCGGCATATTCCTCGACGATCAGCACGACGTTGCCGAGATGCGCCGCAAATTCAGGCGGCAACGAGGCCAGCGTCGCGCGCGCGATCGCCTCGATCTCGCCCGCGCTCGGGGCGCGCTGCTCTTGCCCGCTCATCCTCCTCGGCATAGGCCGATACGCGGACACGCGGCAAGCAAGGGAGAGCGCCGATGGTCGACCAACTGACCGAGGACGAACGCGCCGGCGCGCTCGATGAGCTCGACGAATGGGATTATGACGAAGCGCGCGACGCGATCACCCGTAGCTTCACCTTCGAAGATTTCACCGAAGCGTTTGCGTTCATGACTCGAGTCGCGCTGATCGCGGAGAAGAGCGACCACCATCCCGAATGGTCGAACGTGTGGAACCGGGTCGACATCTTGCTGACCACGCACGACGCCGGCGGGCTGTCGGCGCGCGACGTCGCGATGGCCGAGGCGATCGACGCGCTGGTCGACTAACCTCCGTTCGCCCTGAGCTTGTCGAAGCCCGTCCTGAGCGACGCCGCAGGCGGCGTCGAAGGGGGCGTGTTGTGTTAGGCGTGCTTCGACAGGCTCAGCACGAACGGTATTATTGGTCGCTCGGCGTGGCCAGCCCCCGCCGCATCTGTTTCCGGATTTTGCCCGGCAGCCATTTCGCCGCGAATTTGAGCCGGAACGCGGTCTTGCCGACATAGGTGTGAACCGCGTCACCGTGCACCGCCTGCCATGCCGCCTCCGCCACAGCGTCGGGGCTGGTCAGTTCGAGCCCTGCGTTCTGGACGACCTCACGGATATTCTGGTTGCTGCCCTCGATCGGCCCCTGGAGCAGCGGTGTGTCGATGAAGCCGGGGATCAGGTCGCGGACCTTGATCCCGTCGCCGAACCATTCGCCGTCGAGCCCCTCGGTCAGCGCGCGCACCCCGAACTTGGTCGCCGAATAGACCACCAGCCCCGACGTGCCGTAGATCGCCGAAGCGCTGGCGGTGTTGAGCAGGCACGATCCCGGCGTGTTCTTGAGATAGTCGTGGCCGATCTTGGCGCCGTTGAGCACGCCGCCCAGGTTGATCGCGACCACCCTGTCCATGTCCTCGAAACTCATCTGCGCGATGGGCCCGCCGGTGCCGACCCCCGCATTGTTGAACAGCACGTCGAGCCGACCGCCGCTCTTGTTGGTGAAGTCGTTGAGGCTCGACACCCACGCGGCGCGGTCGCGCACATCCATCGTGTACGTATCCACCATCCCGGCGGGCAGCATCGCCGCGGTCTCGCGCAGTCCACTCGCGTTGACGTCGGCCAGGCCGACCCGCCAGCCTTCGCGCGCGAAGCGTTGTGCGACCGCTTGGCCAATGCCCGATCCGCCGCCGGTGATGAAGATCGCTTTCGCATCCGCCATGACCATCCCCCAATTTCGTCATGCCGGGCTTGTTCCGGCATCCAACTATCCTCTGACGACAAAGCTTGGGGCACGTTGGACCCCGGAACAAGTCCGGGGTGACGAACGAGGTGTTTGACGCGCCTTCGCCACTCACCCACACTTCGCCGATGACCGTTATCGGCCCTTCCGTTGCGCTAAGTGGCGTGACTAAGATGTATCCAGGCGGAGCGGTCGCGGTCGATGGCGTGTCGGTCGATATCGCCGGCGGCAGCTTCGTCGCACTGGTCGGCAGCTCGGGGTCGGGCAAATCGACCCTGCTCAAGACGATCAACCGGCTGATCGAGCCGAGCGCTGGGTCGGTGTCGATCGATGGCGCGGATGTGACGGCCGGCGATCCGTTCCGGTTGCGGCGGCGGATCGGGTACGTGTTCCAGAATATCGGGCTGTTCCCGCATATGACGGTGGCGGAGAATGTCGCGATCGGGTTGCGGCTGGAGGGCGAGGCCAGGCCGGCGGCGCGAGTCGCGGAGTTGCTCGCCTTGGTCGACCTACCCGCCAATTTTGCTCCCCGCATGCCCGATCAATTGTCGGGCGGGCAGCGCCAGCGCGTCGGCGTGGCGCGTGCGCTGGCGACCGAGCCGAAGCTGCTGCTGATGGACGAACCGTTCGGCGCGCTCGATCCGGTCACGCGCGATCAACTCGGCACCGCGATCCGTAAGCTCCACGACCGGCTCGGGCTGACCACGATCATGGTCACGCACGACATGGCCGAAGCGCTGATCCTCGCCGACCGCGTGCTGGTGATGGACAAAGGCCGGATCGTCGCCGACGCCGCGCCCAAGGCATTGCTGGCGGGCGAGGGCGGGACCGAGGCGCAGGCGTTGGTCGCGGTGCCGCGCGAACAGATGCGGCGGCTCGGCGCGCTGGAGGCGGGCGCATGAGCGATTTCCTCGAAGCCCTTTCCCGTGCGCCAGATCTGCTCGCGCAGCATTTGTTGCTGGCGATGGCTGCGCTCGTCCTCGGCATCGTCCTCAGCCTGCCGCTGGCGGTGTGGTCGGCACGGGTGCCGGCGGTCGGGCGCGTCGCACTCGGATTCGCCAGCCTGATCCAGACGATCCCCAGCCTTGCGCTGCTGGCGCTATTCTATCCGCTGCTGCTGTCGCTCTCGACGCTGGTCGGCGGCGGAATTCCCGCGCTCGGCTTCCTGCCATCGCTGCTCGCGCTGACGCTCTACGCATTGCTGCCGATCCTGCGGAACGGCGTGACCGGGCTCGCCGGGATCGACCCAGCCGTAATCGAGGCCGCTGACGGCGTAGGCATGACCGCGCGGCAGAAGTTGCGGCTGGTCGAGGCGCCGCTGGTCGCGCCGGTGCTGATGGCGGGTATCCGTACCGCAGCGGTGTGGACGATCGGTGCCGCGACTTTGTCGACCACGGTCGGCCAGCCGAGCCTCGGCGACATGATCTTCGCCGGTTTGCAGACGCAGAATTGGGCGCTGGTGCTCGCCGGGTGCTTCGCCGCCGCGGGACTCGCGCTCGCGGTCGACGCGCTTCTCGGGGTGATCGAGCACGGCATCGCGCGGCGCAAGCGCGGCCGCGTATGGGTTGCGCTAGGCGTGCTGGCGGCGGGCATCCTGGTCGCGCTGGCGCCGATGCTCCCGGCGTCGAAGCCGACGATCACGATTGGCGCCAAGGGCTTTTCGGAGCAATACATCCTCGCGCGCGTGATCGGGCACCGGCTCGAAGCGGCGGGGTATCGCGTCCGGTACAAGGAAGGGCTCGGGTCGGGGGTGATGTTCGCCGCGTTGACCTCGAGCGATGTCGATGTCGCGGTCGATTACACCGGGACGATCTGGACCAACGAGATGAAGCGCACCGACACGCCGTCGCGCGACGCGATGCTGGCGGCGATCACGCAGTGGGAGGGCAAGCAAGGGCTCAACTTGCTCGGCCGGCTCGGGTTCGAGAATGCCTATGCCTTCGCGATGCGCGGTGACCGCGCGCGAGCGTTGGGACTGACCAGCCTCGACGATCTGGTCGCGAAGGCGCCCGACTTGCGCTTCGGTGCCGACCTCGAATTCCTGGAGCGCCCCGAATGGAAGGCGGTGCGCGCCGCCTATCCACTGCGGTTCGGCTCGGCCAACGCGTACAACCCGACCTTCATGTACCGCGCACTCGAAAGCGGGCAGGCCGACGTGATCTCGGCCTTCTCGTCCGACGGGCGGATCGCGGCGGACAAGCTGACTGTGCTGAGCGATCCGCGCGGCGCGATTCCCAATTATGACGCGATCCTGACGATTGCGCCGCGTCTCGCGCGCGATCGCAGGTTTGTCGCCGCGCTCAAGCCGCTGATCGGCAAGGTGCCGGTCGAGGCGATGCGCGAGGCCAATTACATGGTCGACCGCGACACCGGAAAGGTCAGTCCCGACGTCGCGGCGCGGTGGCTGGAGAGGCTGATCTTCCGAAAATAGCGGCGCTATTTTCGATCGGAAAGATCAGCCCGGCCGGCAGCGCATCTGCGTTGGCCGACGACGCGGCTTTGCCGCGGCGTGCTGGTTAGAAAAACAGCTTCCGAATACCCACGCGCACCGTCCGCCCCAGCGGATCGAGATAATCGGGCTGGTAACTAACCGGCGTGCCGCCCGCGGCATCGCGCACGCGCTGGCGCGAATCGAACAGATTGTCCACGCTGGCGACGAACCGCATGCCGACCGCCCATTTGTGCTTCGCGATGAAGTCCAGCCGGCTCGACGGATCGAAGAACAGCCGCAGATTGGCGGTCGCCAGGCTCGAGAAATTGAGCGTGGTCGGTGCCGCCGCGGTGCCGCCGACGACGCGCGTGCCGCTCTGCCAATTGACCGACAGCCGCGCACCAAGCCCATTATTGGAATAGCCCGCCTGTGCCTCGACCTCATGCCGCGACTGTCCGCCCGATCCGATCGCGCCGCCATTGAGCAGGTCGATCACGGGTACGCCCGGCGCGATCTCGACTCGGTCGGTGAAGTGCCAGGTGTGATAGAGCGCGAATTGTATCCGCCCGCTGCCGCCGCCCGGGCCGCCGCCGCCGAACCCGCCGCGGCCGCC
>NZ_JAQGKZ010000070.1 GCF_028289855.1 Sphingomonas bacterium | reverse complement strand
CGCATGCAGGGCGAAGGCCCCAAACGGCTCCAGCTCTCGGTGACGGGCCCGGCCGACGTCAAGGCGGGCGACATCGCGGTATCGGGCGATATCGAGGTGATGAGCCCCGATCTGCTGATCTGCCACCTCGACGAGGGCGCGACGCTCAACATGGAGCTGACCGCCGACGTGGGTAAGGGCTATGTCGCCGCCATCGCCAACCGTCCGGCCGACGCGCCGATCGGTCTGATCCCGGTCGACGCGCTCTACTCGCCCGTCCGCCAGGTGTCGTACAAGGTCGAGAACACGCGCGTCGGGCAGGAACTCGATTACGACAAACTCACGCTGTCGATCGAAACCGACGGCACGGTGACCCCGGAGGACGCGCTCGCGTACGCCGCGCGCATCCTGCAGGACCAGCTCGCGCTGTTCGTCCACTTCGACGATTCGGCGATCACGCGCTCGGCGCCGATCGGCCTCGCCGCCGCCCCCGCCGACACCGGCGTCACCGGCGACACGCAGCAGATCAACCGCTACCTGCTCAAGAAGGTCGACGAGCTCGAACTGTCGGTGCGCAGCGCGAACTGCCTCAAGAACGACAACATCATCTATATCGGCGACCTGGTCGGCAAGACCGAAGCCGAGATGCTGCGCACGCCGAACTTCGGCCGCAAGTCGTTGAACGAGATCAAGGAAGTGCTGTCGAGCATGGGGCTGCGGCTGGGGATGGAAATCCCCGGCTGGCCGCCGGAAAACATTGAAGAGATGGCCAAGAAGCTCGAGCAGGAAATCATGGGCTAACCGCCCATCCCACCGTCACCCCCGCGAAAGCGGGGGCCCAGCTCCTGAACGTCGGGCCGGGTGAGACGGTGGGAGATGGGCCCCCGCTTTCGCGGGGGTGACGGAAAAGTGGGTGGGCTGACCGTCCTCACCAGGCCCGGGGTACCTGACACGGCCCCCTGACGAACGAAAAGGAATGACCCATGCGCCATAAAGTAGGCGGTCGTAAGCTTCAGCGTACCTCGGCACACCGCGCCGCGTTGTTCCGCAACATGGCGGCTGCGCTGATCAAGCACGAGCAGATCACCACCACCGTCGCCAAGGCGAAGGAGCTTCGCCCGTATGTCGAGAAGCTGGTGACGCTCGCGAAGAAGGGTGGCCTGTCGAACCGCCGCCTCGCGCACGCCAAGTTGCTCGACGACACGCAGCTGGTGAAGCTGTTCGACGTCATCGGCCCGCGCTACGCCAGCCGCAACGGCGGTTACACCCGCGTGATCAAGGCCGGCATCCGCATGTCCGACGCCTCGCCGATCGCGATCATCGAATTCGTCGACCGCGACGTCAGCGCCAAGGGCCAGGATTCGGGCCCGGTGATGGTCGATGAGGGGTATGACGAAGCGGCTTGAGCGGATTTCGATCGATTATAAAAAAGGGCCGCGCTTCCGAGGGAGAAGCGCGGCCCTTTCTGTGTTGGCCCGCCGCGGCAAAGCCGCGTCGTCGGACCTCGCTATGCGAGGCCGGCCGCGCTTCGCCGTCTTGGGGTTAGCTCACGCTAACCCCGTGCGGCTTAGCGGCACCGTACCGGCTGGTTGTTCTGGTCGATCGACTTGCCGAGCAGCGCGCCCAGTGCGCCGCCGATCAGCGTGCCGGCCGCGCGGTTGCGGCCGCCATCGATGACGTTACCGGCAACGGCACCGCCGATCCCGCCGATGATGAGGCCGGTCGTGCCGTCGTTGCGCTTGCAATAATAGCGCCCGTCCGACCCGCGATAGACCTGGTCGTTCGAGGTCAGCACACGCTCCTGATAGCGGGGATCGTCGCGATAATAGCGCGTCGCATCATAATCGGTCGCATAGCGGCGATCATAATCCTGGTCGTTGTAGCGCGGGTCGTTGTTATAGCGCGGATCGTTGTAGCTAGAGCGGCGCTGGTCGCGGCGCTGCGCCGCCTCGTAGATCGCGCGTTCGCGGTCGTAGGTGCGCTGCGCGGCGTCGAAACGGCGCTGTTCGTACACGGTCTGCGCGCCGGCAGGCAGCGCGGGCAGCGCGACCGCCGACAGCGAAACCGCCGCGGCAGACAAAGCGAGGGTGAGTTTACGCGACATATTCATTCTCCTTGGGATTACCCCGTGACAACGCGCAAACGTCGATACGGGTCCGTTCCGGTTATAATCCTTCCGGTTGAACCTGAAGTGACGCCTGATAGAGGGTGAGGTTCATCTTCGCGGAGTTTCCCGATGCGCCGAATTGTGCCGCTGACCCTGATCGCCCTTGCCGTTCCCGCTTTTGCCCAGACGAGTAATCCCAAGCCCATGACCTATCCCGCGACCGAGGCCGGCCCGACCGTCGACGAGCAATTCGGCGTCAAGGTCGCCGACCCGTATCGCTGGCTGGAGAACGACGTCCGCACCGATCCCAGGGTCGCGGCGTGGGTGGCGGACGAGAACCGTATCACCGACGCCTATCTCGCGACGCTGCCCGGGCGCGACATCTTCAAGGCGCGGCTGACCCAGCTGATCGATTACGAACGCTTCGGTACGCCGTACAAGAAAGGCGGGCGGTACTTCTACACGCGCAATTCGGGGCTGCAGAATCAGGCCGTGCTGTACGTGCGCGACAGTGTGAACGGGGCGGGGCGGGTGCTGATCGACCCCAACGGCTGGTCGAAAGATGGCGCGACCGCTTTGGGCGAATGGGTACCGAGCGAGGACGGCAAGCGGCTGGTCTATACGATCCAGGACGGCGGCACCGACTGGCGCACGGTCAAGGTGCTCGACGTCGACAGCGGCCAAGTGCTCGACGATACCGTCGAGTGGGTGAAGTTTTCCGGGCTCGCCTGGGCGAAGGACGGGTCGGGCTTTTATTATTCGCGCTTTCCGGCGCCGCCCGAGGGCAAGAAGTTCCAATCGACCAACGAGAACCAGGCGGTCTATTTCCACAAGCTTGGCACGCCGCAATCGGCCGACCCGCTGATCTACGCGACCCCCGACACCCCCAAGCGCGGGCACGGCATCCAGGTGACCGACGACGGCAAGTGGCTGGTCGTCACGACCACCGAGGGCACCGACAACCGCTACGAAATCACCGTGATCGATCTGACCGCGCCGAGCCCCACGCCGCGCACGATATTCAAGGGGCTCGATTACCAGTGGAGTCTGGCCGGCAATGTCGGCGGCACTTTCTATTGGGTGACGAACAAGGACGCGCCGCGGCTGCGGGTGGTGTCGACCAACCTCTATGCCAAATCAGCCGAGGTGCCGGTGGTCGGAGTGATCCCCGAGGACAAGGCGGTACTTGATGGTGCCGGGATCGTCGGCGGCAAGCTGATCGCGACATACCTGGTCGACGTGAAGAGCGAAGTGCGGACCTACGGTCTCGACGGCAAGCTCGCGGGCAAGGTTGCGCTCCCCGGGATCGGATCGGTCGGCGGGTTCGGCGGCGAGGCGGACGATCCCGAGACGTTCTACAGCTTCACCAGCTACAACACGCCGTCGACGATCTATCGCTACGACGTCGCGACCGGCAAATCGACCGTCTGGGCACAACCCAAGGTCGCGTTCAACCCGGCCAGCTACGTCGTCAGCCAAGTGTTCTACACGTCGAAGGACGGCACCCGCGTGCCAATGTTCATCGTCCGCAAGAAGGGCACGAGCGGCCCGGCGCCGACCCTCCTCTACGCCTATGGCGGGTTCAACATCACGATGGAGCCGGCCTTCTCCGCGACGCGGATCGCGTGGCTCGAACAGGGCGGGGTCTATGCCGTCGCCAACATTCGCGGCGGCGGAGAGTATGGCAAGCCGTGGCACGACGGCGGGCGGCTGGCCAACAAGCAGAACGTGTTCGACGATTTCATCGCGGCGGGCGAGTATCTCAAGGCCAAGGGCTATACCGGCAAGGATCAGTTGGCGGTGATGGGCGGGTCGAACGGCGGGCTGCTGATCGGCGCGGTAGTCAACCAGCGCCCGGATCTGTTCGCCGCCGCGCTGCCGCAGGTTGGCGTGATGGACATGCTGCGCTTCGACCGCTTCACCGCCGGGCGCTACTGGGTCGACGACTATGGCTATCCGTCGAAGGAAGCCGATTTCCGCGTGCTGTACAAATACTCGCCGTATCACAACATCCGCACGGGCAGGCCGTATCCGGCGATCCTGGCGGCGACCGCCGACACCGACGACCGCGTGGTGCCGGGGCACACGTTTAAATACACCGCGATGCTGCAATCGATGGACCTCGGCCCGAAACCGCGTCTGGTCCGCATCGAAACGCGCGCGGGGCACGGGTCGGGCAAGCCGACGACCAAGATCATCGACGAAACCGCGATGGACTGGGCGTTCATCGCCAAGTGGACGGGGATGACGGTCAAACCGGTGAAGTAACTCGCTGATTTACCTTGCGGGATTTGCCGCCCGGCGATTATGTTGCGCGCGGGGCAGGGTAATTTGGGGGTATCGATGCGTGTTGGACTGATTGGCGCGACCGCTTTGGCGGTCGTGACGGCGACGCCTGCGGCGGCATCGCCCGGCGATTTCAGCATGTGCGACGGCTATGCCGCGCCGACCAAGAAAATCGACGGCATGACCAAGGGTACGTGGCTGTGGGGGCTCGCGTCGCGCTCCGCCGACATTCGCCGCAGCCAGACCGCGTTCGGCGCGGAGGCCATTCCCGCTTGCGATGCCGCGCTCGCCGATCCGCTGTTGCTGCCGCAATATTGGCTGCGGCGCGCGCATTTGCTCCAGGCCAAGGCGACGCATCAGCTCGATGCCGGCGACGCCGCGGGCGCACTCGTGACGCTGGCGGCATCCGATGCGGCCGCGCCGGCAAAGGATTTGTACTTCGAACGCTCTGTGATGATGGGCAATCGCGCGTTGCGCGCCATCGCGGACTTCAAGCTGGGCAAGAAGGATGATGCACTCGCCGAGCTCGGCACGATCGAAAAGGAGCGACCCTATGCGGCGTTCCTGCGTCAGCTCACCTTGTCGATCCGCCTCGCCAACGAGACCGACCGTGAGACGCAACGCCGGCTGATCAAGGAAAACGCCCGGCTCTCCCCCGCGGGCTTCGTCCGGCTTTTCTGGCTGGAGATGGTCTATTCCGATTTCCGCGGGGCCGCGGACAATGGGCAAGACGTGAGCTTCGATTTACCGCGCGGCCGCGGCGACTGGCAGATCCAGGGACTGGAGAGCCAAAAATACCAGGCGATCGAGAAACGCGCGGACGTCGCCGGCGCGCGCGCCTATGCGTTGGCGGCGATCGGCAAGGTCGATGCGTCGCGCGCCGCCATTGCCGCCGCCGAAGCCGACCTGGCCGAGGTGATGGCGCCGCTTCCCCCGCTCGCGGCCGGCGAGACATACGGGAAGAGCAAGATCGCAAGCCACGATCGTCAGGTCGATGCGGGGCAGGTGGCGACCAGCAAGCTCGACCGCTGGAAGGCGCTGATCGCTTTGCGTGCGCGTGCCGGCACGCTGACGATCCAGACGCTGCGCACCGAGGTCGATCTCAAACAGTCGAGCACCATGACCGTTCTTCCCGACCTGCTGGGCCAGATCAAGGTCGCGACCCCGTCGGAAGCGGGTGCGCGCGATGACCTGATAAAGTCGCTGTATGGCAAGATCGACGCCGCGATCGCGAAGGACAATGTGCTGACGATCCGCGAGTTGGTCGAATTGCTCCCGCGCCCGGAAACGGCGTCGATGGTGCCGACATTTGCGGGGGCAGGGGACGGCTTTTTTCTCGGCGACCAGAATGGCTTCTACACGAAGCGCGAGGCGGACTCCAAATACCTCAACATCCGCTATGGCGGCCTTTTGACGAACCGGGCGACGATCGAGGAACTCGCCATGCTCGCCGCCGCACAACAGACGCGCAAGGCGGGCATGGACAGCTTCCTGGTGGATTCACGGATGTTCGTCGAACGCACGCTGACGACCTACGGCATGTATGGGATCAATTATGGCACCAGCAACAACGGCTATGAGGCGCGGATGCGCATCCTGCCGGTCAACGCTGCGGACTTGCCGGCAGACCTCGACCACAGCCGGTGGCGGCTGATCCGGGCCGACGAGGTCGAAGCGGCGCTGGGCGGCATTTACCTCAGCACTGCGCCAGCACGCTGATCGATAAGGGGGCGGCTCATTGGCCGCCCGCGACGGGCGCGCGGCTTGCCCTTACCCCATTTTCGAGGATAGGGTATGGTCATGAACGATCCGACCCCAATCCGCGCGCCCGTCGATAAGAAGGCGCTGCTCGCCAAATATATCGCCGAGCGCGACAAAAGGCTGCGCGACGACGGCAACGACCAATATATCGACCTCAACGGCGCGTTCGCGGATTATGCGATCGACCCGCACATGCCGGTGGTGCCGCGCGATCCGGTCACCGACCACGTCACCTTCGCGTTCGTCGGCGGCGGGTTTGCCGGGCTGGTGACCGGCGCGCGGCTCGCGGAAGCCGGGATCGACGACTATCGCATCATCGAGAAGGGCGGCGATTTCGGGGGTACGTGGTACTGGAACCGCTACCCCGGCGCGCAGTGCGATACCGCGTCGATGATCTATATTCCGCTGCTTGAGGAAACCGGGCACCGCCCGACCGAGAAATACGCGCATGGGCCCGAAATCCTCGACCAATGCCGGCGGATTGGGCGGCAATATGGGCTGTACGACAAGGCGCTGTTCCATACGCAGATTCGCGAGCTGCGCTGGGATCAGGCGCGGCAATTGTGGGAGATCACCACCGACCGCGACGATCGCTTTACCGCCAAATATGTCGGGATCGGCACGGGGCCGCTGCATATTCCGAAGCTGCCCGGGATTCCGGGGATCGAGAAGTTCAAGGGTAAGTCATTCCACACCAGCCGCTGGGATTACGGCTATACCAGGGGCGATGCGGACGGCGCGCCGATGAGCAATCTGGCGGACAAGCGGGTCGCGATCATCGGCACCGGCGCGACCTCGGTCCAGGCGGTGCCGCACCTCGCGCGCGCGGCCAAGGAACTCTACGTCGTCCAGCGCACGCCTTCGTCGGTCGATGTCCGCGCCAACGCGCCGATCGACCCCGACTGGTTCGCGGAAATCGCGACGCCGGGCTGGCAGCGCCGCTGGCTGGAGAATTTCACCGCCAACCAGACTCCGGGCATGATGGTCGACGAGGATCTGGTCGAGGACGGCTGGACCGACATTTCGCGGCGGATCAAGGCGCGCGTCGTGACGTTGCCGCCGGCCGAGCGCAGTTTCGAGAATATCCTGCGCGTGTGGGAGGATTCCGACTTCGAGAAGATGGAAGAAATCCGCGCGCGGGTTGACGCTATCGTCGCCGATCCGGGAACCGCGGCGGGGC
>NZ_JAQGKZ010000045.1 GCF_028289855.1 Sphingomonas bacterium | reverse complement strand
CTTCGTACAGCGACAGCAATTGCGATCGTGGGCGTCGCCGCGATTGCGGCATTACTGCTCAGCCACGGCGTACAGGTGATGCTGGTGACCTTGGTCGGCGGCATCGCGGCGGTGCTGGTCGCGACCGGCACGAGCGAGGCGGTAATCGCAACGGCAGCGCCCCCTGCCCCGGACGAACCGCCCCCGCCGCTGCTCAGTGACGTGCTGGAGGCGATTGTCGGACCGATCCTGATCGTCGTCAATGGGCGCGTCGAGCAAGCGAACACTCCGGCGCGCGCGTTGCTCGGTAACCATATCATCGGCCAGAATGTGCGCCTCGCGATCCGCCACCCTGCCGCCGCCGAACGACTGATCGGTCCGCTCGCGCCGGGCAGGTCGGACCCGATCGATCTGGTCGGGCTCGGTACGCTCGACCAGCGCTGGCAGATGCATGTCGGAACCAGTTCGAGCGGGGTGGATGACGGCCAGCGCATCGTCCACCTGGTCGACCAGACTGGAAATTACGCCGCCGAGCGGATGCGCGTCGATTTCGTCGCCAATGCCAGCCACGAACTGCGCACCCCGCTCGCGTCGATCCTGGGCTATATCGAAACGCTGTACGAAGAGGCAGGCGACGATCCCGCGATCCGCACACGTTTTCTGAAGATCATGGACAACGAAGCGCGGCGGATGCAGCGGCTGGTCGAGGATTTGATCTCGCTCAGCCGGATCGAGGCGGAGAAATACCGGCTGCCCGAAGCGTCGGTCGATCTTGGCGCGCTGCTGGCGGAAGTAACGGCCGAGCTGGCGGACACGCGCGATCCTCGTGCCGCCGACATCGCGATCGACCTGGCCGATGACGTGCCCGCCGTACCCGGCGACCGTGTCCAGCTGAGCCAGGCGCTGCACAACCTGATCGGCAACGCGATGAAATATGGCCGCCCGGGCACGCCCGTCGCGATCAAGCTATGGCGCTACCCCAACGGCATGGTCCGGCTGTCGGTCGGCGACGAAGGCGACGGTATCGCGCCCGAACACATCCCGCGGCTGACCGAGCGCTTCTACCGAGTCGATTCGGGGCGCAGCCGCGCGGTCGGCGGCACGGGGCTTGGACTCGCGATCGTCAAGCACGTCGTCGAGCGGCACCGCGGCCGGCTCGACATCGCCAGCCAGGTCGGGCGCGGCACTGTCGTCACGATCCTGTTGCCCGCCGAGCCGGGTGTCATCAAAGGGTAACGCGAGCGTCACACAGGCAGTGGTGGCCGAACGTTGACCGCCGAGTCCTCTTGACGGCGGCCACGACGGCCCAGGGAGTTCCGATTGGCCACCGATTTCGCCATGCATGCGTTCGACCGCGACATCGGCCAGCTGCGCGGCATGCTGAGCCAGATGGGGGGACTCGCCGAACAAGCGATCCATGATGCAATCAACGCGTTGCAACGCGCCGACACCGAGCTCGCCACGCAAATCCGCGGCGCCGACAAGAGCATCGATACGCTGCAGGCCGAAGTTGAGGCGTTGGCGGTCCAGATCATCGCCCGCGGCCGGCTGGCCGATGGCGATCTTCGCGACGTCGTCGCCGCGCTCAAGATCGCGGGGGTGATCGAGCGGATTGGCGAGTTTGCCAAGAATATCGCCAAGCGCGTTCCGCTGATCGAAAGCGAGCATCATATCGAGCCCATTTCGGTGATCCCGGCCATGGCGCGGATCGCCGCCGAAATGGTCCATGATGTCCTCGACGCCTTCGCGGCGCGCGACGCGCAGGCCGCGGTCCTGGTATGCGACCGCGACCGGTTGCTCGACGATTTCTACGACGGCATTTTCCGTATGCTAGTAACGTATATGGTCGAGAACCCGGCCACCATCGGCCAGGTCGCGCATTTGCTGTTCGTCGCCAAGAATCTGGAGCGGATCGGCGACCACGCGACCAACGTCGCGGAGATGGTCTATTTCGCCGCGACGGGGACGCCGATGCCCGAACGCATCAAGACGGGGGAAACGCGATGAGCCGCGTGAAGATGCTGCTGGTCGAGGATGACGCCTCGCTCGCCGAACTGCTCGCCTACCACTTCAAGCGCGAGGATTTCGACGTCAAACACACCCCCGATGGCGAGGAAGCCTTGCTGCTCGCCAAGGAGGCCGCGCCCGACATCGTCTTGCTGGACTGGATGGTCGAAGGGATATCGGGGATCGAGGTGTGCCGACGCCTCAGGCGGATGCCCGAGACGGCGAATATCCCGATCATCATGCTGACGGCGCGCGGCGAGGAAGAGGACCGCGTACGCGGGCTCGAAACCGGCGCCGATGATTACGTGACCAAGCCGTTCAGCCCCCGCGAACTAGTCGCGCGAGTCGGTGCGGTGCTGCGCCGCGTGCGTCCCGCGCTGGCGGGCGAGGCATTGACTTATGCCGATATCGAGATGGACACCGTCGGCCATAAGGTCCGCCGCGCCGGCGAAGTCGTCCCGCTCGGCCCGACCGAATTCCGCTTGCTCAAGCATTTCCTCGAACATCCCGGCTGGGTGTTCAGCCGCGAGCGCTTGCTCGATGCGGTGTGGGGTCATGACAGCGATATCGAGAGCCGGACGGTCGATGTGCATATCCGCCGGCTGCGCAAGGCGATCAACAAGGGCGACCGGCCCGATCTGATCCGCACCGTGCGTTCGGCAGGATATTCTCTGGATACAGGGGCTTAACGCTCTCATTGAATCGCCTGCGAAACAAGGGAGCCATTTGGCGATTGCCGCGTTTCACTTCCCGTCACGCCTCGCGTGTTCGAACTCAGGAGAGTCGCATGAAACTCGTAATCGCCGCGGCGGTCGCCGCTTTCGCAATGCCCGCTATCGCCCAGGATACGCCCGCCGCTCCGCCGCCGGCGCCG
>NZ_JAQGKZ010000131.1 GCF_028289855.1 Sphingomonas bacterium | reverse complement strand
AAGTCGACGCTGCTGCTTCAGGCGAGCGAGGCGGTCTCGCGGACCGGGGCGAGCGCGGTCTACATCAGCGGTGAGGAGGCGACCGGTCAGGTGCGGTTGCGCGCCGAACGGCAGGGGCTGGCCGGTGCGCCGATTCGTCTCGCGGCGGCGACGTCGGTCCGCGATATCCTGACCACGCTCGGATCGATGGCGCCCCCCGCGCTGCTGGTGATCGATTCGATCCAGACGATGCATTCGGACCTGATCGAAGGCGCGCCGGGGACGGTGAGCCAGGTGCGCGCGTCGGCGCAGGAGTTGATTCGCTTCGCGAAGGAGCGCGGCACCGCGGTGGTGCTGGTCGGGCACGTCACCAAGGACGGCAGCATCGCGGGACCGCGCGTGCTCGAGCACATGGTCGACACCGTGCTGAGCTTCGAGGGCGAACGCAGCCACCAATACCGTATCCTGCGCGCGATCAAGAATCGCTTTGGTGGGACCGACGAGATCGGCGTGTTCTCGATGGAGACGGGCGGGCTTTCCGAGGTGGCCAACCCTTCGGCACTGTTCCTGACGCATCGCGAGGAAGGGATGACGGGATCGACCGTATTCCCCGCGCTGGAGGGGACGCGGCCGGTGTTGGTCGAGGTGCAGGCTTTGGTCGTGCGGCTGGCGAGCGGGGCGACGCCGCGGCGCGCGGTGGTCGGCTGGGATAGCGGGCGGCTGGCGATGATTCTCGCGGTGCTGGAGGCGCGGTGCGGGCTGAGCTTCTCGACCTGCGAAGTCTATCTCAACGTCGCCGGCGGCTATCGTGTGCAGGATCCGGCGGCCGACCTTGCGGTCGCGGCGGCGTTGATCTCCGCGCTGAGCGAGCGCCCGGTGCCCGCCGATGCGGTGGCATTCGGCGAAATCGCGTTGTCGGGTGAGGTCCGCCCGGTGGCGCACGCGCCGCTGCGCATGAAGGAAGCCGCCAAGCTCGGGTTCGAGCGCGCGATGGGGCCGGCGGGGACCAAGAACGAGGGCGGGATGCGGGTCAGCGGGTTCAAGACGCTTGGTGCCCTCGTTGACCACATGCTGGGGCGCGGCTAGCCACCGCTCATGGGTCTGCACACGCTCGATATCCTCGTCCTGCTCGGCGTCGCGGCGACCGCTGCGTTCGGTTGGATGCGCGGGTTCGTCCACGAAATATTGTCGCTGTTCGCCTGGGTGCTCGTCGTCTTCGCGCTCAAACTGGTGCATGCGCCGGTTACGCAGGCGCTGACCGGAATTGTTGCGACATCTACCGGCGCGGCGGTGCTGGCGTTCGCGCTGATCGCGGGCGCGGCGTGGTTAGCCGGGCGGATGCTGGCGCAATCGATCGGCAAGCGCACGCGGACCTCGATCCTCGGCCCGCTCGACCGCGCGATGGGGTTCGGGTTCGGTGCGCTCAAGGGACTGATCCTGGCGAGCCTCGCGTTCCTGTTGCTGGTGCTGGTGACGGACACTGCGGCGGGCGGGCCGAAGCAGCGTCCGTTATGGCTGACCAAGGCGCGGACCTATCCGCTGCTCAACGCGACGAGTGCGTATGTCGCGGACGTGATCGGCAAACGGCGCAGCGGGCAGGCGATGTTCGGGGGTGACGGCAATGCGTCCGATACGGCGGGAAATGATAGCGATGACGCGATTGCACCTACCAATACCAGTGCTCCCGCGAAGGCGGGAGCCCAGGGTCGTAAACGCAGCGCCAAGTAATCCTGGATTCCCGCCTTCGCGGGAATACGATGTAGGGGTGCATCCCTTGGCCGCCTCGCCTACATCGCAAGCGATGAACGCGCCGCTTTACAATACCGAGATCCTGCGGTTGGCGGCGTCGATCCCGCACCACGAGCGATTGGCGAGTCCGATGGGTAGTTCCGAAAAGCGCTCTCCCATCTGCGGCAGCCGGGTGACGGTCGACGTCAATCTGGCCGACGGGCGAGTGAGCGAAATCGGGATGATGGTCCGCGCCTGCGCGCTGGGCCAGGCATCGTCGTCGCTGCTCGCCGCGAACGCGATCGGCAAGACGCCGGTCGAGCTGGTCGCCGCGCGTGATCAACTCACCGCTTGGCTCGCGGGCGAAGGCGCGCTGCCCGACTGGCCCGACCTCGACATCTTCACGCCTGCGCTGACCGTAACCGCGCGCCACCCGTCGATCCGCCTCGCGTTCGAGGCCGCCGCCGACGCCGCCGCCAGGGCGGCCGCCTGATGGGCGACGGGTCGATGCTCCGCGACGGCGTGGTGATGCTCGGCGCGGGGCTGGTGTTCGTGCTGCTGTTCCGCCGGCTCGGGCTTGGCGCGACGCTCGGTTTTCTCGTCGCGGGTGCGCTGATCGGGCCGCAGGCGTTCCACCTGATCGGCGATGCCGAGGGCAAGATCGGCGTCGCCGAGCTCGGCATTACGCTGCTGCTGTTCATCGTCGGGCTCGAACTCAACCCGAGCCGGTTGTGGAAGATGAAGCAGGACATCTTCGCGCTCGGGCTGATTCAGGTCATCGTGTGCGGCTTCGCGATATCGGCGATCGTCCATTGGGTCGGCAACACGACCTGGGCGGCGGCGCTCGTGCTCGGGCTGCCGCTGGCGCTGTCGTCGACCGCGCAGGTGCTGCCGATGCTGCAATCGGCGGGGCGGTTGCGCACCCCGTTCGGCGAGCGCGCGTTCGCGATCCTGCTGTTCCAGGACCTGTCGATCATCCCGCTGATCACGCTCGTCACGATCCTGTCGCGCAACCCCGCCGACATGGGCGGTCCGCCGGGCTGGCTGCTGTTCGTCGAGACCGTGCTCGCGGTCGGCGGACTGATCCTGATCGGCCGCTATCTGCTCCGCCCGCTGTTCCGCGTGATCGGCAATCTCGGCGAGCGCGAGATGTTCGTGTTCGCGGCGTTGTTCACGGTGATCGCCGCCGCCGCTCTGATGGAATATCTCCATTTGTCGACCGCGCTCGGTGCGTTCGTCGCGGGGGTGATGCTCGCGGATTCGCCGTATCGCCACGAGCTGGAGGCCGATGTCGAGCCGTTCCGCTCGATCCTGCTCGGGCTGTTCTTCCTCGCGATCGGCATGATGCTCAACCTTCATGTCATCGCCGATCGGCCGTTCATGGTGATCGGCATGGCGATCGCGCTGATCGCGACCAAGGCGGCGATCGTCATGGGCATCGGGCTGGCATTCAAGATGAACTGGCGCGGCGCGCTCGCGCTAGGGCTGCTGCTCAGCCAGGGCGGCGAATTCGGCTTCGTGCTGTTCGCGCAGGCGCAGCGCGCGATGCTGATCGACAGCCAGGCGGTCAGCATCTTCAGCGCGGTCATCACGCTGTCGATGGCGACGACGCCGTTCCTGATGATGGTCACCCGCAAGTTCCGCGAGGCGCCCGCCGCGAAGGGCACGCGCGAGGGACCAAGCGCCGACGGCGCCAACGCGCTCATCGTCGGATACGGGCGCTTCGGGCAGACGGTGTCGCAGATGCTGATCGCCGCCGGTGTGCCGGTGACACTGATCGACACCGACATCGAGATGATCGACGTGGCCGGCGAATTCGGCGCCAAGGTCTATTACGGCGATGGCACGCGGATGGATTTGCTGCGCCAGGCCGGCGCGCACGACGCCGAGCTGATCATGTTCTGCATCGATGGCGACCAGCTCGACGCCGAGCTCATGGAGGGCGTGCATGAGGCCTTCCCCAACGCGTCGATCTTCGCGCGTACCTATGATCGCCGCGCACTCCTCAAGCTCAAGGGTTCGCCCGTATCGGGCGTGGTGCGTGAGGTGATGGAATCGGCAGTGAGGATGGGCCGCCTCGCGCTCGAGGCGATCCAGGTCGAGGGCGAGCAGATCGACCGCGCCGAGGACATGTACCGCGCGCGCGACAAGGAACGGCTGCGCGCGCAGTTCGAAGCCGGCGACCTGCGCGCCGCGCGCGACCGCATTATCACCAGCGACGAACGCGAAATCCTCGGCGCGGCCACCGACCGCCACAGCGTCGCCGTCACCGGAGACGACGCCGCGGATGAGTTGGGCCGGGGCCAGGAGCCGTGAAGAACCGCCCGTTCCGCGAGCGGCTTGGCTTTGCGCTGGCGGGGTGGCGCGCGGGATGGCGGCGAGAGCGGAGCTTTCGGACGCAAGTGTTGCTGGCGGCGGTCGGCTTGGCGGCGTTGTTGGTGCTGCGCCCCGCGCCGGTCTGGTGGGCGCTCGTCGCAATCCTCGTCGCGCTGATTCTCGCGCTGGAATTGGTCAACGGTGCGATCGAGGCGACGATCGACTTGTTCCATCCCGGGCTGCATGACGAGATCAAGGCGGCCAAGGATATGGTGGCCGGCGCGGTGCTGGCGATCAGCGCGGCGGCATTGGTGGTGGGGCTGGCGTTGGTGGTCGAGCGCGGGCCGGCGGTGCTGCGCGAATGGGGCATGATACGATGAAACGGATCGCCGTCTTAGCCGCGCTCTCGGGCGCACTGGCGATCGGCGCCGGGGCGTTCGGCGCGCATTGGGCGAGCAAGGATGTCGCCGATCTGCTCAAGACCGGTGGGCAATATCAGCTGATCCACGCCGTCGCCGCGCTGGTTGCGGTGCGGATGGACGCGCGCGGTCCGGCGGCGCTGTTCGTTATCGGCAGCGCGCTGTTCGCAGGGTCGCTCTACGCGCTCGCGCTCGGTGCGCCCCGTCCGATCGGGGCGATCACACCCATCGGCGGGCTCGTGATGATCGCGGGGTGGCTTTGGCTGGCATGGAGAGCGCGGCGGTGACCAATATCTGGCTCGCCGCCGGCGGTACGTTGAGCGCGGTAGGTTCGCTGCTCCACCTCGGCTGCATTTTCGGTGGCCCGTCCTGGTATCGCGCGCTGGGTGCGCAGGAACGGATGGCGCGGATGGCGGAGCAGGGGAAGCTCGAACCGGCAATCATCACTTTTGGCATCGCGCTGATATTGGCAGTGTGGGCCGCCTATGCCTTTTCGGGCGCAGGATTGATCGGCCGGCTACCGCTGTTGCGCACCGGACTGGTGGTGATCTGCGCGATCTACCTGGCGCGCGCGGCGGCGCTGCCGCTGATGATCCGATACTGGCCGGGCAATTTGAGTCCGACGTTTCTGACCGTCAGTTCCGCGATCGTGTTG
This sequence comes from Sphingomonas bacterium, assembly GCF_028289855.1. GTDB lineage: Bacteria > Pseudomonadota > Alphaproteobacteria > Sphingomonadales > Sphingomonadaceae > Sphingomonas. Next base: position 2,859 of record NZ_JAQGKZ010000131.1, on the reverse strand, counting down.
GTGTTCGGTGTGGTCCACCTGATCGGGCTAATGACCGGGTGGGCGCAGCTTTCGGGCGACCGGTAGCGGGACGTCGAATCACTCGTCCCACAATTCCCAGCGCACCGACAGGATCGCGTAGCGATCGGTCTTCTCCAGGGACTTTTCGAAACGGCCCTTGCGCATTGCCAGATTGCAAGACGTTTCGTCGAGAGCCGGGTCGGCTTTCACCACGACCCTACAGGCACTGGGCATGCCGTCCGCGGACACCGTTACGGCGATGACCGATCGGCCTTGCGCGCCGCGCCGCTTGGCGTCGCTCGGATAGCTGTCCGCCGAGAACCAGGTACCGGGAGACATCCCGCGCCGCGGTACCGCCTTGGCGGCAGGATCGATGCCCCATGACTTGAACAGATCGTCGTTGCAGGCGGTAAGTGCATTCAACACCGGTTGCATCTTTCCCGTGACGAACGAGAACCCGTCCTTGCCGGGGGTAATCGTCACGCCGGTGGATTGCGCCAGAACGGCGACCACGTCCTGGTCGGCATGAACTTCATAACCGCGAAGCGTGGTGCCCTTCGGAAGCCAGCTAACATAGTCGATCTGCCATTGTTGCCCGGACGGCTGTGCTACGACCACGGCCCGGCCGCGCCGAACGCCCCCGCCGCTGCTTGGCGTCAGGACGTATAGCGTTTGTCCGCCATCCTCCATCGATACGCCGGGCTTGAGCACGAGCATCGTGCTGGCGTCTGTCGGTCCGAACGCGCGCGAGACCAGGCACATGTCCTTCTGATAATCGACAATCCACTTTCCCGACGGCGCAAGCGGTACCGGGGTCGTCGCGGCGGCAAGCGCCAACGTAAGCCAGCTGATCATGATGGTCCTTCATCCAGAAACGTCATCACGTCGGCCAGATCCACCGAATGGTCTACAAACGTCCGCCCGATTCCGCGCGCCAAGAGGAAGGGGAGGGTGCCGGCGTCCATCTTCTTGTCGTGGCGCATATGATCGACCAAAACCGCGCCGCTTGCGGTGATGCCGGCCGCCGCGACGCCGTCGGGCAGGCCGACCGCGCGGAGGTGCGCGGCGACGCGCTCGGACTCCTGACCGGAGCACAGCCCGCGCCGCGCGGAATACGCGAAGGCGAGCGCCATGCCCGCGGCGACCGCTTCGCCATGGAGCACCTTGTCCGAGAACCCCGCCTCGGCCTCCAACGCGTGGCCGAAGGTGTGGCCCAGGTTGAGCAAGGCGCGCTTGCCGGTGGTCTCGCGCTCGTCCTCGGCGACGATCCGCGCCTTGGCGGCGACCGAATGCGCAATGGCGTATTCGCGCGCCGCGGGGTCGCCGGACAGCAATTTCTCACCGTTCGCTTCGCACCATTCGAAGAAGGCAAAGTCGTCGATCAGCCCGTATTTGACGACCTCGGCATAGCCGGCGCGCTGTTGTCGGGGCTGCAGCGTGTCGAGCACGTCGGGGTCGATCAGCACCAGCGCTGGCTGGTGAAACGCGCCGATCAGATTCTTGCCCGCCGCGGTGTTGATTGCGGTCTTGCCCCCGACCGAACTGTCGACCTGCGCGAGCAGGGTCGTCGGTATCTGCACGAACCCGCACCCGCGCTTGACGATCGAGCAGGCGAACCCGACCAGATCGCCGATCACCCCGCCGCCGAGCGCGATGACATGGTCGCCGCGTTCGACACCGTGCATCAGAAGTCGGTCGGTCAGCGCCTCCAATTGGCCCCAACTCTTGGTGCCCTCGCCCGGTGGGAGTACGATCGCCTCGCTGGCGATCCCGGCGGCGGCGAGCGCGCTTTGCAACGCGGCGAGGTGCGGTGCGACGTTCGAGTCGCTGACGATTGCCATTGATCGTCCCCGCGCCAATGGTGCGAGATGGTCGTCGGCGCGCGCCAGCAGCCCGCGCTCGATCACGACGTCATAGCTGCGGTCGCCCAATGCGACGGGAATGCTGGTCACGATTTCACTTCCCAACCGATCGCCTTCAGGATCGAAAAAACCGCCGATTCGTGCGGCGCCTGATCGCTTGCGATGCGGATCGGCGCTTGCGCATAGATCGGGTTGCGCACCGCGGCGAGACCGTCGAGCACCTCCTGCGGGTCGCGATCCTTCAGCAAGGGCCGCGTGTCGCGTCGCCTCACGCGGTCGGCGAGCACGCGCGTCGGCGCGTCGAGCCAGATCGCGATCGCCTGCTCGAGGATCATCGCGCGCGTCTCGTCGTTGATGAACGCGCCGCCGCCGGTCGCAATCACTTTCGGCGTGCCGTCGACCAGCCGCGCGATCACGCGGCGCTCGCCGTCGCGGAAATAGGGCTCGCCGAATTTCTCGAAAATCTCGCCGACGCTCATGTCGGCAGCGATTTCGATCTCATGATCGGCATCGGCGAACGGCACGTTCAACCGGGCAGCGAGCCGCCGCCCGACGGTCGATTTGCCCACACCCATCAGCCCGACGAGCACGATCGGCTTGCCGGTCCACGATTGGGGTGAGGGGGCGCTTTGCAACATGGGCTTTGGGCTATACAGCGCACCGGGCGTCCGGGCACAAGCTATGGCCCGGCGGGTGATCGTTTCGAACGAGAGTATGTGTCGCATGTCGCGAATGATGATGGTGCTGATCGTTGTTGTGCTGGTGTTGGTCGGGGGGATGATTTTGCTATCGACTCGCGCGCACGAAAAACAGCCGACCCGCGTTGAAAAGGCCGTGTCGCTTGGCAACCTCCAGGGTTAGGCTGGGCCTCTCCGCGGTTGCGCTGCTCGCCATCGGCGGGGCGGCGGTCGCGCAGCAGAAGCCCGAATCGATCCTGCCGCCAGGGTTCGACCAGCCGCCTGCGACCGCGCCGCGTCCGGCGCCGACGCGCGCTCCC
>NZ_JAQGKZ010000130.1 GCF_028289855.1 Sphingomonas bacterium | reverse complement strand
GAGGAGGACCTCGTCCAGGACGGCTGGACCGACATCGCGCGTCGGATCAAGGCGCGAGTGGTCACGTTGCCGCCTGCGGAGCGAAGCTTCGAGAACATCTTGCGCGTGTGGGAGGATTCGGACTTCGAGAAGATGGAGGAAATCCGCGCGCGGGTCGATGCGATCGTCGCCGACCCGGAAACCGCGGGCGCGCTGAAGGCGTGGTACCGCCAATTGTGCAAGCGGCCGTGCTTCCACGACACCTATCTCGATGCGTTCAATGTGCCTGGCACGCACTTGATCGACACCGACGGCAAGGGGGTAGAGTCGATCGACGAGACCGGCTTCATGGTCGGCGGCAAGCATTATCAAGTCGATTGCATCGTCTACGCCTCGGGCTTTCGCGTCGGCACCAATTTGTCGGGGCTGGTCGGGTTCGACGTGGTCGGGCGGGGCGGGACGACGCTGTCCGAGGCGTGGGCCGAGGGCATGCGGTCGAAGCACGGCATCCACGTCCACGGCTTCCCCAATTTGTTCGTGGTGACGCCGACGCAAGGCGCGAACCTGATTTCCAACGTGCCGCATAATCTAACCGAGTCCGGGCGGACGATCGCCGCGGTGGTGGCGCATGCGGAAGACGTCGGCGCACACGAGGTCGAGGTGACGCGCGAGGCGCAGGATGCTTGGTGCGACCTGCTGCTGTCGGGACCGGGGCGATCGCTACGCACCGCGCCCGATTGCACGCCGGGCTATTACAATAACGAGGGGCGCGATCCCGGCCCGGCGGCGGCGCTCGCGGTCGGCTACCCGCTCGGCGCGCATGCCTATTTTCAGTATATCGAAGGCTGGCGACAATCGGGCGCGTTCGAGGGGCTGACATTTACGTGATACTGCTTGCGCTCGCCGTGGCGGCCACGCCAATCGACCGCCGCGACGCAATGGAGCGCTGCGCCGAGGCGGTTGTCGCCGCGCGGCATCCCAACATGGGCATGCTGGATATTACGGGAACGACGTTCGAGTGGCTGTCGGTCGCGGGCGTGAGCGGCGACTGGGTCATCATCGGATCGATCATCGAGCCCGAAGGCAAGGTGCGGGTCGCGCGGCGCTTCCGTTGCATGACCCGCGAGCCACGTAAACCGAAGGTGCGGCTCCTGGATGTGATACAGTTCTAGCGGCACGATTGCTCGCAGCCCCGTTGGTCGCACGGCCCCGGGACAAGCGCCGCCGCGGCCAATTCGCTATTAAGGCGCGGGCTTTGCTTTCGCGTGCTTGCGCGTTGCGGCCTTGGATTTGGTCGGCGCCGCATGCGTCAAACCCGGAAGTGGTTCCCACAAGTGAGCGCTTTCCCGCGCGACGGTCTCGTCCAGCTGCTGCCGATATGCTGCACCGTACATTTTTTATCTCCAGCCACATCTAAAATATAAAAAAAGAGTTGATGAATCCTCAATCATCCGGTCCCCCACCAGGGATGACGACGTCCGCCGCTGCTTTAACCGGGACGAGGCCAGCGAATTTCCAGATGATCGCCGAATCGTTGTTGTCATCGCGACCGTCCAATGTCCGCTCAGGACAATTCTCCTTGCGGATCGATAACAATTGGGCGTGATAGCCTTTCGGCAAGCTGATTTCCCGCGGTGCTCCGCTTTGGGGTTCTCGCCAAAGGGAAATTTGTCGCGAAGATCGATCTTCCGACAAATTGGATCGATGGATCAATCCAAAAGACGTGAGTGTCAGCACCGAGCTGCCGGGATCATCGGTCAATACACCCGCATATTGATAAGGCCATCGGGTGGTGATTTGCGCTGAATCCATGAGCAGAACAAGCACCAAGTTAGGTCCTACGCTGCGGAGCGCAACCTGGCACGGTTCGATTCTGGCAAGATCCTCGCATATCAGTGTCGTAACGATCGATCCCGGTGCAAATTCCGCGAACAGCATCTCGCGCGGTGGCAGGGGGATATTCTCCCACCACAATTTATCAGGGCGTAGCCTGCTGGCCAGCGCATAGCGCCCCAGTTGTGCCGCATCGAGTTTCCAGCGGTGATGCTTGGGGCGATGGTGGAACATCGTCCAGATGCGGCCACCTGTTTTATCGACTGCGTTGGCGCTGCGCGTGTACGTCGCCACGAAATTGCCGGGCAGGACCTGGGTGCCTACCGGTGCCGACGTCAGCCCGCAAACGAACATTTCGATACTAGGATAATGTTCCAGCATCGCCTTTTGCACGATCGAGAAGGTTTCCCAGTCCAGCGCGCTTTCTGGGAGAACTACCGCGTCGATCGTGCCATCGGCCTGTTCGTCCATCAGGCCCTTGATGAAATGCCAGACGGCCATTTGGCGGTCCAATTTTTCATCGGGTTTGAGCGCTATGAGTTCGGGTTCGTTCGCGGTGCCATAAATCCAGCCCGGGGAAACTTGGAAGAACCCCCAATCAGACCGATCGTCTCCGGATTCGATCGGCAGCACGTATTGGGATTTTATGCGGTACGGATAAGGAACGATAAGGATGTTATAAGTCGTACGCTCCTCAGGCGCGGGCTGCCGAGCCCAACGCGCGCGGACGCGCCCCTTCGGCGGAAGCAGCGCGAAATTGTGTGAGAGCGATCTTATCGTGCAGCCATTGCTCGGCACATGCGCCTTGGGCAACACCGACCCCAAATCTTCCTCGAAACATTGCGTAAGCGTGCGTGCGAAGCGCAGCGGCCTCGTCTGATCTTGTTTGAGCAGCCTGGCGTCAAGGCCGCTTTGATAATGCTCCCAGATTGTTCGGCAATCGGCACCAGCCTGTAGCGGGTTGTCAGGATTGAATTTGGGGAGCGGGGTATCGGCATTCGACGACAATTCTAGCTCCGGATTGAGGCTGAATCCCATACTCTTGCCCGCTTCGTCTGCGATAATCAGCAGTCGCGTGGCCGCGCGCCACCACGATTGGTCATCGGGATCGGGTTTCGAATGGCTAATGGCGAGCGATATCGGACGCTCGGATTCGCGGAGCACGTTCCAATGCCATTGAATATAATGGTTCGCCCATATGATATGACAATAGGAATAGATTGCATCGATAGTTTCACGGCTGCTGTAATGCTGTTTTAAATCTATTTTCGTTTTTCCGGATCCCATAAATTTTTTGTGATGGAGAAGGATTCTCTTGTACGATAATTCCGAGGTCGAGTTGGGGATAAGGAGGTTTGTACGTCTCTTGGCGCTTGGGGTGTCCGGCGATTTCTCCAAATGCAGGCGGTCGATAACAAACTGATATATTTCTTCCTCCGCCGTGCGCAAATCGCGGTCTCTTATTTCACGGTGATGGCGCAGCCTCAAGAACTCCCGTGCGGCTTGAGCTCTTTTGTCGTGAAGGTCGGTAATAGCTTCTTCGCCAACGAATATATCCTCCCGGCACAGACCCGACACGAATAGCGCGCCCTGTGACCATAGAGCACCGATGAACCTGAGCAAAAGGCGATAGGGCAACCGTACGCCAAACAGGTCATCGGACGGTGGGGATTTCGAGGGGTCGAGCACATTCGCCCAATCGACGGACGTGGGGGTGCTACCGACGGGGTGTATGGCCTCAGCCAATCTTTGATAGGCCGCCGATTGTTCCAATATGGCGCTTGTGACCGCGAATAGATCGGCGGGCCACATCGGAAAAACTTCTTTTAATTTACCGGCCGGATTAAATTTCTTGCCGTTCGCCCAGTCCTCATACCCAGGGTAGTTAAATGAAAAATCGGTAAGAGAATTCTCTTTATCTACCGGAACCGTGGAATACGGAAACGCGGAGTCGACAAAATCGTGTATGGTCCGATGGCTCATGCTTCCCCCTTTATTCAACCTGCACGATCCTGCGAAGGATTCAACAGCAAGTTTATCGTAGACGCCGCCAACTTGGACCAAGCAAATCATGCGCTATCTTCGCAGTCGCGTACATTAGCGGGCACCCGACGGGTGTGCGACGAGCTTGAACGCGTACAGGCCCCCGGAACACTGATCGCCTGCGCGGGGTTCACCCTTGCAGTGTATCTGCTATCCGGCGCCATGATCCAGCCCAGCGATTCGATCCTCATCGTCGATTTCGGCAGTCAGGTGACTCAGCTCATCGCGCGGCGCGTGCGCGAGGCGGGGGTCTATTCGGAGATCGCACCGTTCCAGCTCGCCGCCGACGCCTTCGCGCGGATGCAGCCCAAGGGCATTATCCTGTCGGGCAGTCCGGCGAGCGTGCTGGAAGAGGATAGCCCGCGCATCCCGCAGGTCATTCTCGACAGCGGGCTGCCGGTGATGGGCATCTGTTACGGGCAACAGGCGCTGATGCACCAGCTCGGCGGCACGGTGGAGCTGGGCGACAGCGGCGAGTTCGGGCGCGCGTTCATCGAGATCGACGATCGTTGCGAGCTGTTCGACGGGCTGTGGACCGAAGGCGAAACGCATCAAGTGTGGATGAGCCACGGCGACAAGGTCACCGCGCTCGCCCCCGGCTTCCGCCCGGTCGCCGCCAGCGCCGGCGCGCCGTTCGCAGTGATCGCCGACGACGCGCGGCGTTACTATGCGATGCAGTTCCACCCGGAGGTCGTCCACACCCCCGACGGCGCGAAGCTGATCGCCAATTTCGCGCGGCACGTCTGCGGGCTGACCGGCGACTGGAGCATGGCCGAGTTCCGCGCCGCGAAAATCGCCGAGATTCGCGAGCAGGTCGGTGACAAGCGCGTGATCTGCGGGTTGTCGGGCGGGGTCGACAGCGCGGTCGCCGCGGTGCTGATCCATGAAGCGATCGGGCACCAGCTGACCTGCGTGTTCGTCGATCATGGCTTGATGCGCAGCGGCGAGGCCGATCAGGTCGTGTCGCTGTTCCGCAACCACTACAACATCCCGCTGGTCCACGTCGCGTGCGAGACCCTGTTCCTCAACGGGCTGGCTGGCGTCACCGACCCCGAGGCCAAGCGCAAGTTCATCGGCAAGACCTTTATCGAAGTGTTCGAGGGCGAGGCGAAGAAGATCGGCGGGGCAGAATTCCTCGCGCAGGGCACGCTCTATCCCGACGTGATCGAGAGCGTCAGCTTCACCGGCGGGCCGTCGGTGACGATCAAGAGCCACCATAATGTCGGCGGCTTGCCCGAGCGGATGAACATGAAGCTGGTCGAGCCGCTGCGCGAATTGTTCAAGGACGAAGTGCGCGCGCTAGGCCGCGAACTCGGGCTGCCCGACATCTTCGTCAGCCGGCATCCGTTTCCCGGCCCGGGTTTGGCGATCCGCATCCCGGGCGAAGTGACGAGGGAACGCTGCGACATCCTGCGCAAGGCCGACGCGATCTATCTCGAGGAGATCCGCAACGCGGGACTGTACGACGCGATCTGGCAAGCGTTCGCGGTGCTGCTGCCGGTGCGCAGCGTCGGGGTGATGGGCGACGGCCGGACCTACGACAACGTGCTCGCGCTCCGCGCGGTGACCTCGGTCGATGGCATGACCGCCGACGCTTACCATTTCACCGGCGAATTCCTCTCGCGCTGCGCGACGCGGATCATCAACGAGGTCAAGGGCATCAACCGGGTGACGTACGATTACACGTCCAAGCCGCCCGGTACGATCGAGTGGGAATAGCAAGCAACTGAAGCCGCGCGGCCGTCTGTCACTCCAAGGCAACACACCCCCTGTAATCCCGACCGGATCGCGGTTTTTGTCGCAATCCCGTCATAATTCGCGGCCAGAGGCGCGGTCCTATGCTGCGCCGCACCATCTCGACGGCGCCGTCGTTAAAAGGGCTATTATCATGACATCTCGGAAGTTCGTCGCGTTGCTCCTCGTCGGAGCGGCCACCGTCGCCACCGTGCCGTTCGCCGCTGCGCAGACGGCGCCCGCGACCGACACACCACCCGCGGCGACCAGCGACGACACGACCGACGGCGATATCATCGTCACGGCGAACCGCCGTTCGGAAAACACCCTGAACGTCCCGGTCGCCGTTTCGGTGATGCGGCCCGAATCGCTCCGCGACTATCAGGCGGCGGGCGCCGATACGCTGCTGTCGCTGTCGGGCAAGGTGCCCGGCCTGTACGTCGAATCGACTACCGGCCGCATCTTCCCGCGCTTCTACATCCGCGGGCTCGGCAATATCGATTTCTACCTCGGCGCGTCGCAGCCGGTGTCGATCATCCAGGACGACGTGGTCAAGGAGCATGTCGTGCTCAAGTCGAACCCGGCGTTCGACATCGCGCAAGTCGAAGTGCTGAAGGGCCCGCAAGGCTCGCTGTTCGGCCGCAACACCACTGCGGGCATCGTCAAGTTCGATACCGCGCAGCCGAGCGCCACCTGGCAGGGTCAGGGTTCGCTGAGCTATGGCAGCTATAACAGCGTCAACGCCGATGTCGGCGTCGGCGGGCCGCTGACCAAGGACGGTACCATCAGCTTCCGCCTGTCCGGCCTGTACCAGCGCCGCGACGACTGGATCGACAACACCTATACCGGCCCGTCGGACGACGGCACCGTGCCCGGCAAGAACGTCATGGGCGGTTACGAAGAGCGTGACGTGAAGCTGCAGCTGCTCGTCAAACCGAGCGACCGGTTCAGCCTGCGCCTCGCGGGTCACATCCGCGACTACACCGGCACTGCGTCGATCTTCTACCGCGGCTCGATCAAGGTCGGCACCAACGCCGTGCCGTTGTCGTTCGATCGCGGCGTCGTGTCGTACGACGAAGCGCAGAACAACCCACAGGCGTACAAGAACCAAGGCGTCTCGCTGAAGGCCGACTACGATTTCGGCGGCGCCACGCTGACTTCGATCACCGCGTGGGAGCATGCGTCGGGCTACAGCCGCGGCGACACCGACGGCGGCGCGGCGGCGAATTTCGGCGGCGTCACCCCGAACATCTGCGCGGTCGGCTGCGGCGAATCGCAGGGCCGCCTGCGCGGGCTCGACCAGTGGACGCAGGAAGTGCGTCTCGCCAGTCCGAACACTGGCCGCTTCAAGTGGCAGGTTGGCGGCATCTATTTCGATGCGCGCGACCGCACCGAGTTCGACCAGCGCTCGTTCTTCCTGACCAACAATTCGCTCGGCACGACTCCCAATCCCAACAACTTCGTCCTGTTGCGCAACATCAACACCAGCTGGGCGGCGTTCGGTCAGGCGAGCTATGACCTGACCAGCAAGCTGACGCTGACCGGCGGCATTCGCGTCACCAACGACACCAAGAGCACGACCCTGCTGCTCCACCCGAACTTCGTGAACCTGACGGTACCGGCGGGGGTGCCGACATCGTCCTATGCCTGTGGCACTGCGCAATATTGCCGCCTATCCGACACGCAGCCGAGCTGGGACGTCAGCCTGTTGTACAAGGTCGCTTCCGATGTCAGCGTCTATGCGCGCTATGCTCGCGGTTTTCGTGGACCGACGGTGCAGGGCCGCTCGGCGGTGTTCAACTCGGCTTACTCGACCGCCAATTCGGAAAAGAACACCAGCTATGAAGGCGGGATCAAGGCGGTGTTCGCCGACGGTCGCGTCAACGTCAACCTCGCCGGCTTCTATTATAACGTCGACAACATCCAGCTGAACGGCAACGACAGCAACGGCAACGGCGTGCTGTTCAATGGCGGCAAGGGCAAGGGCTATGGCGCCGAGTTCGAGATCGAGGCGCGGCCGGTCAACAACTTCCGCGTGACCGCGGGCCTCAGCCTGCTGCACACCGAAATCAACGCGCCGAATGTCTTCGCCCAAGTGGGCGCGGCGGGCGGCGTGATGTCTCAGACGGTGCTCAATCAGACGGTGCGGGTCGGCAACAATTATTACGCCAACATCAACGGCAACCCGTTCCCCAACGCGCCGAATTACAACATCAACGTCAGCGCGCGCTACGACCTGCCGCTCGGCGGGGACAACAAGGTCTTCATCGCCGGCGATTTCAACATGCAGGGCAAGACCAATTTCGTGCTGTATCGCACCGTCGAGTATAACGCCGACGGCAATTACGAGCTGGGCGGCAAGATAGGCTACGCATTCGGCAAGTACGAGCTCGCGGTGTTCGCCCGCAACCTGACCAACCGCAAGAACCTGATCGGCGTGATCGACACCTCGAACTACCGCGCGGGCATCTACAACGACCCGCGCGTGTTCGGCGTGATGCTCAGCGGCTCGTTCCGCTAAGAATAGCAGGCTCGGGGCGCGGGCTGATCGTCCGCGCCCCGCGAAGCTCTACACGTCGATCGCCAGATATCCCGTCAAAAACCGCCCCGCATTCGCGCCGTACACGCCGGGCCCTGCGATGTTGAAAGCGCGGTTGTCGAAGACGTTGCTGACCTGAAGCCTGAGCGTCGCGTTCTTGTTGGCCAGCTTGAAGCGATAGCGGCCGCCGAGGTTGAGGTTCGCGCGCGGCGGTAGCGACACCAGATTGTCGGTCGTGGAAGGGACGCTCGGCCGCTCGGACAAGGCCGCATCGAGCGACAGGCCGTCGACGAACGGCGTGCGCCAGTTCACATTGACGTTGAGCAAATGCCCGGGGAGCCCGACCGGGCGCGGGCCGATATTGCCGAGCGCGGTGGGATCGCGGGTGACCCGCGGTTGCAGGAAGAATCCGCCCGCGACGACGTTCAATCTTTTGGTCAAATTGCCCGACACCGAGAATTCGGCGCCGCGGCTGCGCGTGGTGCCGATCTGGCGGTAGGCGCTGGCCGCATCGAACCCGAAATAGGGTTTGGACAAGTCGAACACGCCGGCGATCAGCTTGACGTTGCCGGTGACGTTCCAGCGTATCCCGGCGTCCTTCTGCGCGGTCAGGACAGCGTCGAGCGGCTGGTTGCGGTTGGCGGCGTTGGGCGGCGCGACGCCGCTTTCCTCGAGCCCGCGAGCGTAACCGGCGTAAATCGTGATCGCCTTCGACACGTAGATCGCGGCGGTACCGTTGTAGAGCCACGGGGTCGATCGCGAGACGATCGGCGCCAAACCGGGGAAAGTTGTGGTCTTGCGGTAATTGGCGCGCGACACGCCGAAGCTGATCTCACCGACATCCTTCCAGCGGCCGTCATACGCGAGCCCGATCGTCGTCTGGTCGACGCGATTGCGCGAGAGCGGGCCGAACACGAAATTGGGCTTGGGCGCGGTGACGGGGGTACCGATCCTTGTCGGGCCGAGGTCGATCTCGTCCGATCCGTCAAACTCGCGCCGCGCGTCGCGCTCGCGGATGCTGAGATGGAAAACGTGGAGCCGCGGTCCGTCGATGATGCTGTGCGTCAGCCGCGCCTCGCCGCTGAGCGAGACGTTCTTGTTGCGCGGATCGGCGATGACCAGCCGGCTGGACGCGGCGCCGTCGGGCTGCACGCCGAGCAGCAAATTGGTGTAGCCGGTCTTGGTATCGAACACCGACCGGAACGCGCCGACGCGGAGCAGCCAGTCCTTCGCCGGGGCGTAGGAGGCGAGCACGCCGCTGTTGGTGCCGGTATAGCGGAAATCGGCCCATTGCGGCCCGTCGAATTGATGCCGCGGTGGGGTCGGCGGGAGGAACTTGCCTGCCGGCACGTAGAATGGCCCGGCCTCGTCGTTATAATCGTTGTTGAGCGTCCAGAACGGCAGGATCTCGACCCCCGGCGCGGGGCGCCAGCGCAGGATCAGTCCCTGGCCGTGGTTGAAATTGTCGGTGCCGTCGGGGAAGGCGACGCGATTGGCGGTGACGCCGTAGCCCAGCGACATCTGCTTGTTGATCGGGAGCGAGCCGTCGATTTCGACCCCGTACGATCCGAAACCGTCGCCGTTGATCAGGATCGACGCGCCGGGTTTCGCTTGCGGGCGGACCAATATCTGATCGACGATCCCGCTCGGCGCGGCGAACGGATAGCCCTGCGCCGACAGCCCGACCTTGATGCTGGTCGAATCGTTGATGATGCTGGGCAAGCCGAACGCGGGATCGAAATAGAGTCCCTCGATCCGCACGTTCCCCGCCGCGCTGGGCGAAAAGCCGCGCGCGTTGCCGGCGCTGTAGATGCCGATCGATTCGCGCCCGGTGCTGAACCCGAATGCGTCCTCCGCCTGGGTAACCGCATTGTCCTCGGTGCGGTCCTGTGCGTCGGCGGGAAAAGCGACGCTCGTGCAAAGCAATGCCAGCGACATCCAGCCGAACCGCGCCATCGATTTCCTCCCAGTGCGTTTTAACGCCTTATGACACTATATCAGTCGCCCGGCGGCTGAACACCGGCTTAACGCCGGGTGGACGAATGCTGCAATCGGCGGCATCGGGACGCGATGACCACGACCCGCATCGTCATCGAAACCATCGGCTGGAGCGGCATGGCGCTGATCCTGGCCGCGTACATCCTGCTGTCGATGGGGCGGATGGACGGCAGGTCACGCGCGTATCAATGGATAAACGTGGTCGGCGCGATCTGCTTCATCCTCAACAGCGGCTATAACGGCGCGATTCCGTCGGCGACGCTGAACGTGGCGTGGGCGGTGATCGGGCTTTATACGTTGTGGCGGGTAAGGCAGCGTACGGCCTGAGGGGGAGAAATATGAAACTTTATGCAATCGCGGCGCTGGCCGTCGCCTGTTCGCTGCCGGCGACCGGCGGTTCCGCCGTCCCGACTGCCAAAAAAGCCCCGGCCAAATCCGCGCCGTTTGCGATTTCGCCGATCACGCTTGCCGCGACCGGGCTGATCATCCCCGGAACGATCGGGCAGGGGCCGCGCACGCTGGCGTTCGGCAGTCCGCGGACGAAAGCGATCGCGATGGTGTCGGGCGAGTTGGGGGCGCCGATCAAGACAGGGGTCTATCCCGATTGCGGGCAAGGCCATGCGGTCGGCTATGCCAAGTTCCGCAGCGGGATCGAACTGACCTTCGTCGCCGCGAAGTTCGTCGGCTGGACGCTCGAACCGGGCGGCGACAAGCGCAACCTGACCGCCAACGGCGTCGGGATCGGCACCACCGTCGCGACGCTGCAAAAGCTGTTTCCCGATGTCTTTATCGATCCCGGCAACGAGGAGGGTAGCGGCATGGGCCCCGGCTTTACGTCGGACACGTGGCCCAACGGGTGGCTCGACGGCGACAAGAAGACGTCGAAAGTGACGTCGATGTACGCCGGCGAAACCTGCATCGCGGCATGACGATGCTGACGCTGTACGGCATTCCCAACTGCGACACGGTCAAGAAGGCGCGCCTGTGGCTCGACGCGCACGGGACGGCCTATGCGTTCCACGACTACAAGAAAGCCGGTGTCGATGAGGATTCGCTGCGGCGATGGATCGCGGCGCTGGGGTGGGAGGCGGTGCTCAACCGCGCGGGCACGACGTTCCGCAAATTGCCCGATGCCGATCGTACCGATCTCGATGCCGACAAGGCGGTCGCGCTGATGCTGGCGCAGCCGTCGACGATCAAGCGGCCGATCGTCGAGGGGGATGGCATATTGCTCGCGGGGTTCAAACCCGAGGTGTGGGACGCCGTGATCGGCTAGCTTGCCTTCGCGAAACGCCGGGCGCAGTCTCCGCGTCGTCAACGATAAGGGGAGGATGCAATGGCAATCGGCGTGAAACCACCGGCATGGTTCTGGATCGTCGCGATCCTGTTGCTCGCGTGGAACGCGATCGGGGTCTATTTCTGCGTCGATCAGATCCAACACGGCGCGATGTCGGCGATGTGGGAGCAGACGCCGTATCATCGCGCGCTGTATGCGACGCTGCCGGCCTGGTACAATTGGTGCTACGCCGTCGCGACGTTTGGCGGACTGCTCGGTGCGTTGGCGTTGCTGCTGAAGGAGAAGCGGGCGCGCGTTCTGTTCTGGATTTCGCTGATCGCGGTGATCGTCCAGTTCGGCTACGTCTTCACGATGACCGACATGGTCGCGCATCAGGGCGCGGCGAAGACCGTGCCGTTCCCGATCTTCATCGCCGTGGTCGCGCTGTTTTCGATCTGGTTCTCCGGCATGGCGACCAGGAAGGGCTGGCTCGGCCGCTAGGAAAGGGGGAGGGCATCAGCCTTCCCACTGGAATACTTCGTCGAGCGGCTTGCCGAACACCTGGGCGATGCGGAACGCGGCTTCGAGCGTGGGCGAGTATTTCCCCGCCTCGATCGCCGCGACCGTCTGGCGCGTCATGCCGATGCGGTCGCCGAGTTCGGCCTGCGTCATCTCGCCCGCCATGAAGCGCAGCAAACGGATCTGGTTGACGATCGGGGGCGACGCCATGTTCAGGCGCCCCGGCGATAGAGGACGATCTGCGCGGCGAAGCGCCATGCCTCGGCCAGCATGATCATCGCGAGCATGCCATTGAGCAGGTCGAATGCCGTCGCGCCGAAATTGATGCTGGCGGACGTCACCGCGACGCCTACCAGCAGTGGATAATAGGCCCGGCCGGCGGCGAGCGCCGCGACCATATGGTCGCGCTCGTCCCGCGGCGCGCGCGCATCGGCGGGCGAGGCGATCGCGGCGACAATCGTCGCGCCGGCGGTAATCACCGTCTGCAGCACGACCACCTTGAGGAACAGCCCGATTGCGAAGGCGTGCGACGGGTCGCGGTAATGCGCGACGAGCGTGCCGAAATAGACCGAGGCGGCGATCAGGATCGCAGCCAGCGCGATCCAGGCGGTTTTTTCTCTGAATGACATCGTTGACCTCATGTTCGAATCGATAGGCCTAATGTTATATAAAGCGAACATAGAGTCAATAGTCTAAAACATTAGCCGTTGGAGTATTGGCAGTGGCTTTGCCGAGCGGTTAGAGGGCTCGTTCATGTCCACGACCTTCACGATCGACACCTCGACCAGCCGCGCCAACCCGACGCCGGCGCCGATGAAGCGGCTGACCGTGCCAGCGATTCAGCGGCGCAAGGTCGAAGGGAAGACCGACGAGCCGCTCGTCATGCTGACCGCCTACACGGTGCGGATGGCGCAATTGCTCGACCCGCATTGCGACATTTTGCTGGTCGGCGATTCGTTGGGGCAAGTGGTGTACGGGCTGCCCTCAACGCTGCCGGTGACGCTCGACATGATGTGCGCGCACGGGGCGGCGGTGGTGCGCGGCAGTTATCACGCGGTGGTCGTCGTCGACATGCCGTTCGGCAGCTACGAGGGCTCGCCCGAACAGGCGTTCGCCAGTGCGTCGCGCGTGCTCGCCGAAACGGGGTGCGCGGCGATCAAGATGGAGGGCGGGGCGGCGATGGCGCCGACGATTCGGTTCCTGACCGAACGCGGCATTCCGGTGATGGCGCATGTCGGCCTCACGCCTCAGGCGATCAACGCGCTCGGCGGGTATGGCGCGCGCGGGCGTAGCCAGGAAGAGGAAGCGAAGATCGCCGCCGACGCCAAGGCGGTCGCCGATGCCGGCGCGTTCTCAGTCGTGGTCGAGGGCGTCGTCGAGCCGCTCGAGCGCAAGATCACCGAGACCAGCGACATTCCCGTGATCGGCATCGGCGCGTCGGCGGCGTGCGACGGCCAGGTGCTGGTGGCAGAGGACATGCTCGGTATGTTCGAGCGCACGCCGCGCTTCGTGAAGCGGTTCGACGACCTGGCGGGTAGGATCAGCGACGCGGCGAAGCGCTACGCCGAAGAAGTGCGGGCGCGGACCTTTCCGGGCGAGGAACAGGTGTATTTGCCCAAGCCCTAACGCTCGTTGCGTTTCGGGCGCGCCTCGCTAAGGTCCGCCGACCTAATCCCACCACAATCGGAGCCTACCCCATTGGCCGTGACGCCGAAAACCGATGAAGCTTTCCTGCGCGAGGTCGATGAGGAGCTGCGCCGCGACCAGATCGTGGGCGTATGGACGCAACATGGCCGCCTGATCGTCGGCGCGATCGTCGGGGGGCTGCTGATCTTCGCAGGCGTTCTCGGCTGGCGCTACTGGAGTCACAGCGCGGCGGAAAAACAGGCGGTAAAACTGCAGACGGCGTACGATTCGCTTGCCGCGAACAAGCCCGCGGACGCCAAGGCTGCGCTCGCCGATCTCGGCACGTCGGGCGCGCCGGGCTACAGCGCGGTGGCGCGGATGACCGCGGCCAACCAGCTGTTCAACGCCGGCAAGACCAAGGAAGCCGCCGCGCAATTCGGCTCGGTCGCGGGGGACACCAAGATTGGCAAGCCGATCCGCGACTATGCGCTGATCCGCCAGACCAATATCGAGTTCGACAGCCTTGCGCCGCAAGTCATCATCGACCGGATGAAGCCGCTCGCGGTCAAGGACTCGGCCTGGCTGGGCAGCGCGGGCGAAATGGTCGCGATGGCGTATCTGCGGCTCAACAAACCGAACGAGGCGCGGAGCGTTTTCAAGACGATCGCCGAAACCGACAGCGTTCCCGAATCGATCCGGCAACGCGCGGTGCAGGGTGTGGATGCTGTAGATGTCGGCACGACCGACCAGAAGGGCAAGTAAATGACGAGCAAGTGGCGGATGCCGATCGCGGTGATGGCGCTGACCGCGCTCGCGGGCTGCGGCGTGTTCAAGGGCGGCGGCAAGAAAACCCCGACGGTCGGCGAACGAATCCCGATCCTGATGTCCGAAACCGACGCCAAGCTCGATCCGGCGATCGCCGGGCTGCAGGTGCTGTTGCCCAATCCGGAAGTGAACGCCGAATGGGCGCAATCGGGCGGCAACGCCAACAAGTCGATGGGCCATCCCGCGCTTGCCGGCAGCGTGTCGCGCGCGTGGAGCGCGACGATCGCGTCGGGGTCGAACCGTACCCGGCTGGCGAGCCCCCCGGTGATTTCGGGCGGCAAGCTTTATGCGGTCGATATCGACGCCAAGCTCCACGCGTTCGACGCGGCTAGCGGTGCGGTGTTGTGGACCGTGCCGGTCGCCAAGGGCGACGAGAACAAGCTGGCGCGGTTCGGCGGCGGGGCGAGCGTCGATAGCGGCCGCGTATATGCGACCGACGGGCTCGGCGATGTCGTCGCGTTCGACGCCGGCACCGGCGCCGAAGTGTGGCGCGTGAAGCCCGGTGGGCCGCTGCGCGGATCGCCGAGCATCGACGGCGACCAGCTCTATGTGCTGAGCCAGGACAACCAATTGTTCGCGCTGTCGACCGCCGACGGAAAGGCATTGTGGAATTCATCGGGCAGCCTGGAAACGCAGGGCGTGTTCGGTGTCGCCGCGCCGGCCGTCGCGCGCGGGACGATCGTCGCCGGGTTCTCGTCGGGCGAACTCAACGCCTATCGCTACGAAAACGGCCGGACGTTGTGGGGCGACGCGCTGTCGCGGACCAGCATCACGACCAGCGTGTCGAGCCTGTCGGACATCGACGCCGACCCGGTGATCGACGGCAACCAGGTCTATGCGCTGGGACAGGGCGGACGCATGATCGCGGCCGATCTGTCGAGCGGTCAGCGCATCTGGGAACAGAATTTCGCCGGCATCTCGACCCCGTGGCTTGCGGGCGAGTGGATCTTCGTCGTGACCGACGAGAGCAAGCTCTATTGCCTGCAACGCTCGACCGGCAAGGTGCGCTGGATCAGCCAGCTGCGCGCGTTCAAGGTCGAGAAGAAGAAAAAGAAGAAGGGGCCGCTGACCTGGTACGGCCCGGTGCTCGCGGGCGGGCGACTGGTACTGACCAACTCGATGGGCGAAGTGCTGTTCGTGTCGCCCGCTGACGGCGCGATCGGCCAGGTGATCGACAACAAGGAGGGCTTCGGGCTCAGCCCGGTGGTCGCGAACAACATGCTGTACACGCTCGACGAGCGCGGACGGATCACCGCGTACCGGTGATTCTTACACCTCTCCCGCGAAGGCGGGAGAGGTGTAATCGGGGTGACGGCGCGTCTACTCCCCGCTACAGCCCCCGCCATGCCCTTACCCACCGTCGCCATTATCGGCCGGCCCAATGTCGGCAAGTCGACATTGTTCAATCGCCTCGTCGGCAAACGCCTCGCGCTGGTCGACGACCAGCCCGGCGTCACGCGTGACCGGCGCGAGGGCGACGGGCATCTGATCGGGCTCGACTTCCGCGTGATCGACACCGCGGGATATGAGGATCTCGACGCCGCGACCTTGCCCGGGCGGATGCGCCAGCAGACCGAGGCGGCGGTGGCGCAAGCCGACGTCGCGCTGTTCATGGTCGATGCGCGCGCCGGGATCGTCCCGCTCGACGAAGAGATTGCGCGCTGGCTGCGCGGATCGGCGACTCCAGTCATCCTGATCGCCAACAAGGCCGAAGGCCGCGCCGGCGAATCGGGCATTCTCGAAGCGCATGCGCTGGGCTTCGGCGACCCGATCGGGCTGTCGGCCGAGCATGGCGAGGGGATGGTCGATCTGTTCGACGTGCTGCTGCCGTATATCCCCGAGCCGACCGACGAAATCGAGGAGGACGACGAGAGCCCCGACGCGCCGCTCAAGCTCGCGATCGTCGGGCGGCCCAATGCGGGCAAGTCGACGCTGATCAACAAGATGCTCGGCGAGGATCGGCTGATCACCGGGCCCGAAGCCGGGATCACGCGCGATTCGATCGCGATCGACTGGCTGTGGAACGACCCCAAGAGCGGCCCCCGCCGGGTGCGGCTGATCGACACCGCCGGCATGCGCAAGCGCGCCAAGGTGCAGGACAAGCTCGAGAAATTGTCGGTCGCCGACGCGCTCCACGCGATCGATTTCGCCGAGGTCGTCGTGCTGCTGCTCGACGCGACGTTGGGGCTCGAGGCGCAGGATCTGCGCATCGCCGACCGCGTGCTCGAGGAAGGCCGCGCACTGGTGATCGCGCTCAACAAATGGGACGTGGCGGAGAATGCGTCGTCGCTGTTCAACGGTGTCAAGCGCGCGCTCGAGGACGGGCTCAGCCAGGTCAAGGGCGTCACCGTGATGACCGTGTCGGGCGCGACGGGGAAGGGGATCGACCAGTTGCTCGGCGCCGCGTTCGAGGCGCGCGAGGCCTGGTCGAAACGAGTCGGCACCGGCGAGCTCAATCGCTGGTTCGAGCGCGCCATCGAGGCCAACCCGCCCCCGGCGCCGGGCGGCAAGCGCGTCAAGATGCGCTACGTCACGCAAGTCAATACGCGGCCGCCCAGCTTCGTCGTGTTCGGCACGCGCGTCGATCAATTGCCGGCCAGTTATGAACGCTATCTGATCAACACGATGCGGCGCGATCTGGGGTTCGGCGCAGTGCCGGTCCGCCTGATGTTCCGCGCGCCCAAGAATCCGTTCGATCGCGACAAGACCTGACACGGTAAACCTTCGCTGGCGGGGGAGGATTGGGACGGCCGGCCATCGCCTGATCCCCACGGAAGTGGAAATACCGCCCCGCCAACCACTTGGCTCATACTTTCGATCGATTCATCAACCCCTCGTTTACACGTGCGCCCTACAAGCAGCGTAATCGGAGTGCGAACCACCGCGCCGATGGAGGTCGATGGTGACGATGGGCGGAGATCAACTGGTCGATTGGACCGCGTTCCAGGCCGCGCGCAGCGAGCTTGGCGCAGGGTTTGTGCGCATCCTTGGCTACTTCCGCGAGGACGGGGTCAAATCGGTCGCGGCGATCGAGGAAGCGATGCGTAACGGCAACGCCGCCGCACTCGTGCTTCCGGCGCACACGCTGAAGGGCGAATCGCGTCAGTTCGGTGCGGAGCCGCTGTCAGCACTGGCCGAATCGATCGAATATATCGCAAGGGCATGCGTCGAGACTCGCGACCGCCCCGATCAGGCGCTCGAACATGTCGTCAAACTACGCCCGACGTTCGAGGCGACGCTGACGATGCTCGAGCGCGAGGCCAACCCGCTGGTTGAGCGCCGCCCGCAATTCGGGCGTAGGGCGGGCTAACGCGGACTGGACATCGTCATGCTGAACTTGTTTCAGCATCCACGCATTGAGCCAACCCCATGCCAAGCGCTTGTTGAACGCGGCTCGTATGGATCCTGAAACGAGTTTAGGATGACGGCATCGAATTACTCTCCGCCTTCTTCCGCCTCCGCGTTGAGCTGGATGTAATTCTCGATCCCCATCCGCTCGATCATATCGAACTGGCGTTCGAGCGTGTCGACATGATCCTCCTCGCTGTCGAGGATTCGCCGGAACAGGTCGCGGCTGACATAGTCGCGGACCTTCTCGCTATGCTCGATTGCATCGCGCAGCAGCGGCAGCGCCTCCATTTCGAGCGCGAGATCGGCCTTCAAGACCTCCTCGACCGTCTCGCCGATCCGCAATCGGCCGAGCAGCTGGAAATTGGGCAGCCCGTCGAGGAACAGGATGCGTTCCGACAGCCAGTCGGCATGCTTCATCTCGTCGATCGATTCGTGGCGCTCGAACTCGGCGAGCTTCTTGACGCCCCAATGATCGAGCAGGCGATAGTGCAGCCAGTATTGGTTGATCGCGGTCAGCTCGTTCTTGAGCGCCGTGTTGAGGAATTCGATGACCTGAGGATCGCCCTTCATGGCTAGCCGCCCTTTTGAAATGAGCGTGCACCATAGCGCCGATCACCCGCGCTAGACAGTCGGAAAATGGCGGATTTCTGCGGGTTTCAGGCCTTGCGAACGCTACGCAACAGCGCGTTCGTCGTCGATAATCGATCGCGCATAGGGCACGCACTGGCCGCATTTGGGCTGGCGGCCGAGCGAGCGATAGGCCTGGCATGCGGTCATCGACCCGGCGCGCGCAGCCTCGCGCACTTCGCGTTCGCGGATCGCATTGCAGACGCACACCATCATGAGAACGACTATCCCTCTCGCTCGTTACGATTGAGTTAGCGTTAGTGAGAGCGATTCGCAAGACTATTGCGAAGCGTTTGCAACTCTATTTCGGCGCATGAAAGGGCTGAAGCCGGGCCCGCGCTACGCTCCGCCACAGCCATTCGAACGGGCCGTACGCGAATCGGTCGAGCCAGGGCTTCGACCAGGCGACCATCGCCAGCCACACGACCGCGACGACGATCAGGCACTGCCACCGCTGGAGATAGCCGTACCAGCCGAGGCCGTAGCCGTTGAAGAACAACGTCACCATGATGCTGGTGCCGAGATAGTTGGAAAACGCCATTCGCCCGGTCGCGGCGAGGCGGTCGGCGAGCCAGCGCGCGTAGCGCGACTGGACAAACAGGATGACCAACGCGGCATAGCCGAGGCTGAGGAAGGGGCGGAGCAGGGTGAGCTGAATCGCCTCGGTCGCGATCTGGGTGAGCGGTGCATTGGCGGTGCGCTCCAGCCACAGGACGAGCGGAATATACGCCAGCCACAGCACGGGGATCGGCGCGGCCGCCAGCCAATAGCTCCGCCGCGACCAGGCGCCGGAGAAGAAGCCCAGCCGGAACAGCGCCATCCCGACCAGCATCAGCCCGATCGTATCGAGCCAAGCCTCGCGGCTGATCACGGTCTGCATGAAAATCGTCGTCGGCACGCGCGTGCGCAATGCTTCGCTGTATGTGCCACGAAAGCCGGCAAGCTCGCCGGGAATGGCCTCGAGCGGCGGCGAAGCGTCGCGCTGAAACGCCTGCCACGGCGCGACATCGGGCTGATAGGCACGTTCGGCGGCCGCTTTCAGCGTCGACACTTCGTAATAGGCGGTCATCCCGTTGACGAGTTTGAACGCCAGCAACACGATGCCGATTTCCAGCAGCAACTTCGGGCGCCAGCGCCACGCGAGGAACGCGACTGCGCCGCAGATCGAATAGAGCACCAGGATGTCGCCCGACCAGATAAGGTAAGCGTGGATCATGCCGAACACGAACAACGTCACCATCCGCGCGTAATGGATCACCGCCGGCCTTTCGCCGCCCGCCATCGCTCGTTCGGCGATCAGCACGGTCGACGCGCCGAACATCATCGTGAACAGCCCGCGGAACTTGCCGTCGGCGACGACATAGGCGATCGCCCATTCCCACCAGTTCGCGCCGCTCGCCCCGCCATAATAATGCGGATCGACGTAGGCGTAGCCCGGCATCGCCATGTCGATGACGTTGAGCAGGAAGATGCCCATCACCGCGACCCCGCGCACCGCATCGAGTGTGCGCAGACGCGGTGCGGTGGCCGTCACTTACGCGCGAACCAGGCGATGGGCAGCCCGACCAGCACGATATGGCTGAAGAATTGCTCGGCGAGGCCCAGCGGCTTGAACGGGTGCCAGCCGAACCGCAGCGGGAGGACGACCACGTTCATCACTGCCCACAGCCCGATGCCGTACGCGATCCCCGCGATCACCCAGCGCGCCTTGAGCACCGGCATCCGGTCGGCGGCGATGACGAAGAACGCGGCCATGACCGCCATGATCGCGAAATGGAGCGCGAGTCCGGCCAGCGCGACGTGGAGGCCGCCGGTTGCCGCGCCGTCGCCGAGAACGGCGCTGGCCAGCCCCTTGAGCATGTTGAGCGGCTGGCGCCCCGCTACAGCCGTATAGACCACCGCCGACAGGATATCGAGCGTGCCCGCGACCAATGTCGCGCCCACGATCCTGCGCGAAACCGATTCCCCCATGCTTCCCCCTTATCCTCGCAACGCTTTGCGGATCACCAACTTGAGCCCCGACCAGATCTCGTCGACAGCGCACACTTTCACATCGACCAGCCCGATCGGCAAGCACAGCTCGCGGATCGTGTCTTCCGTGATGTCGGTCGGCACCTTCGACGCTTTTTTGGGCCATGACACCCAGATTTGCCCGGCGGGCTGGATGAGATTGCGCAGATCGGCAAGCAGACGTTCGAGTTCGGCGCGTTCGGTGGCGAATATGTGTGCGGCGTGAAGCCCCGCCACGGCCCCGGTCTCCTCGATTAGCTCACCGTCGAGACCGATCTCGGCACGGACGCTGCCGGGCATCGCATCGAACCACACGCGCATGCCCGGTTTGAGCCCGAGTTTCTTCGCCAGCGGCGTGCCCGAATAGCCTGCGGTCATGATGCGCGAATGGTGCCACAGCCGAAACGACAGGGCTAGGCGATCGTGTCGCCCATCAGCTTTGGAAAGAACCCCTCATGCGCCGCGCGCAAATCGGCCAGCGGGATTGCCCAATCGCCTTCGTCGAGCTCGAAGATCAGCCGGTCGTTGATCGAGCGGCCGATCGGGTCCGCGGGGACGTCGGCCTGGCTCGCGTCGGTCAGGAATTCGGCGAGGCGATCGTCCGGCACCGTGACCAGGTATAGCCCCTGGTCCTCGCCGAAGAAGGAGCCGGCGACGCCGAACGGCTGCGCTTCGTTGATCATCGCACCGATCCCGCTCGCCAGCGCCATTTCGGCGAGTGCGACCGCCAGCCCGCCGTCGGATACATCGTGGCACGCGCTGACCGCGCCCTTCAGGATAGCGGCGCGGATGAACTCGCCGGTGCGGCGCTCGGCGCGCAGGTCGACTGGGGGCGGGGGACCGTCCTCGCGGCCATGCACCTCGCGCAGCCAGATCGACTGGCCGAGATGCCCGCCGCGCTCGCCGACCGCGAAGATCGCGTCGCCGACATGTTTGAAACCGATCGTGGCCGACTTGGTATAATCGTCGAGCAAACCGACGCCGCCGATCGCGGGGGTGGGCAGGATCGCGGATCCGGTGCCGTCGTCATTCTTGGTTTCGTTGTAGAGCGAGACATTGCCGCTCACGATCGGGAAGTCGAGCGCGGTGCACGCTTCGGCCATGCCCTCGATACACCCAACGAACTGTCCCATGATTTCGGGGCGCTGCGGGTTGCCGAAGTTCATGCAGTCGGTGGTCGCGAGCGGCTTCGCACCGACCGCGCAAAGATTACGGTAAGCCTCTGTAATTGCCTGCTTTCCGCCCTCAAACGGATCGGCGAAACAGTAACGCGGGGTGCAATCGGTGGTGATCGCCAGCCCCTTTTGCGTACCGTGGACTCGCACCACCGCGGCGTCGCCGCCGGGCCGC
>NZ_JAQGKZ010000085.1 GCF_028289855.1 Sphingomonas bacterium | reverse complement strand
TCAGCTTGAACCCGACCACTTCGGGGATCAGCATCGACACCGGCTGCCCCAGCATCGCGGCCTCCGCCTCGATCCCGCCGACGCCCCAGCCGAGCACGCCCAGCCCATTGACCATCGTCGTATGGCTGTCGGTCCCGACCAAAGTGTCGGGATAGGCGATCATCCGCCCGCCATCGATCTTGCTCCCGTCGGCATTGGCCTGCACCGACGACCACACCGCCTGGCCGATATATTCGAGGTTCACCTGGTGACAGATCCCCGTCCCCGGCGGCACCACGCTGAAATTGTCGAGCGCCTTCGACCCCCATTTGAGGAACTCGTACCGCTCGAAATTGCGCGCATATTCCAGCTCGACATTGTCCGCGAACGCCTTGGGCGTGCCGAATTCGTCGACCATCACCGAGTGATCGATGACCAGATGCACCGGCACCAGCGGATTGATCTTCGCCGCGTCGCCGCCCAGCTTGGTGATCGCATCGCGCATCGCCGCCAGGTCGACCACGCACGGCACCCCGGTGAAATCCTGCATCAGCACGCGCGCCGGGCGATACTGGATCTCGCGGTCGGGCGCGACCGGATTAGCCTGCCAGTCGATCAGCGCCTGCACGTCCGCGACCGTGACGGTCACCCCGTCCTCGAACCGCAACAGATTTTCGAGCAGCACCTTCATCGAAAAGGGCAGCCGCGAAATGTCGCCCAGCTTCGCCGCGGCCTTGGCGAGCGAAAAATAATCGTACGACTGCCCCCCGGCGGTCAGCGTGTCGCGCGTTTGAAGCGTATCCTGGCCGATGGCGGTCATGCGGGTCCTTTCCCCTGATGTGCGGCCAGTCGTGGAGCGCGGCGGGGAGGCGGGGGCTGAGGCGTGGCGCCGGCCCCTCGCGCGGGCGCGCCCGGACGGGCGAATGCGAGAGTCGCGCGGGCTGTAGCAAGGGGGAGGGGTGGGGGGAAGGGTGGGGGTGCGGTGCACCGTCGACCCGCAAGAAGCTGTTAGCCGCCCGGTAGCCCTGAAGGCCCCTCTACTTGGGGAGGCAGGGGTTCCCGCGCATTGGCGATCGCCTGCTCTCGGGTCTGCTGATCGCCGGCCGCAATAGCTGGGAATGGATCAACGACGCCGGTTGGAGCGTCGGCCTTACGAAAACTCGCAATGTGCACGCCGAGTATATGTACCGTTTGAAGAAGCATAATATCGTTGTCCAGCGCCTCCACCGCAGCTGAAGCAGTGAGATTGGCGTGAAACGGCGAGTCCACCCGATAGTTTTCGGTGACTGCTTTTGCATATGTATAGAAGCGGGCAATTCGATCGGCGAAATAAGGATGGAGTAGGCCGAGCTTTGAGTTGAGTGCTTCGTATGTTGAGAAGTAATTATGCGTAAGATCAATGACAAGCCACTGACCTGGCCCATCGCCATGGCCCGACGCTACCAGCTCTGCGTTGGCAGCCCGGCATTGGTGAAAGCCAGCAAGAAAGCTTCGGTGATCGGCGAGCCTGTTAACTGCTTCCACTTCAGCGCAGAGCGCTGAAAGTACACCCTCGGCCTCACGTTGCCTCGCCCAATTGGATTCCCACGCTCGCATCCCGCCGCCGAGTGCGATGCCAATTAGACCGAACAAGGCAGCGATTATCGTAGGGCCCATTTGGCGACTCTATGCCAATTTGCGATCTAGCGCTAGTTCTAGTTATGTTCTAACTTTTGACTGTGCGATCGAAGAACCGTTTCAACCATGCAGTCTGAGCACGGAGGAAGCTTGCCCGTGCACCTATTGCCTCTGAGCCTTTCGTATCCATCACTATTCTGAACGAACCGGCAACCTGAACAGCCGTAAGCGCGGCTTCCGAGAGAACAGCCATTAAGGCGGTGATTTCTAAGAATGGGCCGCAATGCACCGCGCTCGCACTTGGATCAGGCACAAGCATGATTGCTCCCTCCGGCGTAGCGTGGCCGGCTAGCTTGCTGAGTTGCTCATACGCTGCCTTGCGCTTCATTCCGGTAAAACCATCGCGTTTATCGAGGGCATCCCGCACAGCGAAAGGTGAGAACGCCTTCTTTCTCTCTCGATCTGACATTGTGCGCCATCGCGTCACCAAGGCGGCATCGGTGGAAAAGTAGTCCAAGAGAAACGCGGTTTCGAGCAAATCTCGGATGTGCAAGGCCGATGCCTGATAGTAACCGGAGAGTGCTAACTTCAGACAAGAGGCAAGAGCGTTAAAGCAACGGATGCCTAAATTACCGAGTACCAACTGATCCTCGTTCTTGACCTTCGTCGAGGGAAGCAAGGCTTGGAGCAGGTTCATGGACTGCTCAATCATGACAAGATGTGCGGCTAGGCCAGGCATCTCGGCGATACGCCGCAGCGATTCCTGTCGCAATGTTTCCTCGCCGTCATATAAGCGCGTGATATTGTCAGGCACGACCATTGTAGGCGTCTAGTCCCTCCTCAGGGACGCGAAAAGGCGACACGGGAGTAAATGTCGGACGGCGCTCGCAGCGCCGCCGACCCGGCGCGCCTCAAGCCGGGATTTAGCTGCGCTAAAATCCTGCGGCCGCCGTGACGTTGACTATTAACCCTCGCACACCGATATTCGGTATCGATAACACAGGAGCTGACGATGGTTGCGTTGCGCAAGCCCGATCCTCGCCCTGTCCGCAAGGCGCGGCCGACCGGCGAAAAATTCGATCCCGCCACTGCGCACAAGCAGGCCAAGGAGCTGTATCCCACGGTGATGGCCAAGCTCGCTGAGTGAGCGAACCGGCGTGGATTGATGCCGACGAGCTGGTCGAGTTCAACCGCCTGACCGTCGAGGACACCGGCAAGCCGCATCTGCTGCTCCATCCCGATATGCTCGACAGCGCGGTTCACCGCCCGCGCCAGGTGCGCGATATCGGCGGGGTCGAGGATGTCGTGGCGCTCGGCTGCGCGCTCGCCGCTTCGATCCCGCAGAACCATCCGTGTCAGCAGGCCAACAAGCGCACCGCGCAAGCGGCGCTGTTCCGCTTCCTGTGGATCAACGGGTATACGTTTCGCGATCCCGACGACGCGGCGCTTGCCGAGCTGTTGATCGCGCTGATCGAGCATGAACTGTCGGAAGAGGAATATGCCGCGGCGATCGACCGGCATGTGGTGGAGCGATAGGCGGTCGGCGTCCGCATTTTCTTCTGTCCTACAAGAGTGCCGATGCGATAAATGGCTGGCTCCTTTTCGACGGACAGGAGCATGCCATGCCCAAACCCCGCGCCTACACGCACTGGACGGCGGACACCTGCACCGCATTCTTCATGGCGCTGCGTTTTCACGGCGCGGCAACGCGCGCGGCGGCGGAGATCGGGCGGTCGGTCGCCAGCGCCTATAAGCGGCGCGATCGCGATGCCGGTTTTGCCGCGCGGTGGGACGACATGCTCGACCAATGGCGCGCCGCCAATCTGGCCGGGACCGACGACGATGCGCGCGCAGCCGTGGCGCTGGACGAGGCGCGCGCGATGCCCAATCGCGAGCGCTTTGACGGGCTGACCCCGCTGCGCCAGCGCGCCTTCCTGCGCGCGCTGAGCGAGACGGGCGCGTATGCGGAGGCGTGCCGGCGCGTCCGGCTGTCGGCGACGGCGGTGCGGCGGATGCGGGCGCGCTATCCGTCGTTCGCGGCGGCGTGCGACCGCGCGCTGGGCCTGTCGCTGGCGACGCTCGAACAGGCCGCGGCCGAGCGCGGCGTGAGCGGGATCGAGGAGCCGGTGTGGCATGCCGGCAGGGTGGTCGGCACGCGGCGGCGCTATTCGGACGGGCTACTCAAGGACTTGCTCGCCGCCCAGCGCAAGCGGATCGCGGGCGAGGCGGCGGCGGCGGCGGCCGCCACGCCGGAACCGAAGCTAAAGCCGTGGCAACGGCCGCGCACACTGGACGAGGTGCGCGATTCGATCCTGGAGAAGCTGAGCAACCTGGATCGATACGACCTGGAACGGCGGGCGGGGGAGGCGGAGCGGTTGCTCGCGGAAGGGAAGATTCCCTGACGCGGCGGCGGCGGATTTAGCGAAGCTAAATCCCGGCTCAAGCTGCGTCCGGCCGGCGGCGCTGCCAGCGCCGACCGACGGCGCGAATTCACTTCGCGCCGGGCATCCGCGACTAGAACAGCGTCGTAATCCCATAGAACGCCGCGCCCACCGCGGCGCTGGCGGGGATCGTGATCACCCACGCCATCACCACGTTCTGCGCCACGCCCCAGCGCACCGCGCTCGCGCGCCGCGCGACGCCCGCGCCGATCACGCAGCCGGTGATCGTGTGCGTGGTGGAGACGGGGATGCCGAGCAGGCTGGCGGTCATCAGCGTGATCGTGCCGCCCGCCGAGGCGCTGAAGCCCTGGTGCTGCGACAGCTTGGTGATGCGGCTGCCCATCGTCTCGATGATCTTCCACCCGCCCGCCAGCGTGCCCACGCCCATCGCGATATAGCAACTGATCGCGACCCAGTGCGGCACTTCGAACTTGCCGTGGAGCCAGCCGGTCGAAAAGAGCAGGACGGTGATGATCCCCATCGTCTTTTGCGCGTCGTTGAGCCCGTGGCTGAGCGACAGCGTGCCGGCGGAGATCAGGTGGAGCACGCGGAACGACTTTTCCGCGCCGGTGTTGCTCGACCGCGAAAACAGCCAGCTGGTCAGCAGCATGATCGCCATCGACACGATCATCCCGAGCAGCGGCGAGACGACGATGAACAGCAAGGTCTTGTTGAGGCCCGTCCACTGGATCCCGCCGATCCCGGCATGCGCGACGCCCGCACCGACCAGCCCGCCGACCAGCGCGTGGCTCGACGACGAGGGGATGCCTTTCAGCCAGGTGACGACGTTCCAGAACATCGCCCCGACCAACGCGCCGAACACCACGGCGGGGGTGATCAAATCCTTGTCGATCAGCCCCTTGCCGATCGTTTCCGCAACCTTGTGCAAGCTCGGGAAGGCGATCGTCAGGAAGTAGGCGGCGAAATTGAACACGCCCGCGAAGATCACCGCATGGACGGGCTTGAGCAGCCGCGTGGAGACCACCGTCGCGATCGAATTCGCGGCGTCGTGCAGCCCGTTGAGGAAATCGAACGCCAGCGCGACGACGATCAGCCCGATCAGCAGGGGGAGGGCGAGTTCATGCATCGGATGAGCCTTCGCTGATCGTTCAGGCGTGATCGATGACGATGCCGTCGATCTCGTTCGCGACGTCCTCGAACGCGTCGACTACGCGCTCGAGATGCTTGAACACCTCGCGTGCGACCATGAAGCGGACCGTGTCGGTCGACGCGTATTGCTTGAACATGCGCTTCAGCCCGGCGGTGTGGATCTCGTCGGCATGGCTTTCCATCCGCACCACCCGCTCGGTCAGTTCGTGGAGCCGCGCGCCGTTGCCGCCGACGTCGCGGAGCAGCGGCATCGCCTCCGCGGTCAGCCGCGCGGCGTCGACGATGATCGCCGCCATGTCCTTCATTTCCTGTTCGAACACGCGCACTTCGTACAGGTCCATCGCCTGGACGGCGGCCTGCATCTCGTCGATCGTGTCGTCCATCGAGCCGATCAGGCTGGTGATCGCGCCGCGGTCGAACGGCGTCAGGAAGGTCTCGCGCACGGTCTTGAGCACTTGCCGCGTGATGTTGTCGGCGTCGTGCTCGCGCTCGATCACTTCGCGGATATGGTCGGCGGGCTTGCTGTCGTCCTCGACCAGCCGCGCCATCGCGTCGGCCGCGCTGACGATGGTGACCGCGTGCGCCTCGAACAGGTCGAAGAAATTGCCCTGCTTGGGCAACAGGCGCTGAAACCAGGCGAACATGGGACTGATCCTCGATTGAGTAGCGGCGATCACGCCGAGCCGCTTGGTCGCGGCCTTGAATTCGGACGGGCCGAACGAACGGATGAGGTCGGCGAGATCGGCTTCCTCGACCATCTCGGCGGCGTCGTTGAGGCTGACCCAGCGGCGCTCGCGCTGACCTTGTTCCTTCCAATGCTCGAGCTCGCGATTGACGGCGAGCGGGAACACATCGACATCGACCATCAGCGACGCGCCGTTGCGCTGGCGCTTGCGGTAGCGATAGCTGCCGAGCGGGGTGGGGCAGATCAGCCCGCGCACGCCGGCCTCTTCGTCGGCCTCCAGCGCGGCGGCGGCATGCGCCGACAGGCCGCTGGCGGGGTTGCCCTTGGGGATCACCCAGCGCTTGTTTTCGCGGGAGGTGATCAGCAGCACGCGCACCGCCGCATCCACCGCGGTTCCGTCGGTGCGATAGGGCAAGGCGGCGATCTGACGAATGAAATGGCTCCCCGGCGCGTGGTCCCGCGAATCCCCATAAGCGGGCGGCACGGCACGACGGCTCTATTGCGCTAATATGACAGTGCTGTGAAACGCGCAGCGCGCACGCGAGCAGTGCAGCTGGTTGCGAGACGCGCCAGCGCGGCCGGCGCGTCCGACGAAGACGCGGGATTTATGCCCACGTCGCGCCCGGTGACCGGGATATCCTGCAATGTTGCTCGCTCGGCATTGCGCGGCGGGCGGATCGGCGCTGGATTGATGTGGAGGTAGGACGTAAGGTCGAGGGGGAGGACGATATGGCACGTTTGCTGAAAGTTCGTGGTGCATACGGGCATGCGCGCATGCTGGCCGCGGATTTCGACGGGCGCCTGAAAGATGGTGCCAGCTTCAGGCTTCGCGGCAGCGCAGACGGCATCGCGGATGGTGACCTTATCGCATTTTTCTATCCCGACGGGGTCGGCGCCGGAATTTGCGTGGAGGAGGATGACGACGGGCTGTGCGCTCACGTCCGGGCGGCACCGTCCATGTCCTTTCGTATCGGGATCGATGATCTGGGCGATCGGGTTTTTGCCTTTCGGCCGGCTCCCCAGCATCTCGCACTCATTCCACAACTTCGTGCCGACGGCGCAGGCGTGTTGCTTCCGCACTGAGATAAGGCAATCCTATCTGATTGGGGCACTCCTGTGCGATATTGCCGCCTGCGCTGGTCGATCGCGATCCTGTTGCCCTTGGCGGTTTTCCCCGCACACGCCCAGGACGCTGCCCCTCAACCGCCGCCGTGCCGTCGCGTCGCGGACACGCCCAGCATCCGCATCGACCCCGCCGCTGCGGCGCGCCTCGCGGAGATCGGGCTCGACCGCACGGGCGTGTTCGAGCGGATGGCGGAGACTTCGATCCCCGAGACGATGGGATGTTGGGCGATGCCGACGGGCAATTTCGACAGCCAGCTGATCTCGGTCGGGATGGCGCAGTGGAATTTCGGCACGGGCAGCCTGCCGCCGGTGCTGGCGGCGTGGCGCGACCGGTTCCGCCACCGCCGCGATTTCAAGCGCGCGCGCAAGGCGCTGGCGCCGGTCTATGGCAAGTTGCTGTTCTCGAAGGAGTGCCTGGCGGTGCCGGTCGCGGACAAATGCCGCGCCGCGATCCTTGCCGCCGAGGATGCCAAGGGCAAGCTCGACCCGGTATTCGCCGCCGAACTGACCGCGATCTTCGAAAGCGACGCGATGCTGCAGGTCCAGACCGACACCTATATCGCCTTGCTCGACAAGGTGCGTCTCGATCTGTTGCGGGTGTTCCCCAATGGCCCGATGACGCCGCGCAAGGTGCGTTGGGCGATCGACACGCGCGTGCAGCAGGGGTTCCTGCCAGGCGACGAGGATATCGCGAGGCTGCGCGCCAAGCTGGCGGTAATGCCCGAGGCCGATCGCTGGCCCCGGCTGCGCGCGATCATCGACTGGTACGGCGCGCTGGCGCGGACGATCGATCAGGACGGCATTTCGCGCGACGCCCCCTGGAACGTCGCGGCGTGGAATTGCCTGATCGACGCCGGGCGCGTCGATCCCGAGCAATACGAATTGATGAGCCTGACTTTTTTGCGCAGCCGCACCGCGATCGGCAATTCGGGGCGCTGGCAAGCGCTGGCGTTCGAGCGCCGCGCCAAGATCGTGCTGGGCGTCGGCAGCGTCAGCGGAGTACGAGACGGGGTGTGCGAGCGCCCGGCGGGCTAGTTTGTCAAGTTCAACGCGCGCTTGGCTTGGCTCAGCCAGACGTTACGCTCCGGCAGATTGCGGATGTTGCTGGTCCCGAGGAACCGCCGCGCGGCCAGCGCAAGGTCGTCGCGATCGGCGGCATCATTGCCTCGCGCGTCGCGCCACACCGCGCCAGCGATCGCCAGCCCGATCTCGAGATCGTTGGCGAGATCCGGGGATGCGATCAGATCGACACCCACTTCCCGACCATAGCGCGCATAATTGTATCGCCCGGTGATGAAGAACAGCCCGCGCCCGCGATAGCGCCAGCCGTCGCCGCTTGCAGGCGGACCATTCGCGAAGCGGTTGGCATAGACGACGTTGGCGACCGCTTCGGGTTTGCCGACGAGTCCCTCCGCCATGGCGAGCGACGTGATGCGGGAAGAGAATATCCGGCGCAGCATGGCGGCCGAATAGCCGAACTTTTCGGTCTGCTGCTGGAAACCCGCGCTTTCGTATCCGACTGAGGCAAGAAAATAGGCAAGCCGCTTAGGCGTGTTGATCTGATATTTTTCCAGCAAGTCGCGGCGCTTGAGCAAGACGTCGACGAACGACTCCTTGCCGTGCGCAAACTGGAGCAATTGTTTGCGGTCGAGCGATTGGAGAAACGGCGAGGTGGCCGCCCAGACCACCGCGGGTCGCGGCGTATCACGCACTTCCGCCAGTGCGCCGCTCGAAAACGCCCAACGCCCGGCGCGTACCAGCCCGTTGATATACATCGGCATTTGCAGCGTGTCGGTGTCGGTATAAACGCGCGACTGGACGTCGTCGAACAACGACACGACCGAATCGCTCGGCTGTTTGTCGAGCGCCTCGATCAGGCGGTGCGAATAGGGGCTACTGGTCAAGCCGGGGCCTTCGTCAGCCGTCGCGTCGGCGCGCGTCGCGAATGCGATCAACACGCTGCCGTGCAGGCCCATGTCGTGGAGCCCACGGGGGTCGCTTGGGGTGCGGTCGTCCTCGTACCAGTCGCGGCACGCGTCGAGCACCAGGATGTTCACGTCGTTGTTCGCTTCCTCCATCGCCTGCAGCAAGTCCGGGACGGGAACGCCCTCGCGCTGCATGTCGGCCGGCGTTTTCGCATCGGCGTCGGTCGGCACCAGATAATTGTTGCCGAACGCGTCCTGCGCGGCGTGGCCCGCATAATAGACGAACGCGATGACATTGGGCCCGGCGTCGCGCAGTTTTTTGGTGAAGGCATCGATCGCCGGTTTCAAATGCGCGGTGTCGAGGTCGATCGTGTCGGGCTGCACGTCGAAGCCAAGCCGGCGCAGCCGATCCGCCACCGCCCTGGCGTCGGTCAGCGCGTTGGGAAGCGGGTCGTTATGGCCGTACGTACCGTTGCCGATGATCAGCGCGATCCGGAGCGGGGGCGGGGTCGCCGATCCCAGACAGAACAAGGCAATCGCGAGCATCGCGAGCTTGCGGAGCGACATCCCCAATCCCCCCTTCGTCGATCGATCAGGCCGAACGGAGCCCCTTTTCGAACAGCAATGCCTCGGCCTCGCGCCGGCGGAGCAGCCCGCGCGCGTTGGGATCGCCCTGCCAGATGCGTTTCATCGAGCGGATTTGCGCCGGGATGTCGGCGAAATTTCGCGCCGCCATCAGCTGTTTGATACGGTACATCTCCTTGCGCTTCACGCTGTTGGGCGACATCGCGGGACCGCGATTGTAGATCAGTGAGACCAACGCGCCGAAGCAATCGTCGGGCAACTCGGAACAATTGGGGTACGCCTTTTCGGTGTCCTTGGTCGGATAGGGAATGAAGGCCATGAACTGTGTCCTGGCCGGTTCCCACGGAATGACGACGCTGCGCACCGACGCCAGCGCATTCTTGGCCGCGAGGCCGCCAAGCCCGGCGACGGTGTAGAGCAGGCTGCGGTCGGCCTGCGGCAGCATCGGCCAGTCGCGGTCGATAAAGGCGCGGTTGGCGAAGCGCAGGTCGTATCCGACGCCGATCGTGACACCGGACTGGCCCTTGGGCCAGATCGGGCGGCGATACTTCGCCTCGTAGGCGGCCGGGCTGGCGACCTCGAACGCGATGATCATGTCGAGCGCGGTCTGCGACAGCTTGCGTGTCGATGGCGTACCGTGCCCGACACCGCGTGTCACCGAAGGCTCGCGATAGGCCCAGCTATCCTCGACCATCGAGGGGTCGGCCGCGACTTCCGCCAGAAGTCGCGTCAGGTCGTCGGTCTGCGCCAGACCCCGGACGGGATACAAAAGTGCCGTGGCCCCGGTTGCCGCGATGAAATGACGTCTGTTCATGTTTCCCCCCATGAAATTTCCCCGACGCACGATATCGTGAATCCCTATCGCGATCACGCGAATTCTAGTCTTTTGTACCGTCGCACCGCGAAGCTACCTGATCGATGCAGGACGAGTGCGCATTTGCAGTGAACAACCGAAACGAACCATATAAACATGGGGTCGGCGGAACTATAATGGCAGTATTATGTTGGGTTATATGAGGTTCCTTAAGAAATATTAGAATCGTGTTCTGAGAGTGGCCAATAATGATCCAAGTCGATATGACCGCGCCGGCGACATTATGCCGGACGACGGGCGACTCATCCGCCTCACGCTCTGGGAAAGTCAATGAAGCAGTTGCAGTCGCTCATGGGCCGTTCGTCATCATGGCGCATGGTTACTTGGCGCAACCGCTGGCCAAGCGGTCCGCGTTCTGGATCAGGAGCGCGCAGCGCAACGTGATGCCCGCCGAAATCGAGGAAACGATGCGCCGCTGGCACGACCGCAGCAACGGCGCAGATCAAAGCCGGGGCGCCATCGTCCTATGATCGTCAATCTCAGTACCGTGCAAAGCCCGTTCTCTCTCTGACGGACGATATTCACATTCTGGCGCTTGCTAGATCGATATTTCGGCGATAGTCGAAATATCGATCTAGCCGGAGTCTTGTCGATGCAATTACCGACTGCGGTGGAGGCGCTGTCCGCGCTGGCGCATGCCAGCCGGCTGGCCGTGTTCCGGCTGCTGGTTCGCGCGGGGCCGGAGGGCATGCCGGCGGGCGAGATCGCGCGCGAGATCGGCGCGTTGCCCAACACATTGTCGTCGCACCTGACGATCCTCGATCATGCCGGATTGGTGCGGTCGCGGCGCGAGGGCCGGTCGATCATCTATTCGGCCGATTACGACCGGATGCGCGACCTGCTCGGCTTTCTGGTCGACGATTGTTGCGCCGGGCGCCCGGAGATTTGCGCGCCGTTCGCCAGTCCGTGCGGCGAGCAGGTGCGATGACGCTGTCGCGGCGCCTTGCCGCCGAATTGCTCTGCACCGCCTTGTTGCTGGCGATCGTGATCGGGTCCGGCATCATGGGCGAGCGGCTGGCGCAGGGGAATGACGCGATCGCGTTGCTCGGCAACACGATCGCCACCGGCGCGGGTCTGGTCGTGCTGATCCATATGTTCGGACCGGTTTCGGGCGCGCATCTCAACCCGGCGGTGACGCTGGCGATGTTGCTACGGCGCGATATCGCCGGCCGGACGGCGGCGGCGTATGTCGTCGCGCAAGGCATCGGAGCGATCCTCGGCGTGTGGGCGGCGCACGCCATGTTCGCTGAGCCGATATGGCAAGTGTCGAGCAAGCTGCGCGCCGGACCGAGCCAGGGCCTTTCGGAATTCGTCGCGACGTTCGGATTGATCGGGACGATCATCGGCACGCAGCGGTGGCGACCCGACTTCACGCCCGTGGCCGTCGGCCTTTATATCACCGCGGCTTACTGGTTCACTGCCTCGACCTCGTTCGCCAACCCCGCCGTCACCGTCGCACGCAGCCTGTCCGACACCTTTGCCGGCATCGCGCCGGTGTCCGCCCCGCTGTTCATCGTCGCGCAATTGGCCGGTGCGGTCGCAGCGGTGGCGTTCTTCGGCTGGCTTTACCGACAGGACCGACCGGCATGACCGGCGGTTTTGCGATCACGATCTATCATAACCCCGATTGCGGCACCTCACGCAACGCGCTCGCGATGATCGAATCCGCCGGCTACGCGCCGACTGTCGTCGAGTATCGGACCGTCGGCTGGACGCGACCGCTGTTGACCGGGCTGCTGGCCGCGATGGGCGCGAAGCCGCGCGACGTGCTGCGCGACAAGGGTACGCCAGCGGCCGCGTTGGGCCTGCTCGATCCGGGCGTGAGCGACGATGCGATCATCGAAGCGATGCTGGCGCATCCCATCCTCGTGAATCGCCCGATCGTGGTGAGCCCAAGGGGCACCAGGCTGTGCCGGCCGTCCGAAGCCGTCCTTGACTTGCTCGACCGTGTCCCGGACGATTTCGTCAAGGGAGACGGCGCGTTGGTGCACAAGGTGCGATAACGATGCGGTTAGAAACGGTTTGCTGACGGCTGAGCGGTTTCCCGCGATAGATCGGCGATGACCGCGATCACCGCCGATGCGATGCCCCAGCGGCCCGGCCCCGTGACGCTGGGCGCGGCATTCTGGGTCTGGCTTAGAATCGCGGCGCTGTCGTTCGGCGGCCCGGCGGGACAGATTGCGGTGATGCACCGCATCCTGGTCGAGGAGAAACGCTGGATCGGCGAGCACCGATTCCTCCACGCGCTCAATTATTGCATGCTGTTGCCGGGGCCCGAGGCGCAGCAACTCGCCACCTATATCGGCTGGCTGCTGCACAAGACGCGCGGCGGGATCGTCGCCGGGGTATTGTTCGTTTTGCCCGGCGCGATATCGATCATGGCGCTGAGCTGGGTGTACGTTCTGTACGGCAAGCTCGGCATCGTCTCGGCCCTGTTCTTCGGGCTCAAGGCGGCGGTGCTGGCGATCGTGCTCCAGGCGGTGATGCGGATCGGCAAGCGTGCGCTCCGCAACACGACGATGCGGCTGATCGCCGGTGTGGCGTTCGTTGCGATTTTCTTCGTCGGCGTTCCGTTTCCGGCGATCGTGCTGGCGGCCGGGCTGATCGGCTTCATCGGCGGGCGGCGCGGGGTCGCCGCGTTCAAGGCCGGCGGCGGCCACGGATCGAGCGGCGGCGCAGTGATCGCCGACGCCGATACCCTGCTCGGCGAAGAGCTGCCCGACCATGCCAATCCGTCGTTTAGGCAATCACTTCGCGTGGCCTTGGTCTGGCTCTTACTGTGGCTGGCGCCGGTTGCGGTGCTGCTGGCGCTGCTCGGTTCCGGCAACGTGTTCAGCCAGATCGCGACGTTCTTTTCGACGATGGCGATGGTGACGTTCGGCGGCGCCTATGCCGTGCTCGCCTATGTCGCGCAGGAGGCTGTGCAATCCTATCACTGGCTTACGCCCGGCGAGATGCTCGACGGGCTGGGCATGGCGGAAACGACGCCGGGTCCGCTTATCATGGTGCTCCAGTTCGTCGGCTTCCTCGGGGCTTATCGTCATCCCG
>NZ_JAQGKZ010000133.1 GCF_028289855.1 Sphingomonas bacterium | reverse complement strand
CCTCGGCGATGTGCTGGCCGCGCTGGGCCATGTCGGGGGCATCGCGCGCCGCCGCCAGTGCGGCCTGCGCCTCGTCGCTGCACGCCACGCAAGCGGTCGCGAGATACCAGCGCGCGCTATCGTAGGGCGCAACCGCGTCGATCAGGCGAAGGTCGGCTTGCTCGTTCATTGCCGCGCGCACCGGCTGTACGCCAATCAGCATCAGCCGTGCCGCGATCTGGCCGTAGAGCAAGTTACCGCCCGGTCCCGACGGCAGCGCGATCCGAATTTCGACCTGACCGGGATTCGCGGCGCGGTACTGCGCGACCGCAGAGCGCGCTGCGGTCAGCCGGGCGTCGGGCGCCAGCGTCGTCCAGGTCGGAATGGCGGGCGGCTGCGCCGAATCGAGCTTGTCGGGCAACAGCCGCTCGACCGGCGCTCCCCAATCGGAAGTGATCGCCGCGATCAGCGCGGGCCGGTCGAGTGCCTGGGCGATCGCGGCGCGTCCTGCGGCGCTGGCCAACAACCCTTCGCGCCGCACCACCGCCAGCCCGAACAACCCCGCCGCCGGTTCGAGCTTGATATTGGTCGGCGCGATTGCCGCGCGCGCGATTAGTGGAAAGTCGGCTACCGTGCCGCCGGCGACGTAATCCGACAGTTTGGCGGCAAACCGCGCGACCGCGCGCGACGCGGTTTCGCCGATCAGCCGCACGTCCTGCTCGGGCGTCGCGACCGGTCCTTCATCGTCGGGCGAGCGCGTAAGATCTGTGGCGGGACGCATCAGCACGCCGTCGCCGCCGGTCGAGACGATGCGGAGCGGCCCGCTGCCCCCCAGCGGGTTCTGGCGCAGGATCGCAAGCTCGGGTTGCGCGAACAGCTTGAGCAGATCGGGCCGCGGACGGCTCAAGCGAACCTCGATCACCGCATCGGTCATCACCGCGACGTCGTCGATCGCGCTCAGGAAAGGTTTCAACGGGTTGCGCGATGACGGCGCGATCGCGCGCTTCAGGATCGTCGCGACATCGACGGCGGTGACTTTCGCGCCATCGCTCCATTCCGCCTCGCGCAGGCGAAAGATATAGGTGCGCCCGGCATCGATCACGATCCAGCGTTCGGCCAGGCCGGGTTCGATCTGCCCCGCCGCGTCGAACCGGACGAGCCCCTGCGCGGTCGAATCGAGCAACAGCCGCTGCGTGGAGTCGCCGCCGCGACGGTTGACGTCGATATATGACGGTCGCCCGCCGATCGCCGACACCACCACCGGGCCCTTGTCTGGCCGTTGCTGACACGCGGTGGCGAGACACAGAAAGAGAGTCGGAAGGAGCCAGCGGCGCAGCGTCATCGCGCGCTTATGCCAAAGAAGGCGCGGCAGCGCCATGGTGCGGACGGCGGGACTCGAACCCGCACACCCAGATGGGCGAGGGATTTTAAGTCCCGTGCGTCTACCAATTTCGCCACGTCCGCGCGCTGGCGGAGCGAGAAATAAGCCGAGCTTATTTCCGACTCCGTCGAGCCGGCCGGCCTCGCGCAGCGAGGACCGACGTCACGCGATTTACTCGCGTGACGGCTACATGCACTAATTATTTTAGCGGGGACTATTTTGGGAGGTAGGCCGACCCGGCAAAGCCGGGTCGTCGGTCCTCGCTTTGCGAGGCCGGCCAGCTCAATGTTAGTGGATCTTAAGGCTCGCTCGCTTCGCTCCGCTCGCCTTAAGCTCTCTCAAACATTGAGCTTAACCCGCATTTCCTTGCCGGGCTTGAAATACGGCACGCGCTTGGCGTCGACCGCGACCAGTTCGCCGGTGCGCGGGTTGCGGCCGGTGCGGGCGTCGCGGGCGCGGGTCGAGAACGCGCCAAAGCCGCGCAACTCGACACGGCCATCGGCGGCCAGGCGGCGGGAAATTTCATCGAAAAAGGTCGTCGTGATCGCCTCGACATCGCGCGCGGCGAGGTCCGGATTGGCTTCCGACAGTTTCTGGATCAGTTCCGAACGGATCATCTGAACACGGTCTCCCCACCCCACAACGACCGGGCGGATGCCAGGTCGGGCCGTCAACGTCTGTCGCCGCACCCTCCGATGCGCCGACAGGCGTCCTAATCGTCACCATAACGTCCAAACGCGATCGACTATAGGACCGATTCGACACGATATGTCACGAAATGGGTAGCGCCGGTCTCACGCTACCCATTCCGGGTCTTACTTCTTGGTGTCGCGAGCCTTGAGCGCTTCGCCCAGGATGTCGCCGAGCGACGCCCCCGAATCGGACGAACCGTATTGCGCGACGGCCTGCTTCTCTTCGGCGATCTGCATCGCCTTGATCGAGAAGGTCGGCTTCTTCGAACGGTCGAACCCGGTCACCAGCGCGTCGAACTTCTGCCCGACCTGGAACCGCTCCGGGCGCTGCTCGTCGCGGTCGCGGCCGAGGTCGGTGCGCTTGATGAAGCCGGTCAGCCCCTCGTCGCCGACTTGAACTTCGAGGCCCGCGTCGCGGACTTCGAGCACGGTGACGGTGACGATCGCGTTCTTGTTGAGCTTGTCGCCCGATGCCGCCGCGGCGGCCGCCGGCGCGCCCGACGGCCCGCCACGCTCAAGCTGCTTCATGCCGAGCGAGATACGCTCCTTCTCGGCGTCGATATCGAGCACGATCGCCTTCACCGTTTCGCCCTTGCGGTGCAGGTTGAGCGCGTCCTCGCCCGAAATGCCCCACGCGATGTCGGACATGTGGACCATGCCGTCGACATCGTTGTCGAGCCCGATGAACAGGCCGAATTCGGTGGCGTTCTTGACTTCGCCTTCGACCGTCGAGCCGACCGGGTGCGCCTCGGCAAAGGCCTCCCACGGGTTGCTGATCGCCTGCTTCAGGCCGAGCGAAATGCGGCGCTTGTCCTCGTCGACTTCGAGCACGACGACATCGACTTCCTGCGAGGTCGAGACGATCTTGCCCGGGTGGACGTTCTTCTTGGTCCAGCTCATTTCGCTGACGTGGACCAGGCCTTCGATGCCCGCTTCCAGTTCGACGAACGCGCCGTACTCGGTGATGTTGGTCACGCGGCCGGTCATCTTCGCGCCGACATGGTACTTGGCGGCGGCGCCATCCCAAGGATCGCTCTCGAGCTGCTTCATGCCCAGGCTGATGCGCTGGGTGTCCTTGTTGATGCGGATGATCTGCACCTTGACGGTGTCGCCGATGTTGAGGACTTCCGACGGATGGCCGACGCGCTTGTAGCTGAGGTCGGTGACGTGGAGCAGGCCGTCGATGCCGCCGAGATCAACGAACGCACCATAATCGGTGATGTTCTTGACCACGCCGTCGATGATCTGGCCCTCGGCCAGCGACAGGATGAGGCCCGAGCGCTGCTCGGCGCGGGTTTCTTCGAGGATCGCGCGGCGCGAGACGACGATGTTGCCGCGCTTGCGGTCCATCTTCAGGATCTGGAACGGCTGCGGGATATCCATCAGCGGCTGGACGTCGCGGACCGGGCGGATATCGACCTGGCTGCCGGGCAGGAACGCCACGGCGCCGTCGAGATCGACGGTGAAGCCGCCCTTGACGCGGCCGAAGATGACGCCCTCGACGCGGGCCGACTGGGTGAATTCGGCTTCGAGCTTGTCCCACGCGGCTTCGCGGCGCGCGCGGTCGCGTGACAGCATCGCTTCGCCCATCGCATTCTCGACGCGGTCGACATCCACCTCGACCTCGTCGCCCACCTTCAGGTCGGCCTTCTGGCCCGGCGCGGCGAACTCGCGCAGCGGCACGCGGCCTTCGGACTTCAGCCCGACGTCGATGACGGCCATATCATTTTCGATGCCGGTGACGGTGCCATGTACGACGCGGCCTTCGAAGCCGTCGGCGTCGCCCAGGGTGAGTTCGAGAAGTTTCGCGAAATCGTCGCGTGTTGGAGTGGCGGCAGAAGCCATAAAAGATCGTTCCTAATCAACTGTTTCCGGCCAACCGGTTGTCTCCGGTGGTCTTGGCCAAAACGCCGCGACGGCCGAATACCGGCGCGGCATCCGAACGGGCGGGAGCGCGGAGGAGCCTAGACGCGTGTAAATGCGAAAAGGGCGCGACAGGTGTCCCATCGCGCCGACCTCCGCGAGAACCTGCTCGCTGGACGGGGGCGCACATAGCGCCACGAGGGCATTATGGCAAGCTGGCGCCCCGGGCCGCCGACGCCTTCAGCGCGAGTTGCCGCTCGACCAGTTCGATCGCGCGTCTGACCGCGGCCTCGATCGACAGAAAGCTGGTGTCGAGAATGCCGGCATCGGCCGCCATCACCAGCGGCGCGGCGTTGCGGCCGGTGTCGCGCAAGTCGCGCGCGCGGATGTCGGCGAGTACGCGGTCGAGGCTGATCGTCGAGCCGCGTTCCTTCAATTCGGCGTGGCGGCGGCGCGCGCGGATCTGCGGCGTCGCCTTGACGAACAATTTGGCGTCGGCGTCGGGCGCGATCACCGTCCCAATGTCGCGGCCGTCGAGGATGGCGCCCGCGGGCTGGTGCACGAACTTGCGCTGGCGCTGGAGCAGGGCGGCGCGGACCAGCGGGTGCGCCGACACGACCGATGCGCGCTCGCCAGCCTCGTCGCTGCGCAGCGCGGGGTCGTCGAGCAAGGCATCGTCGAAATTGCTGGCGGCGACCGCGTCGGCCTCGACCTCCGGATCGAGCTCCATGCGGCGCACGTTTTCGGCGACCGCACGATAGAGCAGGCCGGTATCGAGGTGCGGCAGCTTGTAGTGCTTCGCCAGCGCGCGGGCGATGGTGCCCTTGCCGCTGGCGGCGGGGCCGTCGACGGCGATGATCATGCGATTCTCTTCATTCGCACGAACTTAGGCGAGCGCATCCTGCCGCGCCAGCCACGCGCGGATCAACGCGACCGTTTCCTGGGGCCGGTCGGCGAACAGGCCGTGGGCGGAGCCTGGGACGGTGGCGAACTCCGCACCCGGTACTCGCGCGGCAAACCCGGCGAGCGTCGAAGGCCGCGCTTCGTCATACTGGCCGCCGATGAACAGGGTGCGCTTGCCGTCGAGCTTTGCCAGGAGCGGCTCGCCGTCATAATCCCGCAACGACCCGGTCGAGACGAATTCACTCGCCCCCCACATCGCGTTGTAGAGTTTTGGGTTGAACCCGCCGGGATGCGCGCGGGCGTAGACGGCGGCCGCCATCGTACCCGGCTCGCGGCCGTTGAAGGCGCGGTAGAAGGCGTTGGTCCCGGCATCGCATACTGGTCCGGGCGCGGCGTCGCAGCTTGCGATCTTTGCCTGAATTTCTGGCGGCAATTGCGTGCGCAACAGATTGGCGTCGGCGATCCAGCTTTTTGTCGACACCAGCGGACTCGCCAGCGCCAGCCCGCACAAGGCCTTGGGCTGGCGCGCGCCATATTCGAGCGCGAGCGTGCCACCCCAACTATGCCCCAGCAAATGCCAGCGCTCGACGCCGAGCGCTTGGCGGACCAGCTCGATCTCGTCGACGAACCGCGGCACGCGCCAGTTCTTCGGATCGTTGGGCCGGTCCGACTGCCCGCTGTCGAGCTGATCGTAGAGGATCACGGGCCGTTCGTCTGCCAGCGCCAGCGCGGTCAGGAAATGCGCATGCGTGCCACCCGGCCCGCCATGCAGCATGACGATCGGCAGCTTCGGCCCCTTGATGGCGCCGTTGACGCGCACGTAAATACGCCCCCCCTCGACCGGGACCATCTTTTCGAAATCGGGCGGCG
>NZ_JAQGKZ010000126.1 GCF_028289855.1 Sphingomonas bacterium | reverse complement strand
GTCGGTGCAGCCTCCGCCGCCCCCTCGGCGGCGGCAGGCGATTTCCGCGCGCTCGATCGCTTGGCCGGCAAGGCGTCCGCCACGGGCGCGGTATCCGGCCCGGTCGCCGGGAAAGTCATCGCACAGCTCTTGGTCCACACGTCGTAGATCGGATGCTCCACCGCGTTCAGCGCGGGGCGTTCCTTGTACAGCCAGCCCGAAAACGTCCGCCGCCAATGCTTGTCGACGCCGCGCACCAGCACCTGCACGAACGCGCCGGTCAGCTGCTCCTGCTCCCACGGCGCGGTCTGCTCGCACGCGCGCAGCCGCACCACAACATTGCCGATCCGCATCGCCTGGCCGGGCTTGAGCGTCAGGTCGCGCGCCAGCCCGTTGCGCTTGTTGAGCAGTCCGAGCACCGCGACGCGATCCTTCATCGGCGTCGTGCCCGCTTCTGGGTTGGTCGGATCGCCCGATACATCGACCGTCTCGACTCCGCCCGATACGGTGGTATCGTCGAGCGTCGTCGCCGGCGCGCTGGCCGCCGCGACGGGCGCGGATGACGATGGCCCCTGGTACCATTGATACCCGGCCCATCCGGCCGCACTGG
This sequence comes from Sphingomonas bacterium, assembly GCF_028289855.1. Classification (GTDB taxonomy): domain Bacteria; phylum Pseudomonadota; class Alphaproteobacteria; order Sphingomonadales; family Sphingomonadaceae; genus Sphingomonas. Next base: position 10,872 of record NZ_JAQGKZ010000126.1, on the reverse strand, counting down.
CCCCGGCCAGCGCGGCGGCGACACCGGCGACTCGGCGCCAGTTCATCCCTCCGGCGTCCAGGCTTCGTAATCGCCGGTCGCAGGCGCGCGCTTGCCACCCTTTTCGAGCGCACCGGGCGGGCGATACGCGAGCGCGGTGCCGGTTTGATTGGCCAGGGCAGGCTTTTCCCAGCGGCGCGGCGCGGGCAATGAGCGGTCGGGCACGTCGTCGATCTGATGGTGCAGCCAACTGAACCAGTCGGGCGACACGCGGCTGGCGTCGTTGGCGCCGCTATAGATCACCCAGCGGCGCGGATTGCCCGCGGTATCCCTGCCGCCGCTGTAATAAACGTTGCCCAGCTCGTCCCCGCCGACGCGAGTCTTGCCGATCAGCCCCACCATCGTGCCCCAGCTCGCGCCGTTCCACCAGGTGAAGGGATTGAGATTGATGCCCATGGGCGGAGCGATTAGCCGGGTGTCGATAAGGGGACAAGCGGCATGAACCACGATTTCACCTCGCGCATCGTGTGGACGGGCAATCGCGGCGACGGCACGCGGAGGTATCGCGGGTACGACCGCACGTGGGACATCGCGGTAGACGGGCATGAGGTGGTGCATTGCTCGAACGACCCGCTGCTCGGCGGCGACCCGACCAAAATGAACCCGGAGGATTTGCTCCTGTCGGCGCTGTCGGCGTGCCACATGCTTTGGTATCTGCATCTCGCGAGCAATGCCGGGATCGTCGTGCTCGAGTATCGCGACAGCCCGGTCGGGCATGGCGAGACGCTGAAATCGGGCGCGGGGCGGTTCGTCTCAGCGGTGCTGCGCCCCGACATCACCGTCGCGACCGGCGCCGATCTGGCGCTCGCCGCCGAGCTTCACGGCCGAGTCCACGAATTCTGCTTCATCGCTCGGTCGGTGAACTTTCCGGTCAGCTACCAACCGACCTTCACCGAAGCTACTTCGCCCAGTTGACCTTGTCGCCCGCGGCGATGCCGAGCGCGGCGCTGCGCCCGCCCTTGATCTCGAGCACCGCGCTGACCGGCTCGCCCGACGACAGCTGCGTCTCGTCCTGCGGCACGGCGTTTTCGGCGATCGTCGCGATCGTGCCGTCGGGACGGATGAAGATGATGTCGAGCGAGCTCGGGGTGTTCTTCATCCAAAAACTCGCGACGCGCGGCGGTCCGTCGGGCGGATAGGGCCAGAACAGCATGGCATAGTCGTCGGCCAGCGCGGTGCGGTACATCAATCCGCGCTCCTGCTCCGCTGCGGTCTTGGCCTGCTCGGCCTGGAAGGCGTGGGTTCCGTTGGTACTGGTAATCGTCACCGCGATCGTCCTGACCGCGGTGGCGGTGTTGCCCGCAGCATCGCCGGTCGCGCATCCGGCCGTCAACGCGCACAGCGCCAGCGGCAGCAAAACCCCATACAATTTCATGTAATCAATCGTCCTGTTCGACCACGACCGCGAGCGGACCCTTGCGCCCGTCGACGATCCGCGCGCGCAACCTCTGGTCGGGTTCCACCTCATGCAGGCCGGCGCGGCGCAGCGTTTCCATATGGACGAATATATCCGCCGAATCCGATCCTCGCACCAGGAATCCATAGCCCTTCAGGCGATTGAACCATTTCACCGCGACCGCTTCGAATTCGCCGGCCTCGTCGAGCATCGCCACCGGATCGACCCGATCGCTCTCGGCACGCGGGCGCGGCGCGGGTTCGATCGCGGTCGACAGGTCGATCGACAGGATTTCGGTCGCCTGAAGCCCACGCTGGCGCTGGACAGCCAGGCATTCGAGCCGCGCGCCCTCGGGCAAGCTGCGCCGACCGTGCGGTTGGAGCACCGAAAAATGGATCAGGATGTCGCCCGCCTGCCCGTCATCGACCAGGAACCCAAAGCCGCGCGTCACGTCGAACCATTTGACCGTACCGGCGTGGCGCGATTCATCATTGGCCGGCGCCGGCGCGGCGACAGGCTCTTCGGACGGCTGCAACGGCCGTTCACCCTGTTCCGGCTGCGGATCTACGCGCACACTTACCCCCTGCCCCGCGAATGTATCAGGTTCGCTGTAAAAACCAAGCATTCGGGCGCGGGTCGTTACGATATCGTTCCAGGGTCTGAACTCAGGTGGCACGCGGATCGTGATCGCCCGGAGAAGCCCGTTGGCAAGGAACGCAGCGCCGTCGCGTAGCCGGGGCTACGCGCAAGCAAGTGACGCCGTCCAGCGGGCTTCTCCGGGCGACCGCTTCGCGGCGGGCCGATTTTGGCGTTGGGACAGCGTCGCTGCGTCGGTCACGATGCGCAGGGGCATCGCTCCCTCCTTGCTCCTTGCCCAACACCAAAATCGACTCCGTCACGACCGCGTGCCACCTGAGTTCAGACCCTAATCTTCCAGTTCGCCCGGATCGTCGCCCGGCGCCATGTTGGCGATCCGCCGCGCCAGCGCCGGGGCGTGACCGCCGCGCAGCATCGCACCGATCTGCTTTTCGCGCAAAAGCCGGTCGGGCGGCATTTCCGCGAACGGCCCGATCCGCCGCCGCCGCGCAAAGGCGATCGCGGCGCCCAGCGCGCGCTCCTCGATGCCCGGTGCGATCGCTTCGGCATCCTCGCCCTTGATGCCCGCCTGGTGCAACGCTCCGGCCACGCGCCGCGCGCCCAGTCCGCGCCGCGCCATCGCGGTCGCCTTGGCCTCGCCATAGGCGCGATCGTCGATATAGCCCAGTTCGGCCATGCGTTCGGCCAGCGCCTGCGGGTCGACCGGATCGCCCTCCCACCCGCGCTCGCGGATCTTGCGCCGCAGATAATCGCTCAGCCGTCCGCGCGTCGTTGCGAAGCGCTCGACATAGCGCAGCGCCAGCCGTTCGAGGGCAGGACGGTCCAACGGAGGGACAGGACGACGGGGAACTCGCGGCATACCGCCTTGATTGTGCCACACTGCCAACGGATTTTGAACGCTTGCCATCCGCAGGGGTGTAACGATGGCATGGATGCGGCCGCGCACGAACGCAGTCGCACGAAACATGGGCGCTAATTCATGACGATGAACTCGAATACCGACGTGGCGACGAGCGAACGACCGGCCGGGCTTAACCCGACGCCGAGCGACGATGCGCTGCCGCGGCGATTCGCCGATTTCGCCACGTTGGGCGACGCGCTCGATTATGCCGCGCAAGGAACCAAGGGACTCAATTTCCACGATCCGCGCGGCACGCTGACGCGCGCTTACACCTTCACCGAATTGCGCGAGGACGCGCTGGCGATGGCGCGCCGTCTGATCGCCGCCGGGATCAAGCCCGAGGATCGAATCGCGCTGATCGCCGAAACCGGCGCCGAATTCGCCGCTTTGTTCTTCGGCGTGGTCTATGCCGGCGCCTGGCCGGTGCCGCTGCCGCTCCCCACCAGTTTCGGCGGTGCGCAAAGCTATATCGACCAACTCTCTGTTCAGTTGAGCAGCTGCGACCCGCGCATGCTGATCTATCCGCCCGAAATCGGCGCGATGTGCGCGGAAGCCGCTAAGAACCAGAACGTCGAGGGGATCGACTGGGCGAGCTTCGCCGAGCGCGCCGCCCCCGACACCGATTTGCCGACCGCGCAGACCGACGATGTCGCGTATCTGCAATATTCGAGCGGATCGACGCGCTTTCCGCACGGCGTCGTCATTACCCATGCCGCCTTGCTGTCGAACCTCGCCGCGCATTCGATCGGAATGCATGTCGGCGACGGCGACCGCTGCGTGTCGTGGCTGCCCTGGTATCACGACATGGGGCTGGTCGGCTGCTTCCTTTCGATCGTCGCCAACCAGGTTTCCACCGATTATCTCAAGACCGAGGATTTCGCGCGGCGCCCGCTTGCCTGGCTCGACCTGATCAGCCGCAATCCGGGCACCACGCTCTCTTACTCGCCGACCTTCGGCTACGACATCTGCGCGCGCCGCATCTCGAGCCAGACCAAGGCGAGCGACCGGTTCGACCTGGCGCGCTGGCGCGTCGCCGGCAACGGCGCCGACATGATCCGCCCCGACGTGATGCAGGCGTTCGTCGATGCATTCGGCGATGCCGGGTTCAAGGCCAGCGCGTTCCTGCCGAGCTATGGTCTGGCCGAGGCGACGCTGGCTGTGTCGATCATGCCACCGGGTGAAGGCATCCGTGTCGAACTGGTTGAGGAAACGCAACTTTCCGGCCAGGCTGGCCGCCGCGACCGGCCCCAACGCTACCGCGCGATCGTCAATTGCGGCAAGCCCGCGCGCGACATGAAGATCGAGATTCGCGAGGAGGACGGCACCCCGCTCCCCGAGCGCGCGATCGGCAAGGTGTGGTGCGCGGGGCCGTCGCTGATGGTCGGCTATTTCCGCGACCCCGATGCGACCGCCGCGTGCATAGCCGACGGCTGGCTCGACACCGGCGACATGGGCTATATGTCGGACGGCTACATCTACATCGTCGGCCGCGCCAAGGACATGATCATCGTCAACGGCCGCAACCATTGGCCGCAGGACATCGAATGGGCGGTCGAGCAGCTACCGGGCTTCAAGGCGGGCGACATCGCCGCCTTCGCGATCACCACGCCGGGCGGCGAGGAAACCCCCGCGGTGCTGGTCCAGTGCCGCAGCAGCGACGAAGCCGAACGCGTCCGCCTGCGCGACGAAATCCGCGAGCGCGTTCGATCGGTGACGGGCATGAACTGCGTGATCGAGCTGATCCCCCCGCGCACCCTGCCACGCACCAGCTCGGGGAAGTTGTCGCGGGCCAAGGCGCGCAATCTGTATCTGGCGGGTGAGATCAAGCCGTACGATATCGCGGCGTAAGACACGGCCAGTCGGCTAGCGAGCAGCGATTCCCAATTACACCGGCACCTAATTCCCCACCCAAAACGGGGAACGCCTCTCCGGCGGCGTAGATAAATCCGCCAAATCGGCCCTTCCCCTAACCGTTCGATAACCCCTCATCCGCTAATCGCGGGAGCGTGAGTTCGGAACAATCTTCGCAATTTCCCAAGCCGCGGATCGACGTCCGCGCGTTGCTGGGGCTGTACGACCCGCCGGACACCACCGATTGGGGCCCGATCCGCGCGGCGCAGCTCCATGCCGGTCGCCAGCTCGCCTTGTTCCTGCTCGCCGCCAACCTGATTGGCGCCGCGCTGATCGTGATGCTGTTCGATGGACACGCATCGCGCGCGCTACTGGTAAGCTGGGGCGTGGTAACTGGCGCGGTCGGCGTCGCGGTCGCGGTGCGCAGGCTGGCGACGCGGCACCGCGATGCCAGCACCGCGACCTTGCGCGACGTGCGCGATACCGTGCTGGAGGGCGTGGCGCTCGCCGCGGTCTGGTCGGTTCCGCCGCTCGCCTTGGGGGCGAATGCCGACATCGGGACCGCGATGGGACTGTGGATCCTGCTCTCGGTGATGATGACCGCGTCCGCGGTCGCGATGGCGGCATTGCCGCTGGCGACGCTCAGCTTCCTCGGCATTCTGGGCACGGCGATCGTGACGATGCTGTTGATGCTCGGCAGCCCGTTGCTCGGCGCGGCGACGGCGTTGTTCGTCGGGTTGTTGATGCTCGGCTGTTTTCAGCGCTGCAAGGCGCTGGTGGTGATCCGCGCCAACGAGATCGGTCTGGCCGAACGCGACGAAACGGTCAGCCTGTTGCTGCGCGAATTCGAGGAAGAGGATGGCGACTGGCTGTGGGAAACCGACACGGCGCGGCGCATTGTCCGCGCCTCCCCTCGTTTTGCCCGCTCGGTCAACCTCGATCCGATAAAGATCAACGGCATGCCGCTGCTCCAGTCGCTGGCCGCCGAACGCTGGGAGTCGGGCGACTTTTCGCCCGGGCTGCACGCGCTTGCCGAAAAGTTGAAAGGCCGCGAAGCGTTTCGCGACCTTTTGCTGTCCGTCCAGGTCAAGGACGAAAAGCGCTGGTTCGCGCTGACGGCGAGCCCGCGCCACGACGATAGCGGCTTGTTCATCGGCTTTCGCGGGGTCGGATCCGACGTCACGGCCCAACGCGAATCGGCCGACCAGATCAACCGCATGGCCCGGTTCGACACGCTGACCGGGCTGCCCAACCGCCTCCACCTCAACGAGCAACTCGCCAAGGCGATGGCCGACGCCGAAAAATGGGGTACGCGCTGCGCGTTCATGATGATCGACCTCGACCGCTTCAAGGCGGTCAACGATTCGCTCGGCCACCCGGTCGGCGACCGCTTGCTCGGCCGCGTGTCCGAACGGCTCGCCAGGCTGGTCACCGACAACGAGATCATCGGGCGGCTCGGCGGCGACGAGTTCGCGGTCGTGGTCCGCGACGCGAGCGATGCCGGGCGTGTCGAACGGCTGGCCAAGGCGATCATCGATACGCTGTCCGCGCGCTACGACCTCGACCAGCACACGCTCTATATCGGCGCGTCGATCGGCATCGCGTCGGGGCCGCGCGACGGCCGCACCGCCGAAATGCTGATCCGCTCCGCCGACCTGGCGCTGTACCGGTCGAAGGATGCCGGCGGTGGCGCGTTCAACACCTACGAGCCGCAGCTTCACGTCAAGGCGGAGGAGCGCCGCGTGCTCGAAATGGCGCTCCGCCAGGCGCTCGAAAAGGGCGAAATGCACCTCGAATACCAACCCGTGGTCGATGCCGGGACCGGCGGGCTGACCGGGTTCGAAGCGCTGTTGCGCTGGACGCATCCCGAATTGGGCGTGGTGTCCCCGGCCAAGTTCGTGCCCTTGGCGGAGGACGCGCGTCTGATCGGGCCGATGGGCGAATGGGTATTGCGCTCAGCGTGCGACGAAGCCGCAAGCTGGCCAGCGCCGACTCGCGTTGCGGTCAACGTGTCGCCCGAACAGCTCCACAACCCCGCCTTCGTCGCGGTGGTCGCCTCCGCGCTCGCCAATAGCGGGCTGCCGCCCGAACGGCTCGAGCTCGAAGTGACCGAAGGCGTGTTCATGCGCGAGGGTACCGTCGCGGTGCAGGTGCTGGAGCGGATCCTCGATCTCGGCGTGCGCCTCAGCCTCGACGATTTCGGCACCGGCTATTCGTCGCTCGGCTATCTCGCGCGCACGCGGTTCTCGACGATCAAGGTGGACCGTAGCTTCGTCCAGGGCGCGTCGAAGGGCCAGCCCGAGCCGATCGCGATCATCCGCGCCGTCGTCGCGCTCGCGCAATCGCTCGGCATGGCCACCACTGCCGAAGGCGTCGAGACCGAGCAGGAGCATCAGATGATCCAGGATCTCGGCTGCACCAAGGTCCAGGGTTATTATTTCGGCCGGCCACTGCCGGTTACGGAAGCGCGCGCGCTAGCGGCGCGGCGATGGGACGACGCGGCGGCGGCGTAGCCTTGCGCTCCTGTCGCGGGGAAGTTAGGAGCCGCGTCGGCTGCAGGGGTGTAGCTCAGCTGGTTAGAGCGTCGGTCTCCAAAACCGAAGGCCCTCGGTTCGAATCCGAGCTCCCCTGCCAAAGCCCTTGATCCGAACGGAACGAGGTCGCGCCGAACGGTTCGCCCACCAATCCATCCCACACGGCATAAATCGCGTCTGAAGGACGCCACATATGCCGCACGGGAAACACATCGGGTCGCGGCAGTTGGTGCATTTCATCGCGGCAAGCGGTAGGCTGACCCCATGAGCCGAAAAAATGTATCCCTGCCCCCTCCCGTCGTTGTTTCGCGTCGCACTACGCTTGCGATGCTGTCGTCGTCCGTCCTTCTCGCGTCATGCGGCGATGGCGGCGGCGCCACCGGGACATCGCCGGCGCCTCCACCGCCGCCACCACCGCCGCCTCCCTCGCCGGTGTCGGGGCCCGCTTGGTTCAGCTACGGCCACGATGCGCAACATACCGCGGTTAGCGCGATCGCCTCGCAGGATCTGGGCCGCATCACCTGGACGTCACCGGTCGACATGGCGCCGCAATATACGTCATCGGGTTCGCTGCTGACGCATTACGGATCGCCGATCGTGACGACGAACAACACCGTCGTGATTCCGGTCAAGACCGGCGCGACGGCCGGCTACCGCGTCGAGGGGCGCAACGGTGCGACGGGTACGGCGATCTGGGCGACGGCGACCGACTACGTCAGCCCGCCGCACAATTGGGTGCCGCCGTACAACGTCCTGCTGACGCCGCAGGCGCGGCTCTATGCTCCCGGATCGGGCGGCAAGCTGCTGATGCGCACCGATGCGGATGCGGCGACGGGGACGTTCGCGGCGCAAATCTTCTATGGCGCCACCGCCTACAACGCGAACCCCGCCGCCTTCGACGGCACCGTGTTCATCAACACGCCGCTCACGTCCGATGCGAATGGCAACATCTTCTTCGGATTCCAGGTCACCGGCACGAACCCGGCGGGGCTGGTCAGCGGCATCGCGCGCGTCGCGCCCGACGGAACGGGCATTTGGGTCGGCGCCGCCGCGGCGGTGGGCGATGCGGCGATCAAGAAGCCCGCGATGAACTGCGCGCCCGCCCTCTCGAGCGACGGCACAACGGTATACATCGCGGTGAACACCGACGTGGTCGCCGGCGTCACGCAGCGCGGCTATCTGCTCGCGCTCAACAGCACGACGCTCGCGACGCGCGCGAAGGTCGCGCTGACCGACCCCAATTCGCTTACCCCGGCGCGAGTCAGCGACGACGGCACCGCGACGCCGGTGGTCGGCAGCGACGGCCGCGTGTTCTACGGCGTGCTGGAAGGTACGTTCCCGACGCACAATGCGCGCGGTTGGCTGTTGCAGTTTGACGCGCTGCTCAGCCCGGTGGGCGTGCCGGGCAGCTTCGGCTGGGACGTGTCGCCCAGCGTGATTCCGGCATCGATGGTGCCGTCGTACGGCGGATCGTCGACCTATCTGCTCGTGGTGAAATATAACAATTACAATGGCGTCGGGACAGGCGACGGGCTCAACCGGCTTGCGGTGCTCGACCCCAGGGCGAGCCAGGCCGACCCGATCGTTCCAAGCGTATCGGTGATGCGCGAAGTGCTGACGATCCTCGGGCCGACGCTCGACACGGGATCGGCCACTGCGCGGCGCGAATGGTGCATCAACACGATGGCCGCCGATCCGGCGCGCAAGTCGATCCTCGCCAACAACGAGGACGGCGTGCTGTATCGCTGGGACCTGACGACCAATACCTTGTCGCAGAACATCCGGCTCAACGCCGGGCTGGGCCAGGCCTATACCCCGACCGCAGTCGGCGCCGACGGTGCGGTGTACGCGATCAGCAACGCGGTCCTGTATTCGATCCGCGCCTAATACGCTCGGTAGCCCGGGCGGAACGGGTCGCCGAAGCGGGGGTCGGTGGGAAGGACGCGGTCGCTCAGCGTCATCAGGAACGCGACGAGCGCGGCGCGGTCGTCGGCACTCAGGTTGAGCCGTCGCGGGCGCCCGCTTTGCCGCAGCCTGTCATCGAGCGCAGGGCCGTCCTGAATGCCGTGGTCGTAGAAATCGACGACCTGCGCCAGCGTCGTGAACCGGCCGTCGTGCATATACGGCCCCATCAGCCCGACGTTTCGCAGCGATGGCGCCTTGAACAGTCGCACCTCGCCGGCGTCCAGCCCATCGCTACGCGCGGTCGCCGCCAAGGCGTAGGTCGGCGGCAAATGGCATGACGAACAACCGGCGCCGCCCTGCCCGGCAGCCGCCATGAACAGATGCCGGCCGCGATTTTCTCGGGAGCTGAAGTTCGGCAGGTCGATGTCGAGCGCGCGGTTCGGTGCGGTCGGCGAGAAGACCCGCGCATAGCCCGCGTCCCACCGGCTGGAGCTCGCGATCATCGCGCGCACGAACTGGGCAAGTGCTTGCTGGACGCGCGGTTCGGTGATCGTCGGGCTGCCGAACGCCCAGGCGAACAGGTCGGGATAATAGGCAGTCTTGCCCATCTTGGCGGTCAGCGCGTCGAACCCGCCCGCCGCGCCGCCCCAGCCCATTTCGACCAGGCTGTGCAAGGGGTGGCTCGCCTGCGCCTCCGCGCTGGGCGCGCGCCGGTTCCAGAAGGTGGTACCCGGCCGCCAGTAGCGCAAATTGCCGAGCCGCATGGCGTGAAAATCGGTGGTGGCGGCGGTGCTGATCCCGTTGCTGAACCGCATCGGATCGGTGAAACCGTACTTTTGTTGATGGCACGACGCGCACGACGTGCGGTTATTGGTGCTGAGCCGCAAGTCGTAGAACAGCACGCGCCCAAGCGTCGCTACTCTGTCATTGTTGGGATTGGCGGGTGGGCTGTTGTCCAGCGCCTTCACCGTGCGGTCGAAATAGGCCGGAAGCGCCGGCGCGGCGTAATTCGCGACGTGCGCGAAGTCGATCGTGGTGAACGCGGCGACGCCCGCGGGGGTGGCGGAGGCCGGAGCGTCCTTCCCACCGCACGCCGCCAGCGCCAACGTCAGCCCGCTCACCACTAGCCATCCGATATACGCCAAACGCATCGCACCTCTTTTCCGACATGGTGCGTAGCGCCGATCCGATGCGGTGGCGACGGGGTTTCCCTCCACCCCGCCCTTCGCGCACCGAGGGCACTTGCCCCCTCGCACACCTCACGCTAAGCACCCCGTCAATCCGACATCGGGATTGTCTTGTCGTCCGGCCCTTCACGGGAGCGGGCGGCGGGCCTATGTCCCGCGTGTCGCACAACGCAAGCAAGGGTCACCATCCGTGGCGAAGACATCCCCGATCGAATTCATCCAGCAAGTCCGCGCGGAGACCCGCAAGGTCGTCTGGCCGACCCGGCGCGAGACGATCATGACCGGTGTGATGGTGATGATCATGACACTGATCCTGGGAATCTTCTTTTTCGTGATCGATTCGGGGTTCGAGGCGCTGGTCAAGCTGCTCCTCGGCTTCGCGACCAAGTAAGGGTTTAGAGACGTGGCACGCTGGTACATCATCCACGCTTATTCGGGTTTCGAGGGCAAGGTCCGCGACGC
>NZ_JAQGKZ010000115.1 GCF_028289855.1 Sphingomonas bacterium | reverse complement strand
CTTCTTCGAACGGCGGATGATCTTGCCGTAGAGCGCATGCTTGACCTTGCGCTCCACGTTCACGACCACCGTCTTGTCGCCCTTGTCCGAGACAATCTGTCCGGTCAGCACGCGCTTCGGCATTGCTACTTCCTTACTTCGCAGCCGCGGCGGTTTTCGCGCGCACGGACTGCTGGGTCTTGATGCGGGCGAGGTCGCGACGGACCTCGCGCACGCGGCTCGGCTTCTCGAGCTGGCTTGTCGCCGCCTGGAAGCGCAGGTTGAACGCCTCGCGCTTCAGCTCGCCCAGCGTCTCGTTGAGCTGGTCGTCGCTCTTGCCGGCGACGTCGAGCCCGGTCGACTTGGTTTCTTTCTTCGCCATCTTATTCGCCTCCGAGGTGCGACGTGTCACCCAGACGCGCCACGACCTTGACCTTGATCGGCAGCTTCATCGCCGCACGACTGAACGCTTCCGCCGCGAGCGGGCCGGGAACCCCGTCCAGCTCGAACAGGATGCGGCCGGGCTTGACGCGGGCGGCCCAATATTCGGGCGCACCCTTGCCCTTGCCCATGCGGACTTCGGCGGGCTTCGAGGTTACCGGCACGTCCGGGAAAATGCGGATCCACAACCGCCCCTGGCGCTTGATGTGGCGCGTGATCGCGCGGCGAGCCGCCTCGATCTGGCGCGCGGTGATCCGCTCCGGCTCCAGCGCCTTCAACCCGTACGAGCCGAAGTTGAGCGTGGCGCCGCCCTTGGCATCGCCATGAATGCGACCCTTGAACTGCTTGCGGTGCGCGAACTTCTTAGGTTGCAGCATCTCTTATATCCTTAGCGGCGGTCGTCGCGCGCGGGGCGCACGCCGGAAGTCTGCGCTTCCATCATTAGACGCTCCTGAGCGAGCGGGTCGTGACCCAGGATCTCGCCCTTGAACACCCACACCTTCACGCCGCACACGCCATAAGCGGTGTGTGCCTGCGCTTCGGCATAGTCGAGGTGCGCGCGCAGCGTGTGCAGCGGCACGCGGCCCTCGCGATAGCTTTCGGTCCGCGCAATTTCGGCGCCGCCGAGACGACCGCCGCACTGAACGCGGATGCCATCGGCACCCAGGCGCATCGCCGACTGGACCGCACGCTTCATGGCGCGGCGGAACGCGATACGGCGCTCGAGCTGATCGGCGATCCCTTGGGCGACGAGCTTGGCGTCGATCTCGGGCTTGCGGATCTCGACGATGTTCAGTGACACGTCGGACGAAGTCATCGATCCGATCTTCTTGCGAAGCTTCTCGATGTCGGTGCCCTTCTTGCCGATGATCACGCCGGGGCGCGCGGCATAGATGGAGACGCGGCACAATTTGGCCGGACGCTCGATCACCACCTTCGAAATCGCGGCCTGGGGCAGCGTGTCGATGATGTACTTGCGGATCTTCAGATCCTCGAGAAGCAGCCGGCCATAGTCCGCGCCTTCGGCGAACCAGCGGCTGTCCCAGGTGCGGTTGATCTGCAGACGCAGACCGATGGGGTTCGACTTGTGACCCATTATGCTTCTTCCTGCTCGCGCACGACGATGCGCAGACGTGAGAACGGCTTCAGGATGCGGGTGGACTTGCCACGGCCGCGGGTCGCGAAGCGCTTCATCGTGATCGACTTGCCGACCGACGCCTCGGCGACGACGAGCGCGTCGACGTCGAGGTTGTGATTGTTTTCCGCGTTGGCGATCGCCGAGGCGAGAACCTTGCGCGCCTCGATCGCCATGCCCTTCTTGGAGAAGGCCAGAATGTTCATCGCGTCGCCGGCCTTGCGGTTGCGGATCAGCGCCGCGACCAGGTTCAGCTTCTGCGCCGAACCGCGGATCTGCGTGCCGACCGACAAGGCTTCCTTGTCGCCGACCTTGCGGGGGGATTTAGCCTTGGACATCTTAGCGCTTGCCCTTCTTGTCGGCGGCATGGCCCGGGAAGTACCGGGTCGGCGCGAACTCGCCGAGCTTCATGCCGACCATGTCCTCGTTGACCGACACCGGCACGAACTTGCGGCCGTTGTAGACGCTGAACGTCAGGCCGACGAAGTCGGGCAATATGGTCGAACGACGCGACCAGGTCTTGATCGGCGCGCGCGCGTTGGTTTCCTGCGCGGTCTGCGCCTTCTTGAGAAGGCTCAGTTCGACGAACGGGCCCTTCCAGACTGAACGAGCCATGGTTAGCCCTTCCTCTTGGTGGAATGACGCGACCGGATGATCATCTTGTCGGTCGATTTGTTGTGACGAGTGCGAGCACCCTTGGTCGGCTTGCCCCACGGGGTGACCGGATGACGGCCGCCCGAGGTGCGGCCTTCGCCGCCGCCGTGCGGGTGATCGACCGGGTTCTTGGCGACGCCGCGCGTGAGAGGACGGATGCCCTTCCAGCGGTTGCGGCCGGCTTTGCCCAGGTTGGTGTTCTGGTTGTCGGGGTTCGACACCGCGCCGACGGTCGCCATGCAGTTCGAGTGGATGTAGCGCTGCTCGCCCGAATTGAGGCGGACGATCACCATCCCGCGATCGCGGCCGACGACTTGCACATAGGTGCCAGCCGACCGTGCGATCTGACCGCCCTTGCCCGGCTTCATCTCGACGTTGTGGACGATCGTGCCGACCGGCATCGATCCCAACTCCATCGCGTTGCCCGGCTTCACGTCGGTCTTCTTACCGGCGACGATCTTGTCGCCGACTGCCAAACGCTGCGGCGCGATGACATAGGCCAGGCGATCCTTGCCGTCCTCACCCGCGCCGTAATTGACCAGTGCGATGAAGGCGGTGCGGTTGGGATCGTATTCGATCCGCTCGACCGTGCCGTCGACGTCCCACAAGCGGCGCTTGAAGTCGACGATGCGATACTTCTGCTTGTGACCGCCGGCGATCCCGCGCGACGTCACATGGCCCTTGTTGTTGCGGCCGCCAGTCTTCTGCTTGCCCTCGGTCAGCGCCTTGACGGGGCGTCCCTTGAACAGTGCCGATCGGTCGATCAGGATCAAGCCGCGGCGTGCCGGGCTCGTCGGGTTATAATGTTTGAGTGCCATTACGCGCTGACCCCTTGCGTCACGTCGATGGACTGACCGTCCTTCAGCGTGACGATCGCCTTCTTGATGTCGGAGCGCGTGTAATCGGCGCCCTTCCACTTCTTGGTCTTGCCCTTCTGGACGATCGTGTTGACGTTCGTGACGCTGACATTGAACAGCGCCTCGACCGCGGCCTTGATCTCGGGCTTGGTCGCATCGCGCGCGACCTTGAACACCACCGCATTGTGTTCCGACATCATCGTCGACTTCTCGGTGATGTGCGGCGCGACGATCACGTCATAGTGACGGATGTCGACGGCCGACTTCGCAGGCTTCTTAGCCATTGAAACGCGCCTCCAGCTGTTCGATCGCGGCGCGCGTCAGCACCAGCGTATCATGCTTCAGGATGTCGTAGACGTTCGCGCCGGCCGCCGGGAGCACGTTGACGTGCCCCAGATTACCCGCGGCGAGCGCGAAGCTGTTGTCGACGGCGTCGCCGTCGATCACCAGCGCGGTCTTGCCGAAGCCGAGCTTCTCCAGGTTGCCCTTGAGCGTCTTGGTCTTGCTGTCCTTGACCGCCAGGCTGTCCATGACGAACAGCGAGCCCGCCTTGGCATGGCTCGACAGCGCCATCTTCAGGCCCAGCGCACGAATCTTCTTGTTCAGCGACGGGTTGAAGTCGCGGACGCGGGCGCCGTGCGCCTTGCCGCCGCCGACGAACACCGGAGCGCGGCGATCGCCGTGACGGGCGGTACCGCCACCCTTCTGATTGCCGAACTTCTTGCCGGTGCGGGCGACGTCGGCGCGCTCACGCGTGCCGCGTGCGGTCGCACGGCGCTTTTCGAGCTGCCAGGTGACGACGCGGTGCAGAATGTCGGCGCGCGGATCGAGGCCGAAGACCTCGTCGTTGAGCTCGACGTCCGCCGCTTTCGCCTTGGCGTCGAAGGAGGAAATCTTGACCTTCACGTTCAGCCCTCCTGGCCAGTGGTGTCGCCGGAGTCGGCATTATTGTCGTCGGCAGCGATCTCGGCGTCGGTTTCACCCGCACCGTGTGCATCGGCGGCCTCGACAGCGGCGGCGACTTCGTCATCGCCCGGCAGTGCGGGGATTTCGTGGACCGCGGCTTCGTCGATTTCGATCCCGACGTGGGGCTCGACATCGTCGTTGGCGTTGCGCAAGCCCGCCGGGAACGGCGCGTCGGCATGGCGCGCGACCTTGACCGCGTCCTTGACGAACAGCCAGCCGCCCTTCGAGCCGGGCACCGAGCCCTTCACGAAGATGAGGCCGCGCGCGACGTCGGTCGCGACGATCTCGAGGTTCTGCTGGGTGCGGTACTTGTCACCCATGTGACCGGCCATCTTCTTGTTCTTGAAGACCTTGCCCGGATCCTGGCGCTGGCCGGTCGACCCGAGCGACCGGTGCGAGACCGAGACGCCGTGGGTGGCGCGAAGACCACCGAAGCCCCAGCGCTTCATGCCGCCCTGGAAACCCTTGCCCTGGGTCTTGCCCTGGATGTCGACGATCTGGCCGGCGACGAAATGCGCGGCCGAAATCTCGGCGCCCACGTCGAGCAGGTTATCGGCATCGACGCGGAATTCGGCGAGGATCGCCTTGGGCTCGACCTCAGCCTTGCCGTACTGGCCGCGCTGCGGCTTGGCGACGTTCTTGCTCTTCGCCGTACCGGCGCCGAGCTGGACGGCGGTATAGCCGTCACGATCTTGTTCGCGGCGGGAAACGACCTGCAGCCCTTCGAGGCTCAGAACGGTGACCGGCACATGGCGGCCGTCGTCCTGAAACAGGCGGGTCATCCCCAACTTCTTCGCGATCACGCCAGTGCGCATGATCCATACTCCTCAACAGAGGCACCCACGGACAATTCCGAGGGTGCGTGTCAGCCCGGTAAAGCGAAGCGAGCCCCCGTCCCGGGCTGGTTGTTCGTAGCGTGAGCTAAGAACGTGACGGGAGACGCTGCCTGATCCGAAGATCAGCGGTATCTCTATTTGTCAGCGTCCTGCGGGACCCAGGGTCGACCGCAGGAGCAGGGCCATTAGGCCAGCTTGATCTCGACGTCAACGCCTGCGGCGAGATCGAGCTTCATCAGCGCATCGACCGTCTGCGGGGTCGGCTGAACGATGTCCAGCATGCGCTTGTAGGTGCGAACCTCGAACTGCTCGCGCGACTTCTTGTCGATGTGCGGGCCGCGGTTGACGGTGAACTTCTCGATGCGCGTCGGCAACGGAATGGGACCACGGATCATCGCGCCGGTACGGCGCGCGGTGTCGGCGATGTCGCCGGTCGCCTGGTCGAGCACGCGATGGTCGAACGCCTTCAGGCGAATGCGGATATTGCTGTCCATGGTTCCTGCCAATGCGAAAGAGCGGGCCCGTTGCCGGGCTCTTGCGGGTTTAAAACTAAACTGGAGGCGCGCCCCTAACGGAGGCTCTCATAAAAAGCAACCGCCCGGGCCCCGATTTTTCGGAGACCCGGGCGGCTTAACCTGGTGTCAGCTTACTTGCTGATGCCCGAGACGATGCCCGAGCCGACCGTGCGGCCACCCTCGCGGATGGTGAAGCGCTGGCCGACGTCCATGGCGATCGGCGCGATGAGCTTGACGCCCAGCGCGACGTTGTCGCCCGGCATCACCATTTCGGTGCCCGTGGGCAGCTCGACGGTGCCGGTCACGTCCGTGGTGCGGAAGTAGAACTGCGGACGATAGTTGGCGAAGAACGGCGTGTGACGGCCGCCCTCGTCCTTCGACAGGACGTACACTTCCGACGCGAAGTCGGTGTGCGGTTTGATCGAGCCGGGCTTGCAGAGAACCTGGCCACGCTCGACCTCTTCACGGCCGACGCCACGGATCAGCGCGCC
>NZ_JAQGKZ010000096.1 GCF_028289855.1 Sphingomonas bacterium | reverse complement strand
TGCCGCAATGGGCCATGAGACGGTGGTGATTGCCCCCGACGGCTTTCGCTCGCTGCCGTGCCCGACCTATCCCGAGATTCGCCTCGCCATCGCCGGGCGCACGGCGGTGGGCAAGCGCATCGCCGAGTTCCGCGCGGAGGCGGTGCATATCGCCACCGAAGGTCCGCTCGGGCTGGCGGCGCGGCGCTGGTGCCTCGACCGCGGGCGGCCGTTCACCACCGCCTATCACACGCAATTCCCCGACTATGTCGCGGCGCGCACCGGGATGAACCCCGAATGGGTGTGGCGCTACATCACCTGGTTCCACGGCCCCGCGCAGGCGATCCTGGCGGCGACGCCGTCAATCGCCGGGACGCTGCGCGCGCACGGCCTCACCCGGTTGCGCGACTGGGGCCGCGGGGTGGACCTGGCGACCTTCGCTCACGCCGCCCCCGACCCGGCGATCCGCGCGCTGCCGGGACCGGTGATGCTCTATGTCGGTCGCGTCGCGATCGAGAAGAATATCGAGGCGTTCCTCACCGCCAAACACCCCGGCAGCAAAGTCGTGGTGGGCGACGGCCCCGCGCTGACCAGCCTCAAGGCGAAGTTCACCGACGCGCATTTCCTCGGCCCCAAATTCGGCAGCGACCTGGCCGCGGCTTATGCCGCCGCCGACGTGTTCGTGTTCCCCAGCCGGACCGACACGTTCGGGCTGGTGATGATCGAGGCACTGGCGTCGGGCACCCCGGTCGCGGCCTACCCGGTGACCGGCCCGGTCGACGTGCTGACGCCGGAGGTCGGCGCGATGGCCGAAAACCTCGACGCGGCGATCGCGCAAGCACTGACTTGTGACCGCGCGGCGTGAGTCGCTTACGGTCAGACCTTCACCTGGGCCGCCAGCGCGCGCCAGTTTCTCCAGGCGCTGGTGCCGATCACCGACGAGGCTATCGCGGCGTAACGCTTGCCCCGCGCCGCCATTGGCATTAAGTCCCCTCCACGACACGGCCGCTCCGAAAGGGGCGGCCCTATTTATTTCCGACGGAGAAAATTCGTGGCCCAGCCGCTCATGCCGCACGCGACCGCTTCCTGGCTGGTCGACAACACCTCGCTTTCGTTCGACCAGATCGCCGAGTTTTGCGGCCTGCACATCCTCGAGATCAACGCGATCGCCGACGACACCGCGGCGACAAAGCTGACCGGGCGCGACCCGGTGCGCGCGCACGAACTGACGCAGGAAGAGATCGACAAGGGCCAGGCCGATCCCAACCACGTGCTCCAGATGCTGAAAGGGCCCGACCAGGTCCGCCGCACCAAGGGCCCGCGCTACACGCCGGTCAGCAAGCGCCAGGACAAGCCCGATGGCATCAACTGGATCATCCGCAATCACCCGGAGATCACCGACGGCCAGATCAGCCTGCTGATCGGCACCACGCGCACGACGATCGCGGCGATTCGCGACCGCAGCCATTGGAACATGGCCAACATCACGCCGAAGGACCCGGTGACCTTGGGCCTGACGACGCAGCGCGAACTCGACGCGGCGGTGGCGAAGGCGGCGAAGGCGGCGGGGCTCGACGCCCCGGTCGATACGCGGCTGGAAGGCGACCGCGAGGCGCTGATCGCCGAGCTGCGCGGCCAGCGCGACCAGGCGGCGCGCGATGCCGAGGCGTTGGCGTCGGGCGAGGGCGACGTGGCCCCGACGCAGCATACGGCGGAGACGCTGTTCAAGAGCTGAGGCGAAGGCGCGGCTACGCCCGCGCCGGTGCGCGGAGCGCATCGCCCAGCTCGGACGGCGGACGAGCCAACAGGCTCGATCCGGCCGACGGCTTTGCCGTCGGCGGTCCGGCGAAGACGTCCAAACTTAGCGGGGTTTTGGCACCCAGCGCGCGCCACACAAAAGTCACAAGAGTCGCACCCCTACGCGTCGCGCGCGCGTGAGCGCGCACGGCAATTCGGGGTACGACGCTAGTCGCCGACTCACGATGAGAAAGAGCGACGGCGAGGCTGTCAGGCGAAACCCAACATTGCCAGCATAATCGCTTAGTCGCGCTGGCGCAGCGCCTTGTAGACCTCGGACGGGCCGGCCGACAGGCACGCTGCGATGATGAAGCCGATGCCGAACGGCGTCAGCAGGATCGCCATGCCGACGTTCTTCAGTATAGAATTCTTGACCGGCGCGGGTTCCATGGGCGCGTCCTATCAGCTTTGATTGCCGCTGGGCAAATCCGTTGCTACCCGCAACTCGATGGCCACCGCCCGCACCCCCGATGCCGCGTTCGTCGCGGACGAGAGTTTCGTGCCCACCAGTCACAAGGGGCTGACCTATCCGTTTGGCGGGGCGGAACCCGCCGACGGCGACGTGATGACGGTCGCGGCCGGCGTGCGCTGGGTGCGGCTCAAGGTTCCGGGACCGCTCAAGCACGTCAATTGCTGGCTGGTCGATGATGAGGACGGGGTCGCCGTCGTCGATGCGGGGATGAACCGCACCGAGACTCGCGACGCGTGGAAAAGCGTGTTCAAGGGGCCGATGAGCGGCACCCGCGTCACGCGGATGATCGGCACGCATTTCCATCCCGACCATATCGGACTCGCGGGCTGGATGTGCGACCACCACGCCGCACCGTTATGGATGACGCGCGGCGAATGGCTGACCGCGCAGATGCTGGTCGCCGACGCGCGGCCCGAAACGCCGCGCGCGGTTACCGATTACCGCCACGCCGCGGGCTGGTCTGCCGAGCAGATCGAGATCGCGGCGCAGCACGGCTGGGCGAATTTCGGGCGGATCGTGCGGCCGATGCCGATGAGTTACCGCCGGATGGTCGATGGCGAAACGATCCGGATCGGCGGGCGCGGCTGGCGCGTGATCGTCGGGTCGGGGCATAGTCCGGAACATGCCTGCCTGCTCGACGATGCCGCGGGCGTATTCATCGCGGGCGACCAGGTGCTGCCGCGGATCAGCCCCAATGTGTCGGTCGGGATCACCGAGCCGGAGGCCGACGCGCTGGGCGAATGGTTCGCCTCGATCGCCAAGCTAAAGCGCGAAGTGCCGGCGGACGTGCTGGTGCTGCCGGGGCATGGCGACCCGTTCACCGGGCTGCACACGCGGCTTGACGCGATGGACCGCGAGCATCGCGAACGGCTCGACGAGCTTCACGTGTTCTGCGCCGCCCAACCGCGCCGCGTGGTCGATTGCTTCGGCCGCCTGTTCCGCCGCGCGATCGGGCAGGAGATGCTCGGCATGGCGACCGGCGAGGCGATGGCGCATCTGCGCCGGCTGGAGGTCGAGGGAAGGGCGGTGCGCGAGACGGGTGCGGATGGGGTGTGGCGGTGGCGGGCTAAGTCTTAGCGCGACGCTCACCTCTAGGTCTCCCCTCCCTTGCAGGGAGGGGAGTTTCTTGGATCGCTGATCGGTTCTACCATCCCTTCAATCCGACTCAGGAGAGACACCGATGTGCGACGAACATACCGCCGACGATAACGACCGCTTCCTCGCCAGCGTACACCCATCGCGGCGGCAGTTCGGGGCGCTGGCGGGCGTTGCCGGGCTGATGGCAATGATCCCCGTACCGGCCAACGCCGCTGCGATCAAAAACCGCGACGTTTCGATCAAGACTCCGGACGGCAGTTGCGACGCCTATTTCGTCGCGCCGGCCAAGGGCAAGCATCCCGGCGTGCTGATCTGGCCCGACATCATGGGGCTGCGCCCCGCCTTCCGCCAGATGGCCGACCGGCTGGCGCAATCGGGCTATGCCGTGCTGGTGGTCAACCAATTCTACCGCTCGACGAAGGCGCCGTTCCTCGCCACCGGCGAATCGTTCGATCAGCCCGAGGTGCGTGCGCGGATCATGCCGTGGTACCAGCTGCTGACCGCCGACACCGAATTCACCGACGCGCTGGCCTTCACCACGTTCATCGACCAGCAGCCCGAAACCGACAAGAAGCGCGGCATGGCGACGACCGGCTATTGCATGGGCGGGCCGATGGTGTTCCGCACCGCGACCGTCCGCCGCGGGCGGATCAAGGCCGGGGCGACCTTCCACGGCGGCGGGCTGGTGAGCGACAAGCCCGACAGCCCGCATCTGCTGATCCCCAAGATGAAGGCGTCGTATTTGATCGCGATCGCCGCCAATGACGACGCCCGCGCGCCGACCGACAAGGATGCGCTGAAGACCGCATTCGCCGCCGCCAAGCTGCCCGCCGAAATCGAGGTCTATGCCGACACGATGCACGGCTGGTGCCCGCCCGACAGCAAGGTCTACAATGCCGCGCAGGCCGAAAAGGCGTGGGGCCGGATGCTAGCGCTGTTCGAAAAGGCGCTCTGACTCAACGCTTTACCATCGCGGCATTGATCGCGCTTGCGGTGTTGGAGTAAACCTGTTCCCTGTTTGTTCGGGAGAGAGAATCATGAGCGACCTGATATTCTACACCAACCCGATGTCGCGCGGCCGGATCGCGCGCTGGGCGCTGGAGGAGGTCGGCGCGAATTACGAGGTCCGCGTGATGAACTATGCCGACACGATGAAGGCCGACGAATATCTGGCGGTCAACCCGATGGGCAAGGTTCCGGCGATCGAGCACAAGGGCAAGGTCATCACCGAATGCGCCGCGATCTGTGCGTATCTGGGCGACGCGTTCCCAGACGCTGGCCTGACGCCCGCGCCCGCCGACCGTGCCGATTATTACCGCTGGCTGTTCTTCGCGGCGGGGCCGGTCGAGGCGGCGGTGACCAATAATGCCGCCGGGTTCGTGCCCAAGCCCGAGCAAGGCCGGATGTTCGGCTATGGCAGCTACGATCAGGCGATCGACGTGCTCGAAGCGGCGGTGGCGACGGCCGACTATATCGCCGGCGCCGCGTTCACGATGGCCGACGTCTATGTTGGCAGTCAGGTGATCTGGGGCACGCAGTTCGGGACGATCCCGCAGCGCGACGCCTTCGCGGCGTACGTCGAGCGGCTGACCGCGCGCGACGCGTACAAGCGCGGCAACGAGCTCGACGACCAGTTGCAGGCAACCAACCAGATGGCGTGATGCCAAGCGGGCGGCAGGCGCGGTGAAACAGGCCGTCATGCCGGACTTGGTCCGGCATCCCGCTTCTACTTCGTCGGCAACGGAGCGGGACCCCGGCTCAAGGCCGGGGTGACGAAGAGTTTAGCGGGTCGATAACTCAAGCATCACCGCGTCGCGCTCCGCAGCGGTCATGCTGGTCCAGCGCGCGATTTCGTCGATCGAGCGGCGGCAGCCTTCGCAGTGCCGGTTCTTGCCGATGGTGCAGACCTTGACGCACGGGCTGGCGATCGCCTGCACGGGCACGAAGCTGATGAAATCGGGCAACGACACGCGCGAAATCAGTCGGCGGTAAGCTTCGCGCTGAGGAAGCCGGGCAGCGGGCCGTTCCAGCCCCCCCCATCGTCATTGGCATCGGGGCTGTCATGCGGTTCGGCCTGGCGTGTGCGCGGCGCGGACTCAGGCCGAGGCGGACGCGGTTCGCGCGCGGGACGCTCGGCGCGGCGCTCTCGCTCTTCGCGCGCAGGGCGTTCCGCACGGGGCTCACGCGGTTCGCGCGGGGGTTTCGCTTCAGCCGGCGCTTCCGCGCGCGGCTCCGCCTTCTTCGCCGCCGGCTTGCGCCCGCGCGGGCTGCGCGCCGCCGGTTCCTCGTCGGCCGCGCCTTCGTAGCGGTCGATCTTGAGGCCGGTCAACTTTTCGATATTGGCGATATTCTCGGCGTCTTCCGACGTGGCGAGCGTAAACGCGACCCCGGTGGCACCGGCGCGGCCGGTACGGCCGATGCGGTGGACGTAATCGTCGGGGTGCCACGGCGCGTCGAAGTTGAAGACGTGGCTGACGCCCTTGATGTCGAGCCCGCGCGCCGCGACGTCGCTGGCGACCAGGATGTTGACGTCGCCCGCCTTGAACCGGTCGAGTTCGGCGATGCGCTGCGATTGCTCCATGTCGCCGTGGATCTCGCTCGAGCGGAAGCCCTGGCGCTGCAGCGCCTTGTTGAGCTCGCGCACCGTGGTCTTGCGGTTCGAGAAGATCATCGCGGTCCGGACGTCTTCGTGCCGCAACAGCTCGACCAGTTTGTCGCGCTTCTTCGACGACGAGACGGGCACCAGCCATTGCTTGATATTGACGTTGGCGGTGGCGGGGCGCGCGACCTCGATCGTCTTGGGGTTCGACAGGAACTTGTCGGCCAGCTTCTTGATCGGCGGCGGCATGGTGGCCGAGAACAGGAGTGTTTGGCGCTGCTTGGGCAGCTTGGTGCAGATTTCCTCGATATCGGGGATGAATCCCATGTCGAGCATGCGGTCGGCCTCGTCGATGACGAGCAGGTTGCAACCGGTAAGCAGGATCTTGCCGCGCCCGAACAGGTCCATCAGGCGCCCCGGGGTCGCGATCAGCACGTCGACGCCTTTTTCGAGCGCCTTCATCTGGTCGCCCATCGACACGCCGCCGATCAGCAGCGCCATCGAGAGCTTGTGATACTTGCCGTATTTGTCGAAATTCTCGGCCACTTGCGCGGCGAGTTCGCGCGTCGGCTCGAGGATCAGGCTGCGCGGCATCCGCGCGCGGCTGCGGCCTTCGCCCAATATGTCGATCATCGGCAGCACGAACGCCGCGGTCTTGCCGGTCCCGGTTTGCGCAATACCGATGATGTCACGCATCATCAGGACAGAGGGGACGGTCGCCGCCTGGATCGGGGTCGGCTCGGTATAGCCCGACTCCTCCACGGCGCGGAGCAATTCATCCGATAGGCCGAGGTCGGCAAAGGGCATGTGAATTCCGGATAAAAGAGAGGCGCGGCCAAGCGCTGCGCGTCTGCCGTGCGCGCTTGCCGATTAGGCGTGCAAAGTCAAGGTTAGCGCTGTTTTCCCGGCTTGGCGACCAGCCGCTTGAACTTGCCGATCGAACACGATTCGCCGGTGCGCGTGCGGATCGTGTCGCGATGCGCACAGACCTGGCCATCGGCCGCGGTCTTCAGATAGAACCCGCCATAATAGCCCAGCGCCGCGCAATCGTCGTCGAGCTGCGCGCGCAGCCGGGTACCGCCCTTGAGCACCAGGTCGACGCTGTCGCTATCGTTGACGATCGCCCCGGCAAGCAGGTTGGCGGCGATGCATTTGGGACCGCTCTTCTCGACCCAGCGGACCGGCACCGGCATCGCGCGCATCGCGGCGACGGGAGCGGCCGAGGATTCGACCCGGATGACGACTCGCCCGGTGATCGACACTTGCCCCATACCGTCGCCATTCGTCGGCGCGGACGCGCTCGCCGCGCTGGCGGAGGCGATCAGGATCGCGAGGGTGGCGAGCGAATGCGACATGAAGCGCGCCTTGGTAAGGCCGGATGTTGAACGGCGAATGAATTGGCGGGTCGATGGCGCTATGCTAGCCCGCGCCGCATGACGCCAGCGCAGCAGAATCTGATCGAGGCCGTGCGCGCGCGGCTGGGCGACAAGGCGGTGACGACCGACGCGCATGATATCGCGCCGTGGCTGACCGACTGGCGCGGGCGGTTTCATGGGCAAGCGCCCGCGATCATCGCGCCCGACAGCACCAACGGCGTGCAATTCGCGGTTGGGCGCGCGCACGAACTCAGCGTGGCACTGGTGCCGCAGGGGGGCAATACCTCGATGGTCGGGGGGGCCACGCCGCCGGCGGACGGATCGGCGCTGATCCTGTCGCTCAGGCGAATGAACCGGGTTCGCTCGATCGATCCGGCGGCCGGACTGGCGATCGCGGAGGCCGGGGTGATCCTCGCCAATATGCATGCGGCGGCGGAGGCGCGGGGCATGCGTTTTCCTTTGACGCTGGGCGCGTGGGGGAGCGCCACGATCGGCGGGCTGGCGTCGACCAACGCCGGCGGCACGCAAGTCCTGCGGTTCGGGACGATGCGCTCGCTGGTCGCCGGGATCGAAGCGGTGCTGCCCGACGGCTCGCGCCACGACGGGTTGGTGGCGTTGAAGAAGGACAATCGCGGTTACGACCTCGACCATTTGCTGGTCGGGGCCGAGGGGACGCTCGGCGTGATCACGGCCGCGACATTGCGGCTTGTGCCTGCGGTGATCGATCGCGCGACGGGGTGGCTGGGGGTCGAGTCGCCGGGACAGGCGCTCAAAATTCTGCGCGCGATGGAAAGCCGGTCGGGCACGGCGATCGAGAGTTTCGAACTCGTCCCTAAACTGGCACTCGATCTCGTGCTCAAGCATATACCGGACACGCGGCCACCGCTCGATGGGGAGCATGCGTGGCTGGTGCTGGTCGATTACGTCGCGCCCGCGCCGAACACCGCAAAACCCGCACTCGAGGAATTGATGCAGGCCGCGCTTGCCGACGGACTGGCGCAGGACGCGGTGGTCGCTGCGAACGAGGCACAGGCCGCGGCATTCTGGCGTCTGCGCGATTCGATCTCGGAAGCGGAGCGCGCCGAGGGGCCGACGATGGCGCACGACATTTCGGTGCCGGTCGACGCCATGCCCGATTTCATGGAGTCGGCGAGCGAACGGGTCGAGAAGGCGTTCCCCGGCGTCCATTGCAGCGCGTTCGGGCATCTCGGCGACGGCAACGTCCATTTCCACGTCAACGCGCCGGCCGGCGCCGACGCCGACCGCTGGCGCGCCGAGGTGGGCGAGGCAGCGAGCCACATGGTCTATGACCTGGTCGTCGCCGCCGGCGGGTCGATTTCGGCCGAGCATGGGATCGGCCAGATGAAGCTGGGCGAACTCGAACGCTTGTCGCCGCCCGCGCGCCAAGCGGCGTTGCGTGCGATCAAGCGTGCTTTCGATCCGCATGAGCTGATGAACCCCGGCAAGCTGGTCACACTTGCGCCCGCGCGCGACACACCATAAGGCGCACGCCTTTGGCGGGTGCCCGCGCGCCCGCGTTCACAAGATTCGATGGAGTATTCCCCATGGCCAGCGCGCCGCAATCGCTTCCCCTGTTCTACAACACGCTCGAACCGCTCTCGAGCGAGGCGCATGCCAAGTTCAAGGTCCGCCCCGCCGAGGGCGCCGACTTCCTGATGAAGCAGCATGCGATCCCGCTGACGGTCGACGAATTCCCGCTGGTCCAGCGCCAGATGCCGATCATCTTCTCGCAGGGTGACGATTCGGTGCCGCTCGCGTTGATGGGGCTGAACGAGGGCATCAACGTGTTCCTCGACGAGAAGGGCCAGTTGCGCGATCCCTATACCTACGTCCCGGCCTATATCCGCCGCTATCCGTACCTGCTCGCCAAGCTGAGCCCGGAAGCCGAGGAACTGACCTTGTGCTTCGATCCGACCTCGCCGACGATCGGCGACTTCGAGGACGGCGACGCGCTGTTCGAGAATGGTGAGGCGACCCCGATCGTCAAGAACATCCTGGAATTCAACCAGCAGTTCGAAGAGGCGGGCGCGCGCACCGGGGCGTTCATGGCGGAGATCAAGGAACTCGACCTGCTGATGGACGGCGAAGTGTCGATCCAGCCCGAAGGCGCCGAGAAACCGTTCATCTATTCCGGCTTCCAGATGATCAACGAGGAAAAGCTGACCGCGCTGCGCGGCGACCAGCTGCGCAAGATCGTCCAGTCGGGGCTGTTGCCGCTGATCTACGCGCACCTGTTCTCGCTGTCGGTGATGCGCGAAATCTTTGCGCGGCAGGTGCAATTGGGGCTGATGCCGGCGCCGGTGCTGGAGCCGCAGGCTTAAGGGCAAACGCCACGGCGTCAGACGAGACTGCTCCGCAGCCTCGCTGCCCGCCGTGGCGAGTCCGCGATTTGTTTGCGCAAATCGGCGGCCGCCCGCACTTGAAACCAAACCACCCGCTGCTTAGTTAATGCAGTACACGGCTTCGTGTCCCCCCTTTCGCGGGGCCGTGCGGGCGCGTCTTCGGATGCGCCTCCTCCCTGAACCTAGGCCGCCTCGGGTAATTCCGAGGCGGTTTTTTATTCCGCCGCAAGCGCGAGTTCTCCGCCGAGCAATTCATCGGCAGCGGCATCGAATAGGCGGCGGAGCAGCGCCGCGGTCGCGGCCAGCCCTTTGCCCGGCGCGTTGAACCCCGCATCGAGGTAGAGTCGACGGTCGATTTCGATCTGAATCGCGTGCACGCCGTCATGCGGACGCCCGTGCCGGCTGAGAATATGCCCGCCCGGATAAGGCGTGTTGAGCGCCGCGGTCAGCCCGGCGGCGGCAATTTCGCCTTCCAGCCGGTGCACCAGCCGCGCGCCCGCGCTGCGCCCGAACTGGTCGCCCAGCACAATCCGCGCCGATAACGGGCCGGGCAGCGGCGGCATCGAATGCAAGTCGATCAACAACGCCGCCCCGAATCGGTCGTGCGCCGCCGTCAGCGCTTCGCCTAGCGCGGCGTGGTACGGACGGTGATCCTCGGCGATCCGCTGCCGCACTTCGTCGTCGCCGAGGCGGCGGCGCCACAACGTCACCCCGGGCGCCGCGCGGCGTGGGATCAAGCCCAGGCCGCTCCTCAACTTGGTTGCTGCGGCCCCCGCCGGGATCGGCTTTGCGCCGTCGTCGATTAACGGGTCGCGCTCATCCTCGGCGCGGTTGAGGTCGATCCAGGCGCGCGCGCGACGCTGCAGGATCATCGTCTCGTCACTGCGCGCGGCGAGCGCCAGCGTATCGGCGTGGCGATCCTCCAGCGCGAGCATCGACGCGACCGGGACCGCGGCGGCGGCGCGCAATTGCAGCGGATAATCGCGCCCGGCATGCGGCACCGACACGACCACCGGGCTGCTCGGCGGAATCGTCCCGATGCGGTCGAACGAGGGGGCGGCCATGACGTGACCGTACGCCGCCGGGATGAAACGGGCAATTGTGCCGATACGGGTCTCGCTAGCGCTGGAAAATGTTAAGTCCTTGGCGCATAAAATGGCGCTTCGAACACTCGCGGCGGGGCGCAATGATCAGGATTCTCTTGGCCGAAGACGACACCGTGATGCGCGAGTACCTCACGCGCGCGCTGGAACGGTCGGGTTATGCCGTCACCGCGGTCGATCGCGGGACTGCCGCGCTGCCGCTGATCGAGGCCGAGCATTTCGACCTGCTCTTGACCGATATCGTCATGCCCGAAATGGATGGGATCGAGCTCGCGCAGAAGGTCGCCGAGATGGCGCCCGCGATGCGCGTGATGTTCATCACCGGTTTCGCCGCGGTGACGTTGCGCGCGGGCAAGCAGATGCCGCAGGCGCGCGTGCTGTCCAAGCCGTTCCATCTCCGCGACCTGGTGATGGAGGTCGACCGCATGTTCGAATCGGAAAGCGCGAGCGGGGGGTTGTAGGCGACGGCGGCCTTCGCTAGAGCCCGCGCCTCGTGGGCGTATAGCTCAGTGGTAGAGCACTGTGTTGACATCGCAGGGGTCGCAAGTTCAATCCTTGCTACGCCCACCATTAAAAGCCCGCCAGGTCAGCGACCTGACGGGCTTTTTCGTTCGGGCGAACGCACGCGGTCAGAACATCGTTTTGCGCTGGAGCCGGTTTTTCATTTCTCCCATCGTCACCGCTGCGACCGATGCCGCGCGATCTGTGGCGCCCGTGATTGCGGCGAGCTGATTCAGAAGCTGGCATGCGATGTCGAGATTCTGCAGCGCCTGACCGTGACGCTGGAGAATGAGCGGATCGTCGGTGAATTCGTCCCCTACGTCGTCCAGCAGCCGCGCGATATACGCAAACTCCTCGGCGATCCGAGCATCCAGCTCCGCGGCACTGACCGTGGCGGTGTCCGGAGGCGTTTCATCTACGGCGGCGAACGTGCCGCCTCGTATCGCCGCCTGGATGGCGTCTACGCGCGTTTGACCGTGGCCGAAGCCCACATTGGGCAGGCGAGCACCCGCAACCCATTCGTCTACCGACGCCACACCCTCGAACTTGACGCCGCACCGTCCGGCGCTGCGCCATATCACCGTCGTTCCGATTTCGATTTCGGACCGTCGAAGAATGGCGGTTGCCCCGACATGCGGCAGCGCCGCACCGTCGAGCATCGCACCCGTTTCCGAGAGGTTTCTGATGCGAACCGGCGCCCTGATCCCGCTGGATTCGATCACGGCGGACAGAAATAGATTCTTGCGCGGGGCACCAGCACGTTTTTCCGACGCCGCTGACGGGTCGGCATGTTCCGTGTCATGCGAGGATTCGGTCACTTTGGGTCCAATGATGCATTCGCCTGCGTGAGGCGAAGCGTAATCCAGATGTATAACACATATAGGTTCTTGTTTCAGTTCATGTTGCTGGCGAGGGTCGTTCGAACGCAAGCGGCGGAGTGCGGGCGGATCGCGCGTCGCGCTATGTCGTTGGGATGACCAACCCCATATCCACGCGCGATTGGCCTGCCATCGCCGATGACCTCGACACGCAAGGCTGGGCGCTGCTGCCCGGATTGCTCGAGCCGGGGCAATGCGACGCCATGGCCGCCCTATACGGTCCGGGCGATGCCTTCCGCAGCCATGTCGTGATGGCGCGGCACGGGTTCGGGCGCGGCGAGTATCGCTATTTCGCCTATCCGTTGCCGCCGCTCGTGCAGGCGCTCCGCATCGGTCTCTATCCCCACTTCGCGCCGATCGCGAACCGCTGGCACGAGCGGATGGGTATGGCCGCGCGGTTTCCCGAGGAGCATACCGCGTTCCTGGCGCGCTGCCGCGAGGGCGGGCAAGCGCGCCCGACACCGCTGCTGCTGCAATACGGTCCCGGCGATCATAATTGCCTGCACCAGGATTTGTACGGCGAGCACGTCTTTCCGTTGCAGGTCGCGGTACTGCTGTCGGCGCCAGTCGCGGACTTCGACGGCGGCGAGTTCGTGTTGACCGAACAGCGCCCGCGCATGCAATCGCGCGTCGAAGTCGTGCCGCTGGGCAAAGGCGACGGCATAGTATTCGCGGTCAACAGCCGGCCCCAGAAGGGCGGGCGCGGCGATTATCGCGTCGCGATGCGCCACGGCGTCAGCCGCGTGCGGCGCGGGCAGCGCCACACCCTCGGCATCATCTTTCACGATGCGGCGTGACGATGGTTGCGATGCGGCGCGGGGTGTCCGACATAGTCCAGGAGGGTGACGCGATGAATCGATACCATGTCTTCGAAACCGCGCACGGTTTTGCGGCGATCGGCTGGAGCGGTCGCGGGGTGACTGCGTTCCGCTTGCCCGCGAGAAGCGCGAGCGAGTCCGAGCGGTCGCTGTTACGGCGCTTGCCCGACGCGGTACGGTCCGATCCGCCGGCCGAAATCGCCGGCATCATCGCGGCAACGCAACGCTATTTCGCGGGCGAGCAGGTCGATTTGACCGCGATCCCGATCGATCTGGGCGAGCAATCGCCGTTTTTCGCGCAAGTCTATGATGCGGTGCGCTCGCTTGGTTGGGGCGAAAGCACGACGTATGGCGCGGTCGCGAAGTCGCTCGGTGCCGGCCCCGAATTCGCCCGTGACGTGGGGCAGGCGATGGCGGCGAACCCGATTCCGCTGATCGTACCGTGCCACCGCGTGCTCGCGGCGGGCGGCAAGGTCGGTGGGTTTTCCGCGCCCGGCGGGTCGGTGGCGAAGGCTCGGATGCTCGCGCTGGAGGGGATCGAGACTGCCGCCGCGCCGGTCGCGCCCAGGCCTTCGCCCCAGCAATCGTTCGGTTTCTGAGCGCGCTTGCCGCGCCGCAGCAAAGCCCCTAGACGCCTCGCCGTGACGGGTTCGCCGCGAGGCGGAGCAAGAGGGAAGTCCGGTGACGAGACCGGCGCTGCCCCCGCAACTGTGACCGGATAGCGGTCGCTCCGATATGCCACTGGGCGCGAGCCTGGGAAGGTGGAGCGTCCGCATCGACCCGGGAGCCAGGAGACCTGCCCGCCACGGTCGATCCTTCGCGCGGACGGGGTGTGCCGAGCGAACGAGGGAGCACCCTCGCGTGAACGACATGAACTGGGCCGTGCGGTCGGGTGTCGTGTTGGCATCCGGCGACGGCCCTTTGATGGGGTCATGTCCAATGTTGAAGAAATCCATCCTCGTTTCGTCGGCGCTTGCCGCCATTGTTTTTGCCGTGCCCGCTTTTGCGCAAAGCACGCCGCCGCCCGATCCAAAGCCCGCCGACCAATCCGATCGGGAAGTGATCGACGAAACCGCCAACGACATCGTCGGCGTCTTCTCGGTGCCGAAATATTCGCGCGGCGACATCGTGATTACCTCGACCGGCGTGGTCGAATCGCCCGACGAGATCGGGCAGGCGGTCACGGTGATCGACCGCAAGACGATCGAGCGGCGCCAGACCGTCGCACTGTCCGACCTGCTGGCGACCACGCCGGGTATTACCGTGACGCGCAACGGCGGGCTGGGCGGCTTCACCGCGGTACGCATCCGGGGCGCCGAGGGCGAACAGACGTTGACGCTGATCGACGGCGTTCGCGTCAACGACCCCTCGTCGCCGGGCGGCGGGTTCGATTTCGCCAATCTGCTGTCGGGGTCGGTCGATCGCGTCGAGATATTACGCGGGCCAAACTCGGTGCCATGGGGCAGCCAGGCGATCGGCGGGGTGATCAACGTCGTCACTGCACAACCGACGAGCGGGCTGCAAGCGCGCGGCAATGTCGAATATGGCAGCTTCGATACGGTCGTCGCCAACGCGGGGGTTTCGGGAAGCAGCGGGATCTTCAAGGGCTCGTTCAACGCGGGTTATCTGAAGAGTGACGGGATTTCGGCTTTTTCAGGGGGCACCGAACCCGACGGATATCGCCAGTACGGCGCGACCGGGCGGATCGAAATCGCCTTCACCGACAGCATCAGCCTCGATTTGCGCGGCTATTATGCCGACAGCAGGGCCGATATCGACGGGTTTCAGTCGGTCTTCCCCTACGCGCAGATCGACACGCCAGAATACGCCAAAACGCAGGAATTGTACGGCTATGCTGGGCTGAAGGTCGATCTGGCGAACGGCCGGTTCCACAACCGCGTCGCGTTCAGTATCGCCGACATCAACCGCGACAATTTCGATCCGCGGTTCAGTCCTGCGCTCAGCTTTTTCGGACGAGGGCGCAGCGAGCGCTATACCTATCAGGGCGACTTCGCGCTGAGCGACGCGGTGCGGCTGGTCGGCGGCGCGGAGCATGAAGACACGCGCTTCACCGACGGCACGGTAGTCAAATCGCGCGGCGTGACCAGCGTGTACGGTCAGGCGATCGTCTCGCCGGTCGACCGGCTGACGCTGACTGGCGGCGTGCGTTACGACGACGATTCGGAATTCGGCGGTCATACGACCTGGGGCGCCAACGCCGTCTATACCTTGCCCACCAATACGACGATCCGCGGCAGCTATGCCGAGGGGTTCAAGGCGCCGACGCTGTTTCAGCTGTTCGGGTCGTTCGGGCTGGGCAACCCCAACCTCCGCCCCGAAACCGCGCAAAGCTACGATGTCGGGATCGAGCAGCGGCTGGTCGACGGCAAGATCAAGGCGAGCCTGACCTGGTTCCACCGCGACACCATCAACCAGATCGATTTCGATCAGAACACGTTCAGCTACAACAACATCGCAAGGACCAAAGCCGAGGGCCTCGAATTCGGGCTCGACGTGCGTCCGACCGACCGGCTGACGCTGAGCGGATCGTACAGCTTCATCGATTCGACCAATTTGTCGGCGGGGTTCGTCGGCAAGGATCTCGCTCGGCGCCCGCATCAATCGGTCAGCGCGTCGGTCGACTGGGAGACGCCGTTCAAGCTGAACGTCGGCGCGACGGTGCTGAGCGTCGGCGACAGTTTCGACGATCCCGGCAATTTCAGCCGGCTCGACGGCTATACCGTCCTCGGGTTGCGCGCGGACTTCCCGGTCGGCGAAAAGTTATCGATCTATGGGCGCGTGGATAACGTGTTCGACGAGAAATATACCGTGGTGAAGGGCTACGGCACGCCGGGCCGCGCCGCCTATGGCGGCATCCGGCTCCGGTTCGAGTGAGAGCTGGGGTCGCCCTGATCGCGCTCGTGCTGGCGGGCTGCAACGCGCAGCCCGCCGGCATCGGCGGGATCGTGTCGACCAACCCCTGCGCCGACCAGTTGCTGCTCGCGCTGGCGCCGCCCGGGCGGATCGCCGCGATCAGCCATTATTCGCAGGAAGAAGCGGCAACCTCGATCCCGCTCGACGTCGCGCGGCGGTTTCGCGGGACGGCGGGGACGGCGGAGGAAGTGATCGCGCTCAAACCCGATCTTGTGCTCGCGTCCAGTTTCACGCCCGCCGCGACGCTCCGCGCGTATCAGCGGCTCGGGCTCAAGGTACTGCTGCTCGATTCGCCGACGACGATTGCCGCCAGCCGCGGCCAGATCCGGCAAGTCGCGGCGGCATTGGGCACCCAAGCGGCGGGTGAGCGGCTGATCGCGCGGATCGACGTGGCGGTCGCGGCGGCTGCGCCAAAGGATGCCGCTCGGCCATCCGCCTTGCTGTTCATTTCCGAGAATTTCGCCAATGGCGGCCCGACCTTGCTGACCGAAATGCTCGGCCGCGCCGGATTCGGCACCAACGCCAAGGCGACGGCGTCTGGCGCCATCCCGATCGAGCGCGTGATGCGCGATCCGCCGGCGGTGATCCTCGACCCCGATCCGGACGGCCGCACCGCGACGCTCCGCCGCCGCGTGCTGGCACGCGCTGGGTTGAGGGTGGCGGAGGCCCGCTTCCCGCGCTCGCTCGTCAATTGCGGCGGACCGACGATCATTCCGGCGATGCAGCGGCTTGCCGCGATCCGTGCGAACATAGTCCGATGAATCGTGCGCTTCGCCTCGCTTTGCTCGCCGCCTTAGTTGCGGCGGCGCTGTGCCTGTCGCTCGCCGCGGGTAAACAATGGCTACCGCTCGACGCATGGCTCGGTAGCGATCCGCGCTGGGCGATCATCGTCGAGCTGCGCGTGCCCCGGGCGGTGCTCGGGGCGATGCTCGGTGCTGTGCTGGGGCTGTCGGGTGCGGTGTTGCAGGGCTATCTGCGCAACCCGCTCGCCGACCCCACCGTGATCGGCGTGTCGTCGTGCGCGGCGCTCGGCGCGGTGGCGTCGATCGTACTCGGGCTCGGCACAGCGGCGGGCGGACTCGGGCAGTTCGGCTGGGCGATGGCGGGGGCGGGCGGAGCGATGACGCTGCTCGGCCTGCTCACTGCGCGCGCGCAAAGCCCGGTGGTGTTCGTGCTTGCCGGCACCGTGCTCGCCAGCCTCGCGGGCGCGCTGACCGCGTTCCTGATCTCGATCGCGCCCAATCCGTATGCGGTGGCGGAGGCGATCGACTGGCTGATGGGGGCGCTGACCGATCGCGGCATCGCCGACATGATGCTCGCTGCGCCGTTCATGCTCGGCGGGATATTGGTGTTGCTGACTACCGGCCGCGCGCTCGACGCGCTGGCGCTGGGCGAGGATGCGGCCAAATCGCTCGGTGCGAACCTGTCGCGGCTGCGCTGGACGGTGGTGCTGGGCACCGGCCTCGCGGTCGGCGCGGGGGTGGCGGTGACCGGCGTGGTGGGGTTCGTCGGGCTGGTCGTGCCGCATCTGCTGCGCCCTGTTTTCGGGGCGAAGCCGTCGGCGTTGTTGGTGCCCAGCGCGCTGGGCGGGGCGGCGCTGACGCTCGTCGCCGACAGCCTGTGCCGTCTCGCGCCGGGCGCGGGCGAGGTGCGGCTCGGCGTGGTGATGGCGTTGATCGGCGCGCCGTTCTTCCTCGGGCTGCTATTCCGCGAAGGAGCGCGGCAATGGCGCTAACGCTCGATAATGTGACGCTCGATCTCGGCTGCCGCCGCGTGCTCGACGGCGTGTCGGCCAGTATCGCGCCGGGTCGCGTCACGGTGATCCTCGGCCCCAACGGTGCGGGCAAGACAAGCCTGTTGCGCGTGGTGGCGGGCTTGGTACGCCCGACTGGCGGATCGGTCGCGATCGATGGTGAGAGAGTCGCCGCCATGCCGCTCGATGCCCGCGCCAGGATGGTCGGTTATCTGCCGCAGCAGGGCGATGTCGCGTGGAACATGATCGTGCAGGATGTTGTCGCGCTCGGGCGCCTGCCGCACCGCACCGGGTCGGTAGCCGATGCCACGGCGATCGCGGCGGCGCTGGCGGCGACCGATACCGGCGCGCTGGCCGATCGCCGCGTCGGTGAATTGTCGGGCGGCGAGCGCGCGCGTGTCTTGCTCGCACGCGTGCTGGCAGGGGAGCCCCGGTGGTTGCTCGCTGACGAGCCGTTGGCGAGCCTCGATCCCGCGCACCAGCTCGACCTGCTCGACCGGTTGCGCGCCGTCGCGCAGGCCGGGGCGGGAGTGGTCGCTGTGCTTCACGATCTCGCACAGGCAGCGCGGGTTGCCGACGACGCGATCCTGATGAACGGTGGGCGGATTGTCGCGTCCGGGTCCGCGCCCGACATCCTGACCCCGGATCGCCTCGGCGCGCTGTTCGGCGTGCGGCTCGTCGCGGTTCCGGGCCATCCGATCTGCATACCGGTCGAGCGGCTTGACCGCTGACAGCGGAACCGGCTTGTGCCAAAAGTAATTTAATTACAGACAAAATCGCCGGGCCGCGGGTCGGTAGGAGACAATCATGCGTATCATCGATCATCATATCGTCGGCCATTCGGGCGGAGCGGGGG